>NZ_JASGFM010000002.1:0-366382 GCF_047605565.1 Labrys sp. (in: a-proteobacteria)
CCACCGGCGACGGCCTGGTCGCCGCCTTGCAGGTGCTGGCGGTGCTCAAGAAGGCCGATCGCCCGGTCAGCGAGGTCTGCCACCGCTTCGACCCGCTGCCGCAGATCCTCAAGAACGTGCGGATTCGTCGTCGCAAGGTGCTTGATGATCCCAAGGTCGCTGCCGTGATCGAGGGCGCGCGCAAGCAGCTCGGCGATGGCGGCCGCCTGGTCATCCGTCCCTCCGGTACCGAACCGGTCATTCGCGTCATGGCCGAGGCCGACGACCGTGCGAATGTCGAGACTGCCGTGGACGAGGTGATCGACGCCATCACCAAGGCCGCCGCCTGATTCTTTCGGGGGGCGGATCGGAAGATTCGCCCCCACGATTGCAATCAGGTCGCAGGGAGTGGCCATTAGACCTTGCGTCAACGCAAAGCTGGTTTGCTCGGCTGCGCAGGCACAGGGATGCTGGCTCGACCGTTCAGCGCGCGAATTTGCGTATGAGCGCGACCAGTTGGGGCTCGTCGATCAGCAGGGCGGCGTCCTCCGGTGAGAGCCATTTGCGCAAACGCTGGGTCTCCTCCGGCCAGCTTTCGAGTTCGTTTTCGACCTTCAGCGGATAGACGTCGACCTCCACCATGCCGAAATGGCTCTTGAAGCGCTTCCAATAGCGATATTGGCCGATCGGCTTGCGCTTGATCTTGCCGAGGATGCCGGCTTCCTCCAGAGCTTCGCGCTCGGCCCATTTCCAGGTCTTGGGGCCCTCGGCCCAGCCTTTGGGAATGATGAAGCGGCGGGTCTGACGCGAGGTGAGCACCAGCACCTCGATGCCGCCGCCCTTGCGCCGGCGAAAAGGCAGGGCGGCGACCTGCCGAAGCGGGGTGCCGCTTGTCAGCGCCTTTTGATTCTTGCCCCTCGGCTTCGCCATCGCCGCCCCCCCGCTCAGGCGCCGTGTTTGCGGATGGCGGCCGAGATCTGCGCCAGGCCCTGCTTCAGCTCGTCCTCGAGCGGATAGGCAAAGCCGATGCGCAGATGGTTGCGTGGCATTTCGAACCAGTGCCCGGGACCGACATAGGTGCCGAAGCTCTCCAGCAGATCCTTGTAGAAGGCGTCGAAGTCGAAGCCAGCCTGATGGCGGAAGCGAGGAAAGCAGACCACGCCGCCCTTGGGCCCCACCCATTGGAGCTTGGGGTCGCCCGCGATCCAGTCGCGCATGATGGCGAGGCGGTCGGCGATCAATCCGGCCTGTTCCTCGAGAAAAGGGCCGCGTTGTTCGAGCACGCTGCCGGCGATCCATTCGTCCACCACGCTGCCGCAGATGCCGATCTGTTCCTTGGCGGCGAGGAAGCGCTCCTGCAGCTCGGCGTCGCGCGTGATGATCCAGCCGACGCGGATGCCCGGCACGCCATAGGCCTTGGAGAGCGAGGAGACGCTGATGGCGGCCGGGCTCAGCGAGGCCGCCACCGGCAGGATCCCGCCATGGCTGAGGTCGCGATAGGTTTCGTCGACCAGCAGCTTGCAGCCGGCCTGCTCGACCAGGGCGATCAGCCCTTCGAGTTCGGCCCGGCCGAGCATGGTGCCGGTCGGATTATGCGGACAGGTCACGCTGACATAGCGGGTTTGCGGCTTGATCGCCTCGGCGACCTTGGCAAGGTCGAGCGCAAAGCCCTGGTCGAAATCGAGATCGACATAGGTGATCGCGCAGCCGATCGCACGGGGCGTCTCGATATTGGTGGCGTAATTGGGCCTGACCACGACGAGATGGTCGCTCGGCGACAGCAATGTCGTGGCGATGATGAACAGGGCGCCGGCCGCGCCCGCGGTGACGAGTACATCGTCGGGCGAGAGGCGTTCGGCCTGCGAGGCGATCAGGCGGCGCAGGCGCTCCTCACCGCGATGTTCGCCGTAGAACAGCGTGAGATCGGGAATATCGAGGCCGAAATCGGAGAGTTTCCTGTCGCGGACCGAGCTCTCTGAGAGGTTGTAGCGGATACGGTCATAGCCATACTCCTCCGGCGCCTCCTTCTCGATCACCATGCGGGCATATTTCATCGCTGTTTCTCCCGCTCAGGATTTCGCTGCGAAGCGGGTGAGTGCCTCGAGGGTGGCATCGACCTCGGCCATGCTGGTGTAGTGCGACAGGCCGAGACGAGCGACGCCGCCGCTCTCGCGCAGGCCGAGGGCACCCGACGCCTCATGCGCATAGAAATCGCCGGCCCAGCCGAAGATGTTCTGGGCAGCAAGGTGCTCCATGGTCGCCTGCGGTGTCCGGCTTTCCAGGCGGAAGCTGAAGGTCGGCACGCGCGCATCGAGCCGGTTGCGGCTGGCAATGCCGAAGAGCCTGAGCCCGGCGATGTCGGCGATGCCGGCCAGGAAGCGGTCCATCAGCCCGGCTTCATAGGCCGTGGCGGCCTGCAGCCCGGCCACGATGCGGCTGCGGAGCGGCTGGCTAGCCTCCACGCCGCCGAAAGCCTCGCCGAGCCAGGCCATATGCTCGATAGCGGCCTGCGTGCCGGCGAGTGCCTCGAAGGACGGCGTGCCCGGCGCAAGACGCCAGGGCATGTCGGTCGAGGCAGGACGGACCTTGAGGGGGACCAACCTGTCGCGCAGGTCGGCCCGGACATAGAGCACGCCGGCATGGGGGCCGAAGAACTTGTAGGCCGAGCAGGCGAGGAGGTCGCAGCCGATCGCCTTGACGTCGACCGGAATATGCGGGGTCGACTGCACCGCATCCACCATTGTCACCGCGCCCACCGCCTTGCCGGCGGCGACGATGCGGGCGACGTCATTGATGGTGCCGAACATGTTGCTGGCATGGTTGCAGGCCACCAGCCGGGTGCGTGGCCCGATCAGCCGGTCGAGCGCCTCATAGCGATATTCGTAGGTCTCCGGATCGAAATCGAGCCAGCGTACGGTGACGCCGCGTTCCTCGGCGGCGATCAGCCAGGGGCCGACATTGCCGTCATGGTCCATGCGAGTGAGGACGATCTCGTCGCCTTCCTGCCAGTCGCGCGCGATCATGCGCGAGAAATGGAAGAGCAGCGAGGTGCTGTTCAGCCCGTATACGATCTCGTCAGCCGCCGCGCCGAGCAGGGCTGCGGCTGCCTGATAGGCTCCGGCGAGGATATGATCGCTATCCTGCGAGGTGCGGAAGGGACCGCCTTCGTTGGCGCAGCTGTCGACCAGCACGCGCGTCATCGCCTCGACGACGCGACGCGGTACCTGCGAGCCACCGGGCGCGTCGAGATAGATGCGTGGCTTGCCGTCGTCGCGGAGTGAAAGCGCCGGGAAGGTCGCCCGAACGGCGTGGATATCCCAGGGACTTGTGGTCACGGTCAAATCCTTCCTGGCGTCAGCGGCTGGCGCGCAAAGCGGGAGCCCGCGTGGACAGGCAGGCGAGCACCTGCTCGTGCAAGGCCGGCGTGGCGCTGGCCGCAATGGCCTGGCGGCCGGAGCGGATGGTCAGTTCCTCACCCTGCCAGGTGCTGATGACGCCGCCGGCATTGCGGATGATCGGGACCAGCGCGCAATAGTCGAAGGCATCGAGCCCGCCATCGGTGCTGATGTCGAGCGCGCCATCGGCGACGCGGCCATAGGCATGGCAGCCGCCGCCATAGACGCACCAGCGTGTCTGGCTGCGCAGATCCTGGAACGCAGCCTGTTCGGCCGCGTCGAAGGGCTCGGGATTGCCATTGGCCAGGATCGCGTTTGCCAGTTCGGTGCAGGCGCGCGTGCGGATTGGCTTGCCGTTCAGCGTGCTGGGAATGCCGTCGGCGCCGATCCAACGTTCACGGGTGACGGGATTGTCGATCACGCCGAGCACCGGCACGCCGCGAAAAGCGAGGGCGACCAGGGTGCCGAAGGTCGGGATGCCGGTGATGAAGGCCTTGGTGCCGTCGATGGGGTCGATCACCCAGACCCATTCGGCATCGAGATCGGCCGGTTCGAATTCCTCGCCGAGAATGCCGTGTTGAGGGTATTGCTGCGCGATCCGGGCGCGCAGCGCGGTTTCGACCCGCCGATCGATCTCGGTGACGGGGCTGGCATCGTCCTTGGTAAGAAAATCGCGCTGATTGGCGAGGGCCTCGCGGATGATGGCGCCGCTGGCGTCGGCGAGGGTGCCGGCGAAGGTGGTGAAGGCTTCGAGATCAGGTCGCTGCATGGGAGCTTTCGGCAAGGTTGGGATGTGTCTGGACGAGGGGACGTCTATGCCGGCTCAGCCGATGCTCCAGGGCACGCAGGGCCGAGGTGAGGACATAGGTGATGACGAGGTAAATCAGCGCGGCGGTGATAAAGAGCTCATAGGGAGCGAAGGTGCGTGCCACGATGGTGTTGGCGACGCCGGTGAGCTCCATCACGGTGATGGTGCTGGCGAGCGAGGTCGACTTCAGCATGCTGACGACCTCGTTGCCATAGGCCGGCAAGGCCAGGCGGAAGGCATGGGGCAGGATGATGCTGCGATAGGCCAGCGCCGTCGACATACCGCAGGCCCGGGCTGCCTCGATCTCGCCCGCCGGCACGGCCTGGATGGCGCCGCGCAGGATATAGGCGGTATAGGCTGCGGTGTTCAGGCTGAAGGTGAGGATGGCGCAGACCGAGGCCTGGCGCAGATAGGGCCAAAGGGCGCTGTCGCGCACCACATCGAACTGGGCGAGGCCGTAATAGACCAGGAAGATCTGGACCAACAGCGGCGTGCCCCGGAAGAAATAGATGTAGCAATGCAGGATCAGGCGCACCACGCCATTGCCGTTGATGCGCAGGATTGCCACCGGAATGGCAATGAGCATGCCGCAGGCGAGCGAAGCGGCCAGGAGCTGCAACGTGATCGCCGTGCCTTTGAGCAAAGCGGGCAGGCTTTCGAGCATGAGGTCGAAGTTCATTGCGCGAGCTTCCTTTCGCCGCGCGCGGCCCAGCGCTCGAGGGCGTCCACCGCCGAGGTGTTGACGATCGTCAGGATGAGATAGGCGAAGGCGGCGATGACGTAGAAACGGAAGGGGTCCCCGGCCACCGAGGTCGCCATGGAGCTGACGCGCATGATCTCCTCCAGGCCAACGATCGAGATAAGCGAGGTGTCCTTGATCAGGGAGATCCAGTTGTTGCCGAGGCCCGGCAGGGCGTAGCGCCACATCAGGGGCAGGCGGATATGGATGAAGCTGGTCAGGGACGGCATGCCGAAGGCCTGGGCTGCCTCGACCTCGCCCTTGGGGATGGCGAGGAAGGCGCCGCGCAGCACCTCGGAGGCATAGCCGCCGAAGACCAGGCTGAGCGCGAAGACACCGGCCGGCAGCGCCGGGATCTCGACATAGGCGGCGTCGGGACGGATGGCCTTCATCAAGGCCGTCAGCGCAACGGTGCCGCCGAAATAGACGATCAGGATGATCAGGAGTTCGGGCGTGCCGCGCACGACCACGGCAAAGCCCCGGCCGAGGCCGCGCAGGAAGGCGTTGGAGGATAGTTGTGCCAGCGCCCCCAGCATGGCCCAGACGAAGCCGAGCAGCAGCGAGAGCACGGCGACCTCGATGGTCACCAGCAAGCCGAAGGCGATCTGCGTCCCCCAGCCCAAGAAGAAATCCATGGCCAACACGCTCCGACGGCGGGGTTGGAAGAGAAGCCAGCGCAGCTGACGGCGAGGCGTTTGCTTGTGGCTCGTGTCCCGTCATCCCCGGCGCCACCGGAGGTGGCGGGAAGGGGATCCAGGGGTCGTTGGTCGAGCCCTTCAGCCCCTGGATCCCCTTTCCCATGGCCTACGGCCATGCCGGGGATGACGGAACATATGCCTGCCAGCGCAGCCTTACTGGGTCGCCGCCGGCAGCACGCTGAACGACCAGTATTTGTCGTTGATGGCCTTGAAGGCCCCGTCGGCGAACATTGCCTTCAGGGCGCCGTCGACCTCGTCGCGCAGCTTGGCATCGTCCTTCCTCAGGCCGATGCCGACGCCGGGCCCGAAGAACTCCACGTCGTTGATCTCGGGGCCGACGAAGGCGTAGTCCTTGCCGCGCGGCTTATCGAGGAAGTCCTGGGCGAGCTTGATCGGCCCGGCAAACACCAGGTCGACGCGCTTGGAGGTGAGATCCAGCAACATGTTGTCGACGGTGTCGTAGAGCACGATGTCCGCGTCGGGGAACTTGTCGCGCATGTATTTCTCATAGGTCGAGGAGCGCTGGATGGCGATCGCCTTGCCCTTGATCCCATCCGGGTTGGCCTTGCCGTCCGCCGTCAGCGGGGCGAGGCTGGAGCCTTTGGCTGCGATGAAGCGGGCGGTGGAGGAGCGGTAGGGCAGGCTGAACTCGATGCTCTTCTTGCGCTCGGCGGTGATCGACATGCTGGCGGCCAGCAGGTCGAACTTGCCCGCCATCAGGGCTGGGATCAGCGAATCGAAGGGCTGGCACACGAAGCTGATGTCGGCGCCGATGCGCTTGCCGACTTCGCGGGCGACATCGACGTCGAAGCCCTGCAGGGTGCCGCTGGCATCCTTGAAGTTGAAGGGCGGGTAGGTGCATTCGCTGCCGACCCGAAGTTCCCGGGCCTGGGCCATGGTCGCCAGGCAGGCGAGGGCGCCGGCGGCCATGAGCATGGTGATCTTCTTCATGGAATTCCCCTCCATTGTTCTCGAAGTTCTGGATGTCTCGTCAGAGCACGCGCTGCAGAAATGCGCGGCAGCGCTCGGATTTCGGCGCACCGAACACCTCGGCCGGCGGGCCGCGCTCCTCGATCACGCCCTTGTGCAGGAAGACGACTTCGGCCGAGATCTCGCGGGCGAAGGCCATTTCATGGGTGACCACGATCATGGTACGGCCTTCCTCGGCCAAGGTGCGCATGACGCCGAGCACCTCGCCGACCAGTTCGGGATCGAGGGCCGAGGTCGGCTCGTCGAACAGCATCAGCCGCGGTTCCATGGCGAGGGCGCGCGCAATGGCGACGCGCTGCTGCTGGCCGCCGGAGATATGGGCCGGATAATGCGAGCGCTTCTCCCACAGGCCGACCTTGGCGAGATAGGCCTCGCCCCGCTCCAGAGCCTCGCGTTTGGACAGGCCGAGCACCTTGATCGGCGCGATGGTGACGTTCTCCAGCACCGTGAGCTGGCTCCAGAGATTGAAGTTCTGGAACACCATGCCCATGCGGCTGCGCAGGCGGTTGATCTGCCTGGCATTCAGCTTGGTGCGGTCGCCGCGCCGGTCGAGCGTGATCTCCTCGCCCTCCACGGCGATGGAGCCGGCGCTCGGGATTTCCAGGAGGTTCATGCAGCGCAGGAAGGTGCTCTTGCCCGAGCCGGAGGCACCGATCATCGAGATGACGTCATGCGTGCGGGCAGTGAGATCGACGCCGCTCAGCACCTCCAGCGTGCCGAAACTCTTGCGAATACCCGTCGCGCTGAGCACGACTTGTTCTTGATTCCCCATGGAATTTCCCGTGCTCCAGAACAGAACGCGTTCAAGTGCGAACGCTTGTTTGCTCTGGCTCTTTGGTTGGACGCGTCTTTGCGATTCTTGGTGACGCCTTCAAATCGCAAAACGCTATAGCGCGGTGGTGTTCGCACGAGAGTGGGCGACTTGCCGGCCGTGCCCAAGAGCCAATTTCCGGTGGCGATGCAGTCCAATTCCGCCGCGGGGCGCAGGCTCAGCCGAGCTCTTCGATGGTGCGGGCCAGGATTTCGGCATAGCGGCGAATGCGCTTGACCGGATTGTTGCCGAAGCCGAGCACGAAGCCATGCCGCTTCAGCGTGCTGCGGCAATAGCGCGAGAGGGGCGGGCAATCCATTTCGTGATCGAGCAGTCGCTTCGAGACGGCGCGATCGTCAAAGGGCCGGGGCGACCGGATGGTGAGATGGAGCCCCGCCTTGACGTCCGGAACGAGGAAGTCGCCGCCGAGATAGCTGCGCAGGCCGTCCGCGAGCGTCCCCGCTCTTTCGCGATAGATCGCCCGCATGCGCCGCAGATGCGAGGCCAGATGGCCCGAACGCATGAATTCGGCGACGAGAGCCTGATCCGGCAACGGCGCATAGAAGGAGAAGATGCGCTGGGCCAGCTTGAAGGCCTCGATCAGCTCCTGAGGGGCAACCAGATAGGCAAGCCTCAGGCCGGGTGCCAGCACCCGGTTGAAGGAGCTGGTATAGACCACGCGGCCGGAATTGCCGGCATGGAGCGGCGGGACGGGTGCGCCCGACCAGCGGATCTCGCTGTTGAAGTCATCCTCCAGGACCCAACCGTCTTCGGCCGCCGCCCAGTCGAGCAGGGCCTGGCGGCGAGCGGCGGACATGGTGCAGCCGAAGGGGAATTGTTCGACAGCCGAGACGATGGCAAGGCGTGCCGGTGACGCGGCATGGTCATGGGCTGCGATGTCGAAACCGTCGTCGTCGACGGGAACGGGCTCGACCCGCAGGCCGCAGGCCGTGAGGGTCGCCAGTTGGGTGACATGGCCGGGATCCTCCAGCAGCACGCGATCGCCCTGGTTCAGCAGCACGTGGGCGGTCATGGCGGCTGCCTGCACCGTGCTGGAGAAGATGATGACCTGCTCGGGGCGGCAGACGATGCCGCGTGTCTCCTCCAGATAGGCGGCGATCTGACGGCTAAGCGGCAGGGTGGCCCGGGCATAATCGTAGCCGGTGTGGGAGGCGGCATGGGCACGCCAGTGCTGCCCGGCAAGGCGGGCGAAAACCTCGTAGGGAAATTCGTTGAGAGCGGGAATGCCCGGGCTGAGGCCGAACCGCTCGATGCGCTCGGGCGGCACGTCGAGGGCGAGCAGGGCCTCGGCATGGATGGAGGGACGAGCAGGCCGCTCGTCGCCCCCCGGCATCGCGACGGGCGGACGTGGCAGGTGATCCTCCGGAAAGACCTGCTCCACGAAAGTGCCCGCGCCGAGCCGCTTCTGCAGATAGCCTTCCGTCGCCAGCTTCTCATAGGCGAGCACTACTGTGTTGCGGGAGATGGCGAGTTCATCCGACAGCATGCGGCTCGGCGGCAGCCGCGCGCCGCGCGGGATCCGTCCATCGGCGATCAGGCCGCGCAATTGGGCGAAGAGCTGCTGATAGAGGGGGATGGCGGAGCCACGCTCTAAGGCGATCAGGTTCCAGGCAGGATAGTTAAAGACTTCCATCGGCATCCCAGCGAGATGATCGTCCGGCCAGGTTGCATTGTTTCATAAAGGTGGCGGTGGACTGCCGTCGATATCAGGCCGTTCTGCTCCGCTATGCAAGTGATTACACACGTCCCGGCGACGTGGTTCATCCGATGAAAGACGGCTCGCCGTCCTACCAGGCGATGCTTTTTCCATCGAAAGCGCGGAAACTGCCGCTGTCGGCCAAGGCGGCCCGAGCGATCAGGTCGTGCAGGGCCGCAGCGCTGTTCGACACCGGGACTTCGGCCCCTGTGCCGCCCATATCGGTCCGCACCCAGCCGGGATGGAGCGCCAGCGCGGTGATCCGGTCGCTCCTGAGGTCGAGCGCGAGCTTGGCGGTTGCCATGTTGAGCGCCGCCTTGGAGCAGCGATAGGCATAGTCCCCATCGTCGTCGCCGATCATGCCTTCGGCGATCGAACCGGCGCGGCTCGAAATATTGGCGATGATCTTGCCGTGCCCGATGCGCAGATTGGGCAGCAGTGCCTGCGCGACAAGCAGGGGTGCGAGGGCATTGACGCGCATCACCTCGAGGAAGTCATCGGGATCGAGCGTGGCAAGGCCGCCGGTATCGCCGCGGATGGCGGCATTGTTGATCACCACGTCGAGCGGTATGCCGGCAAGGCCGGTAGCGAGTTCGGCGATCGAGGCCGGGCAGGCGACATCGACACGGCGCCATTCGAGCCTGTCTTCATTGGGGGGCAGCGTGTCGGCGCGGATGCAGGCGATCACCCGCCAGCCCGCCCCGGCATAGTGCCGAGCCAGGGCCAGGCCCAGGCCTCGCGAGGCGCCGGTGATCAGTAGCGTGCCGGGTGTCGATGCTCGTTCTGGTGTGTCGTTTGCGTTTCGCATCGAGCGATTTCAGGAAAGAGCGCGACCAGCCTTCTCCCCTTGCGGGAGAAGGTGGCCGAGCGTAGCGAGGTCGGATGAGGGGTGTCGGCGATTGCCCGGCAGATATTGTGCATCACCCCTCATCCGTCCCTTCGGGCCACCTTCTCCCGCAAGGGGAGAAGGCTGGTCGCGCCTCATTCGGCGAAGTCGAGACGCACGAATCCGACCATTCTTAAGCACGGGCAGTATTCCACACCGGCTTCGCAGCGCTTCGTGCCTCATTGGCGATCTGCGCGTAGACCTCACCCGAATATTTGATCCGCCGCTCCTGGGTTGCG
Source organism: Labrys sp. (in: a-proteobacteria) (assembly GCF_047605565.1). Taxonomy (NCBI): domain Bacteria; kingdom Pseudomonadati; phylum Pseudomonadota; class Alphaproteobacteria; order Hyphomicrobiales; family Xanthobacteraceae; genus Labrys; species Labrys sp. (in: a-proteobacteria). The sequence continues at coordinate 10,263 of NZ_JASGFM010000002.1, forward strand.
AGATCGACATGGGTGATGCCGAAGGGGGTGGTGTAGCCATAGGCCCATTCGAAATTGTCCATCAGCGTCCAGGCGAAATAGCCCTCGACCGGCACGCCATCGGCGGCGGCCTTGGCCACCTGTTCGAGGTGGTCGACGTAGTAGAGCGCCCGCTGGTCGTCCCAGACGCGGCCGTCGGCGGTCACGGTCTCGGGTGCCGTCGCCACGCCGTTCTCGGAAATCAGGATGCGCCTGGGCTGGTAGTTGGCGTGGACGTAATGGAGGACGTCGTAGATGCAGCGCGGCCAGATCTCGTAGTCGACGGCGGAATAGACGCCCTCGGGCCGCACGCGCCTGTAGTTGAGCGGCGCGAGCTCGCCGCCCTCCGCGATCACCGAGCGGCGGTAAATGTTGACGCCGAGATAGTCGACCGGGGCGGCGATGATGGCATTGTCGCCGGGGCGGATGTCCGGCAGAAGCGGGCCGTAGAGCGCCAGCATGTCCTCGGGGTAGATGCCCTTGAACACGGCGTCGAGGAACCAGCGATTCTGGGCGCCGTCGAAACGCCGGGCGGCCGCGACATCGCGCGGGTCGGGGCTGGCCGGCTCGACCACGTTGAGGTCGAAGACGATGCCGACGGAGGCGTCGGGCACTTCGGCACGCACCGCCGGCACGGCAAGGCCATGGCCGAGCAAAGCGTGATGGCTGGCGGTCACGCCGCCCTTGGTGCCGTCATGAAGGCCCGGCGCGTCCTCGCCGGTGGCGTGGCCCGACCAGCAGAAGGTCCAGGGCTCGTTCAGCGTGGTCCATTGCTTGACGCGGTCGCCGAAGGCGCGGGCGATCATCGAGGCGTAGGTGGCGAAATGCTCGGCGGTCTCGCGGTTGTACCAGCCGCCGCGATCCTGCAGCATTTGCGGCAGGTCCCAGTGATAGAGGGTGAGGTAGGGCTCGATCCCGGCTTCCAGCAGACCGTCGATCAGCCGGTCGTAAAAGGCGATCCCCTTGGCGTTCGGCGTGCCCGTGCCCTCGGGCAGGACGCGCGTCCAGGCGATGGAGAAGCGATAGGCGTCGAGGCCAAGCCGCTTCATCACCGCGATGTCCTCGCGCCACAGATGATAGTGGTCGCAGGCGACCTCGCCGCTGCTGGCGTCGGTGATCACGCCGGGCTTGCGGCAGAAACGGTCCCAGATGCTCTCACTCTTGCCGTCGAGGTCGTGGGCGCCCTCGATCTGGTAGGCGGCCGTGGCGGCGCCGAAGACGAAGCCCTTGGGGAAGACGAGGCCGCGGGCACGGGCTTCGAGAGCCTTGCGGCTCTCAGCGATGCTTGATGTCATATTTTCTCTCGATGGTGTTGACCAGGCTCGCCGCGGCGAGGGTCAGGACGATGTAGAAGATGGCGGCGGAGTTGTAGGGCGCGAAGGGCAGGAAGCTCGCCGACTGGAACTCGCGCATGCGCTGGGTGATGTCGCGGATCGACAGGATGGAGAGCAGCGAGGTGTCCTTGAGGATGGCGATCAGCTCGTTGCCGAGCGGGGGAATGATGATGCGGAAGGCCTGCGGCAGCACCACCAGCCGCGCCGTCTTCCAGCGCGACAGGCCGATGCTGCGGGCCGCCTCGATCTGGCCCATCGGGATGGCGTTGATGCCGGAGCGGAAGATTTCCGCCAGATAGGCCGAATAGGCGAAGGCCATGGCGACGATGCCGCGCAGCAGATTGGGCGGGTCGAGCGCGCCCTGGGTGGCATCCTTGAGCGCGCCGCTGAGCGGCAGGCCGATATAGAGCACGATCACCAGCATCGGGATGCCGCGGATGGTGTCGACGATGAACTCCGAGCCGATGGCGAGCGGGTGGCGGAAATTGAGATGGCCGCCGAAGGTGAGCAGGCCGAGGATGATGGCGAGTACCGCGAAGGTGATGCCGGCCGAACGGTCACGGTCGTTCAGGAGCTCGGTCTGCCAGAGCACCGGCAGGCCGGCGGGTAAAGCTGCGGCCGGGATGAGCGCTGCCGACACGTCCTGTTTCCTGGCGATGGCGGCCAGGGCCTCGGGGGCGCCGGCGAAGCTGCGCACCGGCACCGGGGCGTTCGGCCCGCCGGGGAAGTCACCCTCGCGCACCGAGGCGATCAGGCTGGACGGCGTATTGCCGACGACCGCCACCTTGCCTTCGAGTGTGCCGGCCAGGACATAGCTGTCGCGCGGCTGCATCAGGAACCAACCCGCGGCCACGGCAAGCGCCAGAGTGAGGGCGACGAAGATCAGGCTGGCCCGCTCGCTGTAGCGCAATTGCAGCAGGCCGACCCAGACGAGGCCGAGCAGGGCGGCGAGGAGATAGGCGGCGACGGCGGCACGGATGGTGGTGGCGACGCCGGCCGCGAAGGCGACATGGGCGAAGAAGAACAGGCCGACGGCGCCGACGCCGTTGACGAGGCCGAGGATCCAGCGCCCGGCGCGCCGCAATGGTGTTTCGCGCTCCTCGCTCGGCCGCCCGCCCGCGAGGAACAGGCCGAGGCCGAGCAGCGTCAGGCCGAGATAGGCCGGCAGGAGCCAGGCTTCGACATGGCCCAGCATCAAATCGGCGTCCGGGGTAAGCTGCCGGGGCGTCACGCCCTTCACCACCAGGGCCGAGGTGAAGGGATCGACGGCGTTGGCCAGGACCGAGGCGAGATAGGGATGGCTGAAGCCGCCCACTGCGATCGCCAGCGCGGCCGTGAGATTGAGGCCAGCGGCGGTGAGGGCGAGCCGCGGCCGGTAGGCATGGGCCCGTGAGAAGAACAGCACGGCAAGGCCCATGGTGAAGGCGATGGCCAGGGCTGCGAAGCCCGGCACGAAGGCGGACGAACCGTTCTCGACGCCGAGGATCGCCCGCAACGAGCGCTGATAGTCGCGCGAGGTCGAGAACAGATAGATGATGAAGGGCAGGGCCGTCAGAATGATCAGATTGCTGGGGCGTATGCGTCTGAGAGTATCCATTCGGTCCTCACCCACCGGGGCGATCGTGGTTTCGATGATTCTTTGGGAGCGCGGACGAGGGTGCCTATGGGCGTTGGGAACAGGATTGGGCGAGATGACAGGCCCATCGTGGAAGCGTGACGCTTGTGCCCCCTCGCCCCGTTCTTACGGGGAGAGGATAGAGGTGAGGGGCTGCGCAAGTGTTTGTGAGGTCACACTGCCCCTCATCCTTACCTTCTCCCCGTAAGAACGGGCGAAGGGACGGCCGATGTCGCGCCCTTTTTCCTTATCCCAGTGCAACCGGTAGAAGGTCCGCGCTCCCAAGAGAACCCTATCGTCAGAGCGGTAGCGTCCCTACTTGGCGCCCCAATATTTGGCGATCAGCTTGTCGAGCGTGCCGTCGGCCTTGATCTGGCTGAGCCCCTCGTTGAAGGCCGCGACATTGTCGTCGCCCTTGCGGAAGACGAGGCCGAGCGGGTCGGATTCCAGGCCCTTGATGCCGACGACGAGATCGCCGGCGAATTCGCGGTCATAGGCCGGCGCGTTGGCGCCGTTGATGACGACGCCGTCGACATCCTTGTTCTTGAGGGCGATGACCGAGGCGCTGAAGCTGTCATAGGCCACGACATTGTCCTTGCCGACGATCTTCTCGGCGACCTGGGCATCGGTGGTGTTGGCCTGGGCCGAGAGCTTCTTGGCCTTGCCCTTGAAGCCGTCGAGCGAGATGTCCTGGTCGGCCACGCGCACCAGGATCGCCTGGCTGTTGACGATATAGGGATCGGAGAAATCCATCGCCTTCTTGCGTTCGTCGGTGATCGACACGCCCGAGGCGACCAGGTCGAAGCTGCCCTGGTCGAGGGCGGCGAAGATGCCGTCCCAGCCGGTGGTCACGAATTCGGCCTTGCAGTTGATCTTGGCGCAGATCGCATTGACCACGTCGACATCGAAGCCGACGATCTGGTTGGTGGCGGGATCGACGCTCTCCATCGGCGGCGAGGTGGTGTCGGAGCCGACCTTCAGGAGCTTGCCGCCGAGGTCGGCCGCCTGCGCCCCGCCGGCGAAGGCCGACAACAGCAGGGCAGCCGCGATCGCGTTCAGTTTTTTCATGGTTTCCTCCTCCATTGGTTTTGTTGGTTTTGTGGGTCAGCTCCCGCGGCCGCCGCGATCGTCCGGCTGGCGGACCACCAGCTCGGGCCTGAAAGTCTGCTTCAAGGCGAGAGGTGCGGCGCCGGCCATGCGCTCCAGCAGATATTGGCCGAGCAGCCGTCCGCAGATCTCGATGGGCTGGTAGAAGGTGGTCACGGGCGGCGTGAAATAGGCGCTGACATTGATGTCGTCATAGGCGATGACGTCGATGTCGGTGCCGACCCGGCGCCCGAGCCCGGCCAGGCCCGAGAGCACGCCGAGCGTGGTCGATTCGTTGACACAGACGAAGGCGGTCGGCGGGTCGGCGCGCCCGAGCAATTCGATCGCAGCCTTGCGGCCGAACGCCGTCGAAAGATCGCCCTCGACGATCAGATCCGCGGAAGCAGGCAGGCTCGCCTCGGCGAAGGCACGTGTGAAGCCGTCGATCCTGTCCATGGCGTAGGACAGGCGGGCTTGAGGATTGACCAGGGCGATGCGCCGGTGTCCACCGGCGATCAGCCTCGCCGTGGCGGCGTGAGAGGCCCATTCATTGTCGATGTCGACATAGGCATAGTCGAGCGTCTTCCGGCAGCGCCCGAGCGAGACGAAGGGAAAGTCACGGGCGACCAGGAGGTCGATGCGCGGGTCGTCGGCGAGAATCCCCGAGAAGATCAGGCCATCGGCGAGGCCCTGCTCGACGATGCGGCGGGCGACCTCGCAGCCATCGGCGGCATCGCGGATGACATGGACGGAGAGGCTGTAATCACTGCCTTCGAGGGCCTGGCTGATGCCGCTGAGGATCTGGGTATATTCGACGCCGTCCCACTCATAGTCGGGGGCGGCCGTCACCGGCATCAGTACGGCGGCCTGATAGGTCTTGCCGGTGCGCAGCGCCATGCCACGCGTATTGGCCTGGTAGCCGATCTCTTGCGCAGCCCTGAAAATGGCATCGCGCGTCTCGGGCGCGACCACGGCATGGCCGCGCAGCGCCTTCGAGATGGTGGCGATCGAATAGCCCGTCCTGTCAGCCAGCGTCTTGATGGTGGGCGGCGCGGGGCGCGGCGGTTGCGATGATTTTTCGGCCATCCTCCCCTCCAGATTTGACGATTGTTAGATTTTGATATCAGCCAATAAAAACGTTTTCAATAAAAATAAAAACGTTTTTATTTAAAGGTGTACACGCTGTGAGTGATCCACGCGGATGGCGCCGCGGCATTTAGCGCGGGGACTGCAACCGGTTCGAAACTCGACGGGCAAGGGACGAGGTGGCTATGGTCGGCTCGATTCTGAATGAAGGGCCTGTCGATGAAGACCATCTCCACCTCGCGATCCCATGGCGGGATCCAGGGCGTCTATTCCCATGCCCCGTCGAGCTGCGATTGCGAAATGACCTTCGCGGTCTTCGTGCCGCCCCAGGCCGCCGAGCGCGCCTGCCCGGTGCTCTGGTATCTGTCGGGCCTGACCTGCACGCATCAGAACGTGATGGACAAGGGCGAATATCGCCGCCTTGCCGCCGAGCTGGGCCTGATCGTGGTCTGCCCCGACACCAGCCCGCGCGGCGAAGGCGTGCCGGACGAGAAGGACAATTGGCAGTTCGGCTCCGGCGCCGGCTTCTATCTCGACGCCACGCAGGAGCCCTTTGCTCGCAATTACCGGATGTATTCCTATCTGACGCAGGAACTGCCGGCCCTGATCGGCGAGCATTTCCCGGCCGACATGGCGCGCCAGTCGATCTTCGGCCATTCGATGGGCGGCCATGGCGCGCTCACCATCGCGCTGAAGCATCCGCAGCGCTACAAGAGCTGCTCGGCCTTCGCACCGATCGTGCAGCCGAGCACGGCGGGCTGGTCCAGGCCGGCGCTGGAGAAGTATCTCGGCGCCGATGAAGCGACCTGGCGTCCCTATGACGCCACCGCGCTGATCGCCGACGGCCACCGTTTCGAGGCCTTCCTGGTCGACCAGGGCACGGCGGACGGCTTCCTCAAGGAAGGGCTGCGGCCCTGGCTCCTGGAAGAGGCCTGCAGCAAGGCCGGCATCGCGCTGACCCTGCGCATGCAGGAGGGTTACGACCACTCCTACAATTTCATCTCCACCTTCATGGACGATCATCTCGCCTGGCATGCCGAGCGGCTCGGCAAGTGAGGGACGGGGTGTAGCCAGCGCCATAGAACAGGCGCTTCCGTCATTCCTTTCGCAGTCGGGTGGCTTCAGCCGCCCGTCGACCGCAATGGATGGTCGGTGCCGATCCCAGGCCTATCATCCGCTCCCATGGCGGCAGCGTAGCCTGCCGGATCGAAACGCGTGGCGATGAGGGCGGCGATCGCCACCCAGGTGAGATGCATCAGCCACCCCTCGACGAAGCTGCCGCTCCAGCTGTGCAGAAAAGCCATAGCCAGGGGAGCGAGGCCGGCGATGAGGAAGCCTCCGCCCTGCATCAGGGCGGCGAGGGCGCCAGCTTCCTCGGGGCGCGGCAGATGGTCGAGTGCCGTCACCAGCGAAAGGGAGAAGCAACCGCCGAGCCCTGCGCCCCCCAGCGCGATCCAGAGCAAGGGCATGGTGCCGGGCAGGAAGGCAAGACCGCAGAAGCCTGCTGCCTGCATGGCGAGGGTGAGATAGAGCCAGGGACGCCGGTCGCGGCTGCGCGAGGCCAGGATCGGCAGAACCAGGGCGGCGACGGCCTGCGCCACGGCCATGATGGCGACCAGGCTACCGCTTTGCGCTATGCCCCAGCCGCGCCCCTGCATATAGGGGGCGAGCCAGGCAACCATGGAGGAATAGCCGCCATTGACCAGGCCGAAACAGGCCATCAACTGCCAGCTGCGCGGACGATGAAGCAGGCGCGACACCAGGGCCTTGTCGGGTCGGGCCGTCCTGCCATCCGCCAACACGCGCCAGGCCAAGAGCAGCGCTGCCGCCGTCGGCAACGCCAGCCACGCCAAGGCAAATCGCCAATCCTGTCCGCCATGGGCGAGGACCGGTGTCAGCTGGGCGCCCACGGCGCCGCCGCCCATGATCATCGCCGAATAGAGACCGGTGACGGCGGCCACCTTGTGCGGGAAGCCCTGCTTGATGATGCCCGGAAAGGCTGCCTGGATGAAGGCGACGCCCGCGCCGCACAGGGCCGCTGTCAGAATCAGGGAGAACCCGCCGGCAGACCAGAGCCTTAGCAGCGATCCCAGGAGGAGAAGGCAGAGCGCCCACAGCATGCCCCGTCTGGTGCCGATCCTGGCCTGCAGCCCGGGCACCAGGAAGGCGCCAAGACCCATCAGCAGCATGGGCAGCAGCGTGAGCATGGCGATGCCGCCATAGCCCAGGCCCGTATCGGCCTCGATGCGTGCGATCAGGGGACCCGGCCCGGTCAGGAAGGGACGCAGGTTGAGCCCGATCAGCACCACCAGGGACAGCAGGACCAAGGGCGAAGACGGGGCGGAGGATTGGGGGGGCGTTCGGGGCATGATCAATCAGGGGGCGATCAGCGCGCGCCGGCGGCTTCGAGCAACGAGGTGATCTCGCGATAGCGCCGCTGCCGGGCATGCTGCAACGGCGTGACGCCGTCCTTGTCGGCGAGATTGACGTTGGCTCCCGCGGCGATGAGAAGCCTCACGATCTCGACATGGCGCGGCCCGCCATCGCTGAGAATGATGGCTTCCAGCAGGGCGGTCCAGCCGAGCCTGTTGACGTGATCGACGTTCACGCCGGCCTCGATCAAAGCCCGTACCGTGTCGACATGCCCCCGTTCGGAGGCCGGGATCAGGGCGGTGCCGCCATAGCGATTGGTGCTCTTGAGATCGGCTCCATGGGACAGCGTCAGCCGCAGAATGTCGAGATATCCGCGTGCGCCGGCCAGCAGATAGGGGCTGTCCTCAATGGCGTCCTTGGCGTTGACGTCGGCACCGGCTTCGATGAGGTGGCGGGCGACCGCGACGTGATTGCCCTGGACCGCTGCCAGCAGGGCCGTGCGGCGGTTGCCGTCCCGCTCCTCCAGTGAAACGCCAGGAGCCAGGGCCTTGACCGCGGGCAGGTCACCACGTTCGGCCGCAGCGATGAGGGCGGATGGCGCGGCTTTTGCCGGGACGCCTTGCGATGCGATGGACATGAGAATGGTTCCCGCCACGATGATCAGGACATTGCGTTTGGACAAGGGTCTGCGCATAGCCGGCCTCCTACCGGGGCCATGCGTATCTCCCCGTCTGGTCATTTGGAAATTAAATGTCCCCATGGCGGCTATTTGAAATGCAAATGACAGACCTGGCATCAACCAGGCCTGTCATTTGTCGCCCGTACGAGTCACAAAGGCCGGCGGCTGGTCTTCAACTGCCGGAACGGCCGGCGAGCTGCGGCACGAACATGTCGCTCCACTGGGCGGGCTTGACCTTGATGGTACCGGCCCGGTGCATGAAGTCGGCGAACTGCATCACGCCCTGGGGCGTGGTGGAGAAGCGCGCATCCGGGTCCTCGAGCATCTGCTGGACCTCGGACACGTCGACCTTCACCTTCGAGCTCCGGGTGAAGATCTCCGCCGCCAGCTTCTTGTCCTTGGCGATCAACTGGTTGGCATCATCCATGGCATCGATGAAGGCCTGGGTCATCTTGGGATTGGCATCGACGAACTTCTTCGGCGCGAAGGTGACGTCGAGCGTGATGTTGCCCAGATAATCGACCGAGCTGAGCACACGGTGGATGCCCGGCGCCTTGGCCTCGATATATTGGAAGGGCGGCGAGGTGAAATGAGCCCGGATCTCCGTCTTGCCGCCGATCAGGGCGGTGACTGCCTCCGGATGTGGCAGGCTGACGGTGGCCGGATCGAGCTTGGCGTAGTTCTCCGGGCCGAACTCCTTGGCGGCGATCATCTGCAGAACCACGGCGGAGAGCGAGGTCTTGATGCCGGGCAGGGCGATCTTGTCCGCCGAGGTGAAGTCTTCCAGCTTCTTGATCTCCGGCTTGTTGGTGTTGAGCCAGAGCGAGGTCGAGCTCATGCCGGAGACGCCGACCACCTCGACATTCGGGATGCCCTTGGCTTTCGCCCACAAGGTGACGAAACCGGGCGCGCCGGTGCCGGCGAAGTCGAGCGTGCCTGCCATCATGGCGTCGTTGATGACATTGCCGCCGTCCAGCATCAGCCAGGTGACCTTGACGTCGCCGAGGCCGGCGGCCTTGGCGCGCTTTTCGAGCAATTGCTGGTCCTGCATCACGATCAGCGGCAGGTAGAGGATGCCGAAACCCTTGGAGATGCGGACCTCGCTCACCTCGGCTTGCGCACTGCCCGATGCCAGAGCCGGCGCGAGCATTGCAATGGCCAGGGCTGTCCTGAGCCAGCGTTTGAATGTCATGAAGAATCCTCCCTGATGGATGAGCCGTTCCGGCTTTGTCGGTTGGTGGTGGTTCAGTGCTGCATGCCCCAGCGCCGGATCGTCCTACGCTCGATGGCGGCGAAGATGACGTTCTCGACGAACAGGCCGATCAGGATCACGGTGAACAGGCCGGCGAAGACATTGGCCGTTTCGAGCTGGTTGCGGTTTTCGTAGATGAACCAGCCCAGTCCGCCGGAGCCGGAGGAGACGCCGAAGACGAGCTCGGCGGCAATCAGGGTGCGCCAGGCAAAGGCCCAGCCGACCTTGAGGCCGGTCAGGATGGCGGGGAAGGCGGCCGGGATCAGGATGAGACGCACCAGCCTCAGATTGCGCAGGCCATAATTGAGGCCGACCATGCGCAGCGTGTTGGAGACGGCGCGAAAGCCGGCATGGGTGTTGAGCGCGATGGCCCATAACACGGAGTGGACGAGCACGAAGATGATGCTGCCCGTGCCCAGGCCGAACCAGATCAGGGCCAGCGGCAGCAGCGCGATCGCGGGCAGCGGGTTGAACATGGAAGTCAGCGTTTCCAGAAGATCCGCCCCGATGCGCGAACCGATCGCCAGGGTGGTCAGCAGGGCGGCAAGTCCGATGCCGATGGCATAGCCGATGAGGAGCGTCTGCAGCGATACCAGCATGCGCTCGGGAATGATGCCGTTGGCGATATTGGCGAGGAAGGCCTGCGCCGTCTCGCCAAAGGTCGGAAACAGCAGGGGGTTGCCGAGCCAGCGCCCATAGGCTTCCCATGCTAGGGCCAGCACGGCGAGGATCAGGCCCTTGCGCACGAAGCCGAGCCGATAGAGCCGTTCGGCGATGCCGAGGGATTTGGCGACGACGGGAGCACTGCCCGAATGGACTTCCCGGATGATGTCGGGACGGAAGCTGAGAAGATCGGTCATGTCTGGGATCCCCGGCTCAATGCGCGGCAAAGAGCATGTCGTTGATGCGGGTTTCGAGCGCGGCCTGCGTGCCGGTACCCATCTCTTCGGGCGGCACGCTGTTGAGCTCGGCCTTGACCTCCCCGGGATGAGGCGAAAGCAGCAGGATGCGCGTGCCGATACGGATGGCTTCCTCGATGGAGTGGGTCACGAAAAGCACGGTGAAGCGGGTGTCGTCCCATAGCCGCAGCAATTCGTCCTGCATCTTGCGGCGCGTCAGGGCATCGAGGGCAGCAAAGGGCTCGTCCATCAGCAGCACGTCGGGCTCCATCGCCATGCCGCGGGCGATCGCCACGCGCTGCTTCATGCCGCCGGACAGCATATGCGGATAGGAATCGATGAACTTCGTCAGCCCGACCTTGTCGATATAGGAACGGGCGCGCTCGGCGGCCTCGGCAACCGGCACCCGCCGGCTCGACGTCAGGGCGAAGACGACGTTTTCGCGCACGGTCTTCCAGGGCAGGAGCTGGTCGAATTCCTGGAACACCATCATCCTGTCGGGACCGGGTTCGGTGACGTCGGTCCCTTTCAGGCTGATGCTGCCTTCGACGGGCGTCAGATAACCGCCGATCGCCTTGAGGATGGTGGATTTGCCGCAGCCTGACGGGCCCAGGAGCACGAAGCGGTCGGAGGGATAGACATCGAAGGAAACACGCCTGGTGGCGGTGACGAGGGCGTCCGGTGTCTTGTATTGCAGCGTCACGTCCTTCACCGACAAAAGTGGTGTCATGGCGCTGGGGCTCGGCGAAGCGGGCAAACTTTCCTCCCTTGGATGGCTTTCTTGCGCACTATTGGCGCTTGCGATAGGCCTAGCACTCGAAGCTGACTTGGAACTGACTCCAGGAAGACTTGGAACTGACTCCAGGAACCTGAATCTTGGAACCTGAATCTTGGGACCTGCCTCTGTCGCTGCGGAGCCGCCTTGCGCGTTTTGGTCGTCGAAGACACTGCCGATATTGCCGAGGCCGTGGTGGCGCGGCTGGAGGCGATGGGGCACGCCGTCGATTGGGAAGACAATGGCCGCACGGCCTCCGAGCTCTTGGAGGTCCAGGCCTATGACCTGGTGGTGCTCGACCTCAGCCTGCCGGGCGAGGACGGGCTCGAGCTCCTGAGGAAATTGCGGGCGCGGCGGGCCAAGATGCCGGTGCTGGTGATCACGGCCCGCTCGGCTGTCGATGCCCGGGTCGATACCCTGGATCTGGGTGCCGACGACTATCTGACCAAGCCCTTCGATTTTCGCGAGTTCGAGGCCAGGGCCCGCGCCTTGTTGCGCCGGAGCGCCGGCCTGCCCGACAATATGCTGCGCGTGGGCTCTCTCGCGATCGACCGGGCCGGGCGGGTCGCCAGCGTCGACGACAGGCCGCTCAACCTCACCCGGCGCGAATTGACGGTGCTTGAAATCCTGGCGATCCGGCCCGAGCGGATCGTGCCAAAGGAAGAACTCGTCGAACAGCTCTTCAATTTCGACCAGGATCCGAGCCCCAACGCGGTGGAGCAGTTCGTCGCCCGCCTGAGGCGCAAGCTGACGGGATCTCCGGTCGAGATCCAGACCCTGCGGGGATTGGGCTACCGGCTTGCAACGCGGTGATCTCCGCCTGTCGCTGCGCATCCGCATCATCGCCGTGCTTTCGGCGGTGTTGTCGGCGGGAGCCGTCGTGCTGGGGTTGGCCGCCTGGCAATATGCCTCGATCGCGGCCCAGCAGGCCTATGACCGGCTGCTGAGCGGGGCCACCATCCAGGTGGCCGAGAACGTCTATGTGCAGGGCGGGGTCGTGGCGCTCGATCCGCCGGTGGCGGCCTTTTCGACGCTCTCGGCCTATGACCTGGTCTACTACAAGGTCGTCGACCCGCGCGGCGTGATCGTGGCGGGTTACGAGGACCTGGCGTCGTCTGCCACCCCGGCTGCGATGCGCAGCGGCATCGTGCTGGAGGAGGGGCATTACCAGAACCAGTCGGTACGGATCGCCACCATCGCGCGCCGGATCGACGACAAGGACGCCGGACAGTGGGCCACGATCATCGTCGCACAGACTGTCAATGCCCGTACCGCTCTGGCACGTGACCTTACCCTGAAGGCGCTTGCCGTGATCGCAGCGATGAGCGTGCTGGCATTGCTGGCGGTAGGGTTCGCCGTTCGCTTCGGCCTGAAGCCGCTGGCTTTGATCGAACAGGAGATCGTGGAGAGGCGGCCCGACGATTTGCGTCCGATCCGGGCCGGGCGTCCCGCCGAGATCCGCAACCTCGTCCAGGCCATCGATGATTTCATGCGCCGGTTGTCCGAACGGATGGCGCTGATGCAGCGTTTCATCGCCGACGCGGCGCATCAGATCCGCACACCCCTGGCGGCGCTCGATGCTCAGGTCGAGCTGCTTTCGGGACCGCAGGATGCGAAGCGGCGGGCCGAACATTTGTCGCGCGTTCGAGAACGGACAACCGAGCTGGCCCGCCTGACCCGGCAGCTTCTCGACCACGCCATGGTCGTCCATCGCGCGGATGCGGCGCAGACCTCGCCGATCGATCTCAACGAACTCGCCAAGGCGACGCTTGCGAAATCCGTGCCCCTCTCACTGGCACGCGAGGTCGATATCGCCTTCGAACACGCTGTTCCGCCACCTGTCATCGAGGGCGATGCCATCAGCCTGCGCGAGGCGCTGGCCAATCTGATCGACAACGCCCTGGTCCATGGTGCGAGCAGTCGCCTCACCGTGGTGGTCGGCCAGGTGGGCGACCGGGCCTGGATCGAGGTGCGGGACGATGGCGAAGGCTTCCCTCAGGAAGAAGGGGGGAGCCTCGTCGCCCCCTTCCAGAAGGGTGAGCGATCCGCGGGGTCAGGGCTCGGTCTGGCGATTGCCGACGAGGTCGCACGCGCCCATGGCGGTGCCCTGGAATTCGCCGAGGAGGACGGGCTCACGGTGGTGCGCCTGTGCCTCTCGGTGTCGCGCAAATGACCGCAGGGCGGAGGCGGCCTATTTGTCCGCCAGCAGGTGGCGGATGAACTGGTTGAACAGCTCCGTTTGGCTGGAAATGCCGAGCTTGGCATAGATGTTCTTGCGGTGGATCTTGACCGTGCCCTCGGTAATGTCGAGCAGGCTGCCGATCGAGAGGCTGGAATGGCCGCGCAGCACCAGGCTGACGATGGTCTGCTCGCGCGGCGTCAGCAGCGCCGGCGCGAAGCTGAGAAAGGCCTGTTCGATGGCATGCTCGCGCGGAGCGGGTGCGGCTCCCGGGTCCCTTCCCTCTGCGAGGGCCTGCCACTGGCGACCCATGAGTGCGAGCACCATCGGCGCTGCCCGGGCGAGATCCGCCATTTCAGCGGTTGCGAACGGGGATGAACCGTTCTGGCGCAACAGCGAATAGGCGAGATAGAGATCCGGCCTGAGGGCGTGCAGGAAGACGATCTCCTCGGTGAGGGAGCCGCTTTCCATCGAGATGCAGGGGTGGACGTCCGGCGAATTGAAGTATTCGCCTTCGAAGAAATCATCCGGGGCGAGATCGTGCAGGCGATAGAGGCCTGACGGCGTGGTGTGCACGCAGGCGGTGTAGACGGCGTCGAGGAGATAGGTGCCGGCGAGATAATTGGCCATGATCTGCGAAGAAGACACCGCCTTCAGGCCGTCATGCAGCAGTGTCGGCCTGTCTTCGAGCGGATAGGCGAAGATGCAGCTCAGGTCGAAGGGAGCAATCTGCCCCAGGGCTGCGTCGAGGGCAGCTGCAAATTGCGGAGAACCCAGCAGGGCGACCAGGTCCGGCGTCGCATGATGCCAGCTGTCTGCGGCCGATCGTTCGCGGCTGTTCATGGCCGTCCCTTCATCCTCCGTTTCCTGCTTGCCTGTATGCCCGCTCCCGTCAGCGGCAGCCTCTATCTCTTTAGGGATATTTATCGCAACGCTGCTTTTCGGATCATCGGGATGTCGCAAAGAGGAGAATTTTACAAGCTCCTCGGCAAGAGGGGACTTCCATGACGATCGAGACGACCAGCCGCCCGACCGGCGGCGTAACCTATCAGAGTGTCGACGAGGCCTATTTCGAGCAACGCCAGCTCAAGCGCCATGCCGGACTGTTCACCCTGTGGATGATGGGCGTCGGCGCCGTCGTCGCCGGCGAATATTCGGGCTGGAACATCGGCCTTTCGCAAGGCGGCTTCGGCGGCATGCTGCTCGGCGCGCTGATCATCGGCTTCATGTATGTCTGCCTGTGCTCGTCGATCAGCGAGATGAGCGCGGCCCTGCCGCATACGGGCGGCGCCTATTCCTTCGCGCGCACCGCGCTCGGGCCCTGGGGCGGCTTCACCACGGGCCTGGCCGAGAACATCGAATTCGTGCTGGCCCCTGGCGCCAACATGTTCTTCATGGCCTCCTATCTCGCCGCCATTTTCGGCACGCCCGACAGCTGGCTGCCGCTGTGGTGGGTCGCCGGCTATATGGTGATGCTCGGCCTGTCCGTGCGTGGCCTGGAACTGTCGATGCGGGTGGTGGTCTGGATCACCGTCGCGGCCGTGCTGGTCCTGTTGTTCTTCTTCGTTGTGGCCCTTCCTCATGTGGATTTCGTCCGGCATGCGCTCAACATCGGCACGGACGGCAAGCTCGTGGCCGACGGCGCGGGCCCCTGGCTGCCCTTCGGCCTCACGGGCGTCATGCTGTCGCTGCCCTTCGGCGTCTACATGTTCCTGGCCGTCGAGCAATTGCCGCTCACCGCCGAGGAAGCCAAGAACCCCACGCGCGACATGCCGCGCGCCCTGATCCTGTCGATCCTGACGCTGATCGCGCTCGCCCTCGGCGTGCTGTTCTTCAGCGCCTCCATTCCGCCGGGCGCCCATGCCATGGGTTCGTCGGGTGAGCCGCTGCTCGATGGCTTCCGTACCATCTTCGGCGATGGCTGGGCCAAGCTGCTGGCGGGCGTGGCGGTGCTGGGGCTTGCCGCAAGCTTCTTCGCCGGCAGCTTCGCCTCGGGCCGCAACATCTATTCGCTGTCGCGCGCCGGCTATCTGCCGACCGTGCTGTCGGTGACCAATCCGCGCACCAAGACGCCGAACATCGCGTTGGCGACCGGCGCGGGCTTTGCCCTCATCGTGCTGCTGGCGATCTGGTTCCTGGGTGGCAAGGACAATGTTGCCTTCATGGCCGGCTTCCTGGTCAGCATGATCGTGTTCGCGGGTATGGTGTCCTACATCCTGCAGAGCATCGCCTTCCTGCGCCTGCGCCGGCTCTATCCCGATATCGCCAGGCCGTTCCGCAGCCCCTTCGGTGCCTTCGGGGCCTATGCCACCATCGGCATCTGCATCCTCACGCTCGGCTACCAGTTCTTCGATCCGCTCTATCGCTGGGCGGCGATCGCGGCGGCGGCCTGGTATCTGATCGGCCTCGGCTATTTCGGCTTCTACCGCCGCCATCGCCTGGTGCTGTCGCCGGAGGAGGAGTTCGCGGTGTCCGGCGGCACGCGCGGCCGCCCGCTCGGCGAGCATTGAGGCGCCGGCCGGAGCGAACGGATATCGGCCGGGTGTTCCGGTCGATTATGGATCGAATAGTCTAAATTTAAGCGAGGACATCATGGCCGCAAGGCTAGCAGGCAAGACCGCCATCATTTCGGGCGGGGCGACAGGCATGGGCGGGGCGGCTTCGAAGCTGTTCGCGGCCGAGGGGGCCAAGGTCGCCATCATCGACCGCAATGCCGCCGCGGCAGAGGAGACGGCGGCCGCAATCCGCGCGGCCGGAGGCGAGGCGGCGGCCTTCGTCGCCGACGTCTCGGAGGAGGCCGAAGTCGAGACGGCGGTCAGGGCGGTGCAGGAGTGCTTCGGTCCCGTCACCACCTTGTTCAATCATGCTGGCACCATCCTGATCAAACCCTTCCTCGAGATCTCGCTCACCGAGTGGGACTGGCTGCATGCGGTCAATGTCCGCTCGATGTTCCTGATGACCCGGGCGGTGCTGCCTCAGATGATCGCCCATGGCGGCGGTTCGATCGTCTGTACCTCCTCGATCTCTGCGGTGGCGGCGACGCCGATGGAAGTGCTCTACGACACCACCAAGGGCGCCTGCCACATGTTCGCCCGGGCCATCGCCGTGGAGTTCCGGGACCGCAACATCCGCTGCAATGCCGTCTGTCCGGGCTTCATCCGCACGCCGCATGGCCTGCGCGAGGTCGCCGAGCTGCAGGCACATGGCGTCGACGTCTCCGATGCCGCCATCGCGGCCCAGCAGGGGCGGATCGGCGAGCCCGAGGATGTCGCGCGGGCGGCGCTCTATCTCGCCAGCGACGAGTCGAGCTTCGTCAACGGCGCCCATCTGTTCGTGGACAACGGCTTCACCGCGATCTGAGCCTCTGCCTTCCGCTTTCCTCCGGCCGGCGAAGCACGATATCGTGGTGCCGGCCGGATCATGATGGGGGAGGGCGAGGTGAGCGCCAGCGACGAGACGCAAGCGGACGGCCTGTCCGCCCTGGACCTTGCGTTCCTGCGGCAGTCGATCGCCCTGTCCGACGAGTCCAGGCGGCGCGGCCGCCATCCCTTCGCCGCGCTGGTGGTCGACGGGAACGGCAATGTCGTCGCCTCGGCCGGCAACAATTCGATGCCGCCCGAGGGCGATCCGACCCAGCACGCCGAACTGGTGGCAGCCGCGGCGGCGGCCAAGGCGAGGACGCCGGAGGAACTCGCCGCCTCGACGCTCTACACCAGCGCCGAACCCTGCTGCATGTGCGCGGGCGCCGTCTATTGGACGGGCATCGGGCGGGTGGTCTATGCCCTCTCGGAACATCGCCTGCTCGAACTCACCGGCGCCCATCCCGAAAACCCCACCTTCTCGCTGCCCTGCCGCGAGGTTTTTGCGCGGGGACAGCGTCGGATCGACGTGGTCGGCCCCGCGCTGGAAGACGAGGCGGCCGTGCCTCACCTGGGTTTCTGGAGGTGAGGAGCGGGGGGCTTCGAGACATATGTCTGGCGTTGCTTTCCTACGACGATCATTGCCGCGCTCTGACGCCCATCTCGGCGAAATGCGCATAGCAGGGGGAGCAGCAGTCTTGCCTTGCTGCGCCATCCGGTATCTTGCAAGCTTCGAAGATCCAGCCGGTTGTGCAAGGCCTTGATTCGAAACGCGTCCGAAACCTCGAGGCGGTGAGAGCGAGTGCCTGACCGCGGGTGGCATGGCAGGATTTCTATCGAGCGTGTCAACAAAGAGCAGGGCGATGGTTCCAGACGATAGCGACAATATTTTCGATCTGGCACCCATGTCGCTCTGGCTGGAAGACTACACCACTCTGCGTGAGCAATTCGAGGCATGGCGCGCAGAGGGGGTGACGGATCTGCGAGCCTTTCTTTTGGCAGATCCCGCCAGGCTTGCGCATTGTTCGAGCCTCATTCATGTGCTCAAGGTCAACCGCAAGACCCTCTCGCTGTATGAAGCCGACAGTGTCGACCATCTCGTGGCCAATCTTGGCAGGGTGCTGCGTGACGACATGCTCGAGGCGCACATCGATGAGTTGAAGCAGCTTTGGGACGGCGCCACGGAGTTCCGCAGCAACACGGTCAACTATACGTTGGGCGGCAAGCGTCTCGACATTCAGCTGCGCGGCATCATCCTGCCAGGACATGAGCAGGTGTGGGACCGTGTGCTCCTGGCCATCGAGGACGTGACCGCCCTCGAGGATGCCCGCCGCCAGACGGCGAAACAGCAGCAATATGCTTCAGCCCTCTTCGAGCACTCGCCGGTTTCGCTCTGGGTCGAAGACTTCAGCCGCATCAAGCAGTTGATGGACGACCTGCGGGCGCGCGGCATCGTCGATTTTCGGGTTTTCACGGATGTTCACCCCGAATTCGTGCGCCAATGCATGAGCGAAATCCGGGTTCTCGACATCAACAAGGAGACACTGGCCCTCTTCCTTGCCGCCGACAAGCCGACACTCCTGCAAAACCTGCCGCGCGTGTTCCAATCCGATATGGAAGCCCATTTCCGCGAACAATTGATTGATTTGTGGAATGGCGTTTTCTTTCAGCGCCGGGAGGTGCTCAATCACGCACTCGATGGCACCGAACGCTATCTTCTCCTGCAATTGTCCCTTCTTCCGGGACATGAAGAGGACTGGTCGCAGGTGCAGGTCGCGCTGACCGACATTACGGCGCGCAAGAAGGCAGAAGCCTATCTCGAATATCTCGGCAAGCACGATGTCCTGACGAAATTGTTCAATCGCGCCTTCTATGTCGACGAGCTGAACCGGCTGGAGCGCAACAATTTTTCGCCCGTGTCGATCATCGCCATCGATCTCGATCGGCTCAAATCCGTGAACGACCAGTGGGGTCATGCGACCGGTGACGCCTTGTTGCGGCGCGTCGGCGAGATCTTGAACGAGGCCGTCAAAAAACCGGGGCACGCCGCTCGCATCGGCGGCGACGAGTTTGCCGTCGTCCTTCCCTATGTCGACGAGCGCGGTGCGACGGCCATGATGGAAAACATCGAGCGCCTCGTCGAGATCAACAATCAATATTATTCACAGATGGCCCTGAGCGTCTCGATGGGTGCTGCCACCAGCCAGGACGGAGAAAAGCTCGAATCCGTCGCCAGGCGAGCCGATCTCCTGATGTATGAGAACAAGCACCGGCATCATTCCGATCCAAGCTAGTGCATCGCCGGGCGTCCTTCAGGTCGCGGCCACGTCCAGCAGCGATGCGACGGCTGGGGCATCGAAGCCGCCGATGCCCTCGCCGATATCGGCGCCGACCGACTTGACCAGCGCCGCCGGGTCGCGTTGTCGCAAGGCCTGGATGATCTCCTGGTGGCGGTCGACCACGTAGAGTTCGGCGACATGTTCCATGGCGACGCCCTGGACCGGGCCGAGCTGCAGCCAGACGCTTTCGATCATCGGCAATACGATGCGATCGGGGCTGATGCTGTAGATGGTGCGGTGAAACTGCTGGTTGGCAAGCAGGGCACCGACCTTGTCCTGCCTGGCGATGGCCTGGTCGATGGCGAGATCCATCTCGACCAGCTGGTCGATCTGGCGCTCGGTAATATGCGCGACGGCCCGCCGCGCCGCATGCTGTTCCAGCACGACGCGCAGCGAGATCAACTCCTCGAAGAGCTCCGGCGTGACGGCCGGAACCTGGATCCGGCGATTTTCGAGCAGTTTGAGAGCGCCGATCGAGGTGAGCTGCCTGAGCGCCTCGCGCACGGGCGTGGAGCTGCTTTCGAGCGCGGCGGCGAGGCCGCGTATGGTCAGCGAGGTTCCGGGCCGGAAAGCTCCTACCATGATGGCCTGCCTGAGGCGCAGGAAGACATAATCATGCGTCGTCGTACCATCGACCCGGGCCAATGGCGGCAGTACCAACTTCTTCAATAATCTCGCCTCCCTGCGAACCTCACATATCTGCTTATCGCGAAGCCGGGCTTGATTCCAGTCGGATATGATGTCACATACTTAATAATGTGATCACAAAATGGAGCGCGCATGATGACGGCCGACAGCATCGATCGGGACACCCTGGCAGCTTTGCTGAAGGAAGACAGCCCGATCGAGAGCATCCAGGCCGTGGTCTGCGACCTCAACGGCATCATGCGCGGCAAGCGCGTACCGGTCAGCCAGGCCGAGAAGGTGCTGGGCGGCGGCATCCGCATGCCCTTGTCGATCGTCGGCGTCGACGTCTGGGGCGAGGACATCATCGACAGCGAGCATGTGTTCGCCTCGGGTGACATGGACGGCATCTGCGGGGCGACCGGACGCGGCATCCTGCCGGTGGCCTGGACCTCGCGGCCGAGCGCTCTGGTGCCGCTCTGGCTCTTCCTGGAGAGCGGCGAGCCCTTCCTCGCCGATCCGCGCCAGGCGCTCGCCGCCGTGGTGCGCGAATACCAGAAGCTCGGCCTGCGGCCGGTGGTGGCGACGGAGATGGAGTTCTATCTGATCGACCCGGAGCCCGACAGCGCCGTGCCGCCGATCTCGCCCTACACCGGCAAGCGGCTCGATTCGGACGCCATTCTCTCCATCGACGAACTTAACGATTTCGGCGAGTTCATCTCCGACGTCTATGCCGAATGCGAGCGCCAGAACGTGGCGGCGGATGCGGCGATCGCCGAGAACGGCATCGGCCAGTTCGAGATCAACCTCCTGCACAGCGACGATCCCCTCAAGGCGGCCGATGACGCCGTCTTCTTCAAGCGCATCGTCAAGGGTGTCGCGCGCAAGCACGGCCTTGCGGCCACCTTCATGGCCAAGCCTTACGGCACGCGCTCGGGCAATGGCATGCATGTGCATTTCAGCCTGCTCGATGCCGAAGGTCGCAACGTCTTCAACGACGGCAGTAAGGAAGGTTCGCCGATCCTGCGCCATGCCGTGGCCGGTTTGCTGCGCGGCATGGCCGAGACCACGCTGTTGTTCGCGCCGCATTTCAACTCCTATCGCCGCCTCAGGCCCGACACCCACGCTCCGACCACGATCGCCTGGGGCTATGAGAACCGCACCGCAGCCGTCCGTATTCCCGGCGGCAGCCCGGCTGCACGCCGTATCGAGCATCGGGTCGCCGGGGCGGATGCCAACCCCTATCTGGTGGTCGCGGCCATACTCGGCGCGGCCCTGATCGGCATCCGCAAGCAATGGACGCCGCCCGAGCCCATTATGGGGCGCGCCCATCTGCCGAGCGCATCGGCCAAGATCCCGTCCGAATGGGGACAGGCGGTCGATGCCTTCGAGGCCGGCGAGATCGCCGCCGAGATTTTCGACCCCGTGCTGCGCTCGATGCTGATCGCCTGCAAACGCCAGGAGATCGCCGGTTTCGCCGAACAGGTCACCGACTACGAATTCGCCGCCTATCTCGAAATCGTCTGAGCTGTCTTTCAATCCATCGCCTTCCGGCCGTGGCGCCGACCAGACCTCCGGTTTGGTGCGCGCGACGGCCGGTCCATGAGGTATGTCCGCCATGTCCACCGTCGAGTTCGCCACCGCCCATCCGCCATCATCCAGCGCCGGCCACGCGGCGACCTATTATGCCGCCACCGCCAAGGGCGCCTTCGAACGTCCCGTCCTCAACGAACATTTGACGGCCGATATCTGCGTGATCGGCGCCGGCTTTACCGGCATTTCCGCGGCACTGGAACTGGCCGAGCGCGGCTATAGCGTGGTCGTGCTGGAGGCCATGCGCATCGGCTTCGGCGCCTCCGGGCGCAATGGCGGCCAGATCGTCAACGGCTACAGCCGCGACCTCGATGTGATCGAGAAGCGCTATGGCGCCAAGGCGGCCAAGGCGCTCGGCGCCATGGCCGGCGAGGGCGCCGACATCATCCGCGGCCGCATCGCCCAATATGGCATCGATTGCGACCTCGTGCCCGGCGGCTTCTTCGCTGCCTTCACCGACAAGCAACTGCGCGAGCTCGACGAGCAGCAGCGCATCTGGGAGCGCCATGGCCATGGCGGCCTGGAGCGCATCGACAAGGCGGGCCTGTCCAAGATCGTCGCCTCGGAGCGCTATGTCGGCGGGCTGGTCGACCACAAGGGCGGCCATATCCATCCGCTCAGCCTGGTGCTGGGCGAAGCGGCGGCGGTCGAGCGGCATGGTGGACGGATCTTCGAGCGTTCGCCGGTGCTCTCGGTTGAGCAGGGGGCGAAACCGGTGGTGCGCACCCAGCACGGGGCGGTGACCTGCACCTATCTCCTTGTCTGCGGCAATGCCTATATCGGCGATCTTCTGCCCGACATCGGCGGCAAGATGATGCCGGTGTCCAGCCAGGTCATCGCCACCGAGCCGCTGGACGAGGCGGTAATCCGCGACCTGCTGCCGGCCAATTATTGCGTCGAGGACATGAACTATATCCTCGATTATTATCGCCGTACCGCCGACAACCGCCTGCTTTTCGGCGGCGGCATCGTCTATGGCGGCGGCGATCCCGCCAGCATCGAGGCCAAGATCCGGCCAAGCCTGGCCAGGACCTTCCCACAGCTCGCCAATATCCGCTTCGACTATGCCTGGAGCGGCAATTTCGCCTTGACCCTGACGCGCATCCCGCATGTCGGGCGGCTGTCGCCCTCGATCTATTTCTCGCATGGCGACAGCGGCCATGGTGTCACCACCACCCATCTTCTCGGCAAGATCCTGGGTGAGGCCGTCGCCGGCCAGGCCGAGCGCTTCGACGTCTGGAGCAGCCTGCCTTATTACCCCTTCCCGGGCGGCAAGACCTTCCGGGTGCCGCTGACCGTGCTCGGCGCCTGGTGGTATGGCTTGAGGGACAGGTTGGGTCTGTGACGGCAGACTCGGAAAGATGTTTCTTGTCATGCCCGGACTTGTCCCGGGCATCCAGAGATTGCCTTTCTCGGCGAGTATCTCCTGGATTGCCGGGTCGAAGCCCGGCAATGACAAAGGCAGGGATAGCTCGAATTCTGGTCACATGCTTTGGGACCTCAACCCGCTACCATCGCACCTGCGACATGATGGCTGTTCCAGTGGATCGGTGCGCTGGGGCAGTGTAAGTCCGACATATTCACGAGGGGCGGGAGACCGTCTCCGCAATCAGGGAGTGAGCGATGCTCGACAAGCGCAAGTTCTTCATCGACGGCAAGTGGGTGGATCCTGTCGTTCCCAACGATCTGCAGGTGCTGGATCCGGCCACCGAGCAGCCGGTCGCGGTGATCTCGATGGGCACGCCCGCCGATGTCGACAAGGCCGTCGCCGCCGCCAAGAAGGCCTTCGCCACCTATTCGCGCACCAGCGTCGAGGAGCGCCTGGCGCTGCTGGAAAAGCTGCTCGACGTCTACAAGCGCCGCTATGAGGAGATGGCCCAGACCATCACGCTCGAACTCGGTGCGCCGATCTCGATGAGCCGGGCCCAGCAGGCCGATGTCGGCGTCGGCCATCTGCAGGGCTTCATCGATGCGCTGCGTCATCTCAAGGCCCGCGATACCCTGCCCAATGGCGATGTGGTGCTGCGCGAGCCGATCGGTGTCTGCGGCCTGATCACCCCCTGGAACTGGCCGATCAACCAGATCGCGCTCAAGGTGGTGCCGGCGCTCGCCACCGGCAGCACCTGCGTGCTCAAGCCGAGCGAGTTCACCCCCCTCAACGCGCTGCTCTATGCCGAAATGGTCGAGGAAGCCGGATTCCCCGCCGGCGTGTTCAACCTGGTGAACGGCGATGGCCCCTCGGTCGGCGCTGCCCTCTCCAAGCACAAGGACATCGACATGATGTCCTTCACCGGCTCGACCCGCGCCGGCATCGCCGTCAGCAAGGATGCGGCCGAGACCGTCAAGCGCGTCACGCTGGAGCTCGGCGGCAAGTCGCCCAACATCATCTTCGAGGATGCCGACTTGGAGGATCGTGTCGCCGGCAGCGTGCTGGAATGCTTCAACAATTCCGGCCAGTCCTGCGATGCACCGACCCGCATGCTGGTGCAGCGTTCGGTCTATGACAAGGTCGTCGACATCGCAGAGCGCACCGGCAAGACGCAGGCCGTCGGCGATCCCAAGCAGGAAGGCGAGCATATCGGCCCGCTGGTCAGCGATATCCAGTTCGGCCGCGTGCAGGCTTTGATCGAGGCCGGCGTCGCCGAAGGCGCGCGCGTGCTGATCGGCGGTCCCGGCAAGCCGGAAGGCTATGAGAAGGGCTATTTCACCAAGCCCACCATCTTCGCCGATGTCGATCCCAACATGCGCATCGCCCGCGAGGAGATCTTCGGCCCGGTGCTGTCGATCATTCCCTTCGACACCGAGGAGCAGGCGATCGAGCTCGCCAACGACACCAATTACGGTCTTGCCGCCTATCTGCAGACCGGCGACGACAAGCGGGCCGAGCGGGTCGCGGCCAGGCTGCGCGCCGGCATGGTGCACATCAATGGCGGGCCGCATCGCTATGGCAGCCCGTTCGGCGGCTACAAGCAGTCCGGCAATGGCCGCGAGGGCGGCATCTTCGGCCTGGAGGATTTCCTCGAAGTGAAGACCGTGCATCGCCCCTGATGGGATTGTCAGAGGCGGGCTTCGGCCCGTAGCGCAACAAAACGCCGCCGGGATCGCTCTCCGGCGGCGTTCTTCGTTCGATGCGTCGATTACTTCATCGTCGGCATCACGAAGTCGGCCCCGGCGCGGATGCCGGTGGGCCAGCGGCTCGTGATGGTCTTGAGCTTGGTGTAGAACCGCACGCCCTCGGGGCCGTGCATGTGGTGGTCGCCGAACAGCGAGGCCTTCCAGCCGCCGAAGGAGTGGAACGCCATCGGCACCGGGATCGGCACGTTGATGCCGACCATACCGACCTGGATCTGGTGGGCGAATTCGCGGGCGGCGTCGCCGTCGCGGGTGAAGATCGCGGTGCCGTTGCCGAATTCATGCTCGTTGATCATGCGGGCGGCAGTGGCATAGTCGGGCGCGCGCGCCACCGCGAGCACCGGGCCGAAGATCTCTTCCTTGTAGATCGTCATGTCGGTGGTGACATGGTCGAAGATCGTGCCGCCGAGATAATAGCCGTTCTCGTAGCCCTGCATGCTGAAGCCGCGCCCGTCCACCACCAGCTTGGCGCCTTCGGCCACGCCGGTGTCGATATAGCCGCGCACCTTGTCGAGATGCTGCTTGGTCACCAGCGGTCCCATCTCGGCTTCCGGGTCGGTGCCGGGTCCGATCTTGAGGGCGCGCACCCGGGGTTCCAGCTTGGCGAGCAGCGCCTCGGCCGTGGCTTCGCCGATCGGCACCGCAACCGAGATCGCCATGCAGCGCTCGCCGGCCGAGCCATAGGCCGCGCCCATCAGGGCGTCGACGGCCTGGTCGATGTCGGCGTCGGGCATCACGATCATGTGGTTCTTGGCGCCGCCCAGCGCCTGGCAGCGCTTGCCGTTGTGCGAGGCGGTCTCGTAGATGTAGCGGGCGATCGGCGTGGAGCCGACGAAGCTGACGGCCGAAATATCGGGATCGGTGAGGATGGCGTCGACGGCCTCCTTGTCGCCATGGACCACGTTGAAGACGCCGTCCGGCAGGCCGGCTTCCTTGAGCCACTGCGCGAGCAGCAGCGAAGCGGAGGGATCGCGCTCGGAGGGCTTGAGGATGAAGCAGTTGCCGCAGGCCAGCGCCACCGGGAACATCCACATCGGCACCATGGCCGGGAAGTTGAATGGCGTGATGCCGGCGACCACGCCGAGTGGCTGGCGCAGGGAATGGCTATCGACGCGGGTGCCGACATTCTCCGTCACCTCGCCCTTGAGGAGCTGGGGCGCCGAGGTGGCGAATTCCACCACTTCCATGCCGCGCTGGATCTCGCCCTTGGCATCCGACAGCACCTTGCCATGCTCGGCCGTGATTACGGCGGCGAGTTCGTCGGTACGCTCCTCCAGGATGTGCAGGAACTTGTTGAGGATACGGGCGCGGCGCAGCGGCGTGGTGGCGGCCCAGCCGGGGGCGGCGGCCTTGGCGGCGGCAGAGGCCTCGCGCACTTCGGCGACGGAGGCGAGGGCGACCTCGGCCGCGGCTTCGCCGGTGGCGGGATTGTAGACCGCCGCCTTGCGGCCGCTGCGGCCGGCAACCAGCTTGCCGCCGATGAAATGGGAGATCTCGCGCGTCATCCTCTTCCTCCTGTCCTTCGCCTGCCGGTGGGCGGCGTTCGGCGAGATCTATGCAGTTGATCCGTTCGCACAGCAATGAGAGGGATTGCACTTCCGATGTGCAAAAATTAAAGTCATCAATAGACGATCTTCCCCGGGTGCACGGGCATCTTGCCCGTTCTTGGAAACGTGGCGGATGTCGGTCAGGCAGAACGGGCAAGATGCCCGTGCACCCGGAGTTCGCCATGAACTGGGACCACATCCGCATCTTTCTGGCGGTGGCGCGCAGCGGGCAATTGCTCGGCGCGGCGCGCCAGCTCGGGCTCAACCATGCCACCGTCGGCCGCCAGCTCACGGCGCTGGAGGAGACCTTCGGCGCCAGGCTCGTCGAACGCCAGACCCAGGGCTGCACGCTGACGGCGGCCGGCGAGGCCCTGCTCGTCGCGGCGGAGAAGGCCGAATCCGAATTCCTGCGCGTCGGCGCCCTGGTATCCGGCACCACGGCGGAGATCAGCGGCACGGTGCGTGTCGGCGCGCCGGACGGGCTCGGCAACTACTTCCTGTCGCACGAACTGGGCGCCCTGGCGGCCCGACACCCGGAACTGGTGGTGCAGCTGGTGCCGCTGCCGCGCACCTTCTCGCTGTCACGGCGCGAGGCCGACATCGTGGTGACGCTGGACCGCCCCGTGCAGGGGCGGCTGATGGTCAAGAAGCTGACCGACTATACGCTCAGCGTCTATGCCTCCCGGGGCTATCTCGAAGCGGCGCCCCCCATCGCCAGCGAGGAGGACCTTGCCGGCCATCTCTTCGTCACCCATGTCGACGACCTCGTCTACAGCCGGGCGCTGGATTATGCCGAGACGCTGGGCCGGCTGATGCGCCGGCGCTTCGAGTGCGGCAGCGTGGTCGCCCAGATGGAAGCTGTCAGGGCCGGCCACGGTATCGGCATCCTGCACGACTATGCGGCCCGGCAATATCCCGAGCTGATGCGCCTGCTACCGGGCAGGCGCTTCACCCGCAGCTATTGGCTGGTCTCCCATCCGGATACCCACAACACCCGCCGCGTCGCCGCTGTCGCCGACCACATCACCCTGCGGGTCCGAGCCGAACGGGCCCATTTCGCCCGGGATTGAGAAGATTTCCTGGGACCACCGGCATCTTGCCGGCTCTTGATTGCCCCACGCTCGCTGGATCGGAAGAGGCCGGCAGGATGCCGGTGGTCCCAGGGAAGCTTTCACGCTCGCACTGGAGTCGCCACGACTTGCGGCGTGTCGTTGATCGGGAAATGCAGCGCTGCCGCCATCAGGCTGGCAAGGGCGGTCGCCCACCACACCAGTGTGTAGGAGCCGGTGAGATCGAAAGTCAGGCCACCCAGCCAGGCGCCGAGAAACGAGCCGATCTGGTGGCTGAGAAAGCAGATGCCGAACAGGGTGCCGAGATGGCGCACGCCGAAGACCTTGGCGACGAGACCGCTGGTGAGGGGAACCGTGCCGAGCCAGGTCAGGCCCATCACGGCCGCAAACAGGGTGACGGAGCTGTCCGATTTCGGCGCCAGGAAGAAGGCGGCGATGGCGACGCCCCGGATCAGATAGAGCCAGCCGAGCACATGCTGCTGCCGGTAGCGCCCGCCGAGCCAGCCGCAGGCCCAGCTTCCCGCCATGTTGAACAGGCCGATCAAGGCGAGGGCCTTGGCCCCGGTGCCCGACGGCATGTGGCAGAGCGAAAGATAGCCCGGCAGATGGGTGGCGATGAAGGCGAGCTGGAAGCCGCAGGTGAAGAAGCCGAGAGTGAGAAGGCAATAGCCGCGATGGCCGAGAGCCTGTTCCAGCGCGGCTTTCAGCGGCAGGGCCGCCTCTTCCTTCTCGGCCGCGGCCAGCCTTGGTTGGCCATCCAGAAACAGGCCGAAAGGCGCCGCGGCCAGCATGACCAGCGCCAAGACGATGAGGGCGGTGGACAGGCCCGAATATTCCGAGACGATCTGGGCCAGGGGAACCATCGCGACCTGTCCGAACGAGCCGCCGGCGCTGGCAATGCCCATGGCCATGCTGCGTTTTTCGGGCGCGGTCTCGCGGCCGACCGCGGTCAGCACGACGCCGAAGGCCGTGCAGCTGATGCCGATGCCGACCAGCACGCCGAGACCGAGGACGAGCATGATCCCCGACGGCGCCATGGCGGCAATGCCGAGGCCGAGAGCGAAGGCAGCGGCTCCGAATGCCACCACGGGCGCTGCGCCATAGCGATCGGCCGCAGCCCCCGCAAAAGGTTGTGCTGCTCCCCAGACCAGATTGTGGATGGCGATGGCGAAAGCGATCAGGGTGACGGGAAGTCCCCGGTCAAGCGAGAAGGGCTCGACGAAAAGGCCGAAGGTCTGCCGGATGCCCATGGCCGCGCTCAGGATGACGGCGGCGGACAGAATGAGCAGGGTCTGGCGATTGAATGCGGGCCTGGCTTTGATCGGATCGGACAGCGCCATTTCCATCTCCTCGGGAGAGAGGCGATCGCATTCCTGACGCCGCCGCTTCATCCCGCTTCTTGGGGAATTCGATAGATGGCGGGGACGATTCACCCGAATGGCCGGCCTGTACACTCACTGTACGGTATACTTGACGCATCGGGCGATATGTCCTGCGGCCTTGATTGACGAAGCGGTCCTGCTTGCGCCAAGGGATAAGGGGCAACGACGCGCAAACCGGGTGGGCTGGAGAAGAGCAGGAAGAGTGCCGGACAATTCCAATTCCCGGACGGTTGTCACCGCCCGCCGCATCGAGGCGAACGTACCGCGGCCGCTGCGGCGCTTCCTGGCGCTTGCGGATTTCGAGCCGGCGGCCCGCCGTCATCTGCCGCGCCAGATCTATGGCTATTATGCCGGTGCTGCCGAGACGAATGCCGCGCATGCCGGCAACAGCCGGGCGCTGGCCGCCCTCGGGCTGGTGCCGCGCGTGCTCGTCGATACCAGGGCGCGTTCGACGCGCCATTCCCTGTTCGGCCAAGCCTATGCCCTGCCGGTCGGCATCGCCCCCATGGGGCTGTCGGGCCTCGCCACTTTCGAAGGAGACCTGGCGCTCGCCAGGGCCGCCGCAGCCGAGGATGCCCTGATGGTGGCCAGTGCCACTTCGCTGATCCCCTTGGAGAGGCTGGCCGAGGAGGGTGGGGCGCGCTGGTTCCAGACCTATCTGCCGGGCGAACCCGAACGCATCAGCCGCATGGTGGCACGCGTGGCGGCCGCAGGCTTTGAGACGCTGGTGCTCACCGCCGACGTGCCGGTGGCGGCCAATCGCGAGAACAATGCCCGTACCGGTTTCTCGACGCCCTTGAAACCGAGCCTGCGATTGTTCTGGGACGGCATCACCCATCCGTCCTGGTCGCTGGGGACCTTTGCCCGCACCCTGGCCGGCGGCATGCCGCGCTTCGAGAACATGGATGCCTTTCGCGGCCCGACCCTGCTGTCCCGCAATGCGGTGCGGGATATCGGCGCCCGTGACGGGCTCGACTGGAGCCATCTCGATTTCATCCGGCGGTCATGGCGCGGCAAGCTGGTAGTGAAGGGCATTCTCGCGCCCGAGGACGTCGCGACTGCGCGCGCGAGAGGCGTCGACGGCGTCTGGATCTCCAATCATGGCGGGCGCCAGCTCGATACGGCGGTCGCTCCGATGACGGTCCTGCGCGAGGCCGTTTCGGAGGCTGGCGAGATGGCGGTGCTGATCGATGGCGGCTTCCGCCGGGGCACGGATGTCCTCAAGGCGCTGGCGCTCGGGGCCGACTTCGTCTTCGTCGGGCGTCCTTTCCTGTTTGCCGCCGCCGTGGCCGGGGAAAGCGGAATCCGTCACGCTTTCGGCCTCCTGCAGGCGGAAATCGCCCGCAACATGGCCATGCTGGGCGTGAGCGGCCTCGACGAATTGCAACCGGTGCATGTGCGGGCGGTAGGCTGATCGCGGCGCATCACCGAAGCCGCAACAAATCGTCAGCTTTCCGAAAACTCTCTTGACCTTCCCATGATGTCAAGCCTTACGCCCTGTCCCGGAAGGCTGGGAGACCAGCGCGAATCGATTGAGAGGCATGGGACGGGCTGATGAACGACCATCACCATCATCACGGCCACCACCACGATCATGCCGGGGCACATTCCGGCGTGAAGGACCCGGTCTGCGGCATGGATGTCGATCCGGCGACCGCCAAGCATTCCATTCAGCATGAAGGGCACCCCTATTATTTCTGCTCGGCCGGCTGCAAGTCGAAATTCGAGGCGGAGCCGGGACGGTATCTCGGCGGGCGCAAGCCCGCGGTGTCCGCGCCTGAGGGCACGATCTACACCTGCCCGATGCATCCCGAGATCCGGCAGGAAGGACCGGGGTCCTGCCCGATCTGCGGCATGGCGCTCGAGCCGCTGCAGGTCACGGCCGAAGCCGGCCCCAATCCCGAGCTCGCCGAGATGACGCGCCGTTTCTGGGTCAGCCTGGTGCTGACCCTACCGGTCTTCATCCTGGAGATGGGGGCTCATCTCGTCCCGGCGCTGCATCATCTGGTGCCGCCGGCCCGATCAGCCTGGATCCAGCTCGTCCTGGCCAGCATCGTGGTGCTGTGGGGCGGCTGGCCTTTCTTCGTCCGCGGCTGGCAGTCCGTGCTGCGCCGCAGCCTCAACATGTTCACCCTGATCGCCATGGGCACCGGCATCGCCTGGGTCTACAGCCTGGTGGCGGTGCTCGCACCCGGCCTGTTCCCCGACGCCTTCCGTGGTGATGACGGCAGCGTGGCCGTCTATTTCGAGGCGGCCGCGGTGATCACCGTGTTGGTGCTGCTCGGCCAGGTGCTCGAACTCAGGGCCCGCGAACATACGTCGGGGGCGATCAGGGCCTTGCTCAACTTGGCTCCGAAGACGGCGACACGCATAGGGGAAGATGGTTCGGAGGAGGAGATCACGCTCGACAAGGTGGCGGTCGGCGACAGCCTGCGCATCCGTCCCGGCGAGAAGGTGCCGGTGGACGGCAGCGTGCTGGAGGGGCGCTCCTCACTCGACGAGGCGCTGGTGACCGGCGAATCCATGCCGGTGGCCAAGGCCGTCGGCGACAGCGTCATCGGCGGTACGCTCAACCAGACCGGCGCTTTGGTGATCCGCGCCGACAAGGTCGAGGGCGACACCATGCTGGCCCAGATCGTCCAGATGGTCTCGCAGGCGCAGCGCTCGCGGGCACCGATCCAGCGCCTGGCCGACCAGGTAGCCGGCTGGTTCGTGCCCCTGGTCATCCTGATCGCGGCGGTGGCCTTCATCGCCTGGGCGATCTTCGGGCCGGAGCCTCGCTTGGCCTATGGCCTTGTCGCCGCGGTCACCGTGCTGATCATCGCTTGCCCCTGTGCTCTCGGCCTGGCGACGCCGATGTCGATCATGGTCGGCGTCGGCAAGGGCGCGGGCCTCGGCGTGCTGGTCCGCAATGCCGAAGCGCTGGAGCGGCTGGAGAAGGTCGACACCCTGGCGGTCGACAAGACCGGCACGCTCACCGAAGGGCACCCGACCCTCACCGCCATCTGGCCCGCCGAAGGCTTTGGCGAGGACGACTTGCTGCGGCTGGCGGCCAGCGTGGAGCGGGCTTCCGAACATCCGCTGGCCCGGGCCGTGGTCGCGGCGGCGGAGGCGAAGGGCCTCGCCTTGTCTGCGGTTGTGGATTTCGACTCCCCCACGGGCAAGGGTGCGCGGGGGACCGTCGAGGGGCGGCTGGTTCTCCTCGGCAATGCGGCCTTCATGGCGCAGGAGGGCGTCGCGGTCGCCCTGGCTGCGGAAGCCGACCGGCTGCGCCAGGACGGGGCGACGGTGATCTTCGCCGCTGTCGACGGTCGCCTGGCCGGCCTGCTCGCCATTGCCGATCCGGTCAAGGAAACCACGCCGGCCGCCCTGGCGGCTTTGCGTGAAGAGGGCATCCATGTCGTGATGGTCACAGGGGACAACCGCGTTACCGCCGAGGCCATCGCCCGCCGGCTCGGCATCGATGCCGTCGAGGCCGAGGTCCTGCCCGAACGCAAGAGCGCGCTGGTCGAGGCCTTCAAGCGCGAGGGCAAGGTGGTGGCCATGGCCGGCGACGGCGTCAACGATGCGCCGGCCCTGGCGGCGGCCGATGTCGGCATCGCCATGGGCGCGGGCACGGATGTGGCGATCGAGAGCGCCGGGGTCACCCTGGTCAAGGGCGATCTCCTAGGCATCGTGCGGGCAAGGCGGTTATCGCAGGCCACCATGGCCAATATCCGCCAGAACCTCTTCCTCGCCTTCGTCTACAACGCCGCCGGTGTGCCCGTCGCGGCCGGGGTGCTCTACCCCGTCTTCGGCATCCTGCTGTCGCCCATCATCGCCGCGGCCGCCATGGCGCTCTCCTCCGTCAGCGTCATTGCCAATGCGTTGCGCCTGCGCACGCGCCAGCTTTGAGCAAGGATTATCGGTATGAACAGACGTGAATTTCTGCTCTCCGGCGTCGCCGCCCTGGTGATTTCAAGCCCTGCCGCGGCGCAAATGCAGGATCATTCCAAGCATGGCATGGATATGCCGGGCATGTCGCCAGGGGATGGCAAGACGGCGGTTCCCGCGGCCTTGCCTGTGTTGCCTGAAGGCGCCCCACTGCGCGACCTGCCCCGTCTCGCCAATCGGGCCAGCGGGCCTGGGCGTTTCGAGGCCGATCTCACGGCCAAGCCCGCCATCGCCCGCTTTGCCGAAGGGATCGAGACGCCCGTCCTCGCCTATGACGGCGAGACGCCCGGCCTCCTGATCGAAGTGACCGAGGGCGACAAGGTCGCCATCCGCTTCGCCAACCATATTCCGGGCGAAGAGACCACCATCCACTGGCACGGCATGCCGGTGCCGGCGGAGCAGGACGGCAATCCCATGGACCCGGTGGCCTCAGGCGCCGATCGGCTCTACGCCTTCGAGCTGCCGGAAGGCAGCGCCGGCAGCTACTGGTACCATCCCCATCCCCATGGCCGCACGGCCGAGCAGGTCTATCTCGGTCTCGCCGGGGCCTTTATCGTCAAGCCGCGCCAGGATCCCATCCCGGCCGCCTATGGCGATACGCCGCTGTTCTTTACCGATCTGAGGCTGGCAGCCGATGGCTCGATCCCCGCCAACACCATGGCGGACCTGATGAACGGGCGGGTGGGCGACCATGTCCTGGTCAACGGCCAGAAGAAGCCCGTCTTGACACTGCCTGCCGGCAGCCGGCGCCGCTTTCGCCTGTTCAACGCCAGCAATGGGCGCTTCCTGCGCCTGACCTTCGGCACGGCGCCGGTCACCCTGATCGGCAGTGACGGCGGCCTTCTCGAAGCGCCGGTGCCCGGGCTTCGGGTCATCGATCTCGCGCCCGCCGAACGGGCAGAGGTCGTCGTCGCCTTCGACGAGCCGGGGCAAGTAGTGCTGCGGACGGAGGATGTCGATCATGGCTGGATGGGGCCGGGACGTCCCGACACCGCTGCCGATCTGATGACCATCGAAGTTACGCAGGAACGGGCCGGGCCGGTCCCGCCTCTGCCCGCCAGGCTGCGCAGCATCGCCGATCTCGGCCCGCCCGTCGCTACGCGCCGCCTCGAATTCACCGAAACCATGTCGATGGGGGAGGGGGGCATGAAGATGGGCTTTCTTATCAACGGCGCCTCCTTCGACATGAACCGGGTCGATGTCGTCGCCAAGGCGGGGCAGACCGAATTGTGGGAGATCGCCAATCTGGCGGACATGGATCACCCCTTCCATCTTCACGGTACGCAGTTCCAGCCGGTGGAGACCGAGCGGGACGGCCGGGTGAGCAAGGCGCCCTATCGCGCCTGGAAGGATACGATCAATGTGGCGCGCGGCGAAACCGTGCGCCTGCTGGTGCGGCAGGAACAGCCGGGCCTGCGCATGTATCATTGCCATATCCTGGAACATGAGCAGCTGGGAATGATGGGCGTTGTCGAGGTGCGGGCCTGATCCTATCGCCCGCCTTGGCTGCAAAAGCCTAAGTCTTCTGCATGAGTTCGGGGGGCTTGTAGACGAAAGGGTTTCAGCTAGGATGAATGACTGGCCGCGGGTAAGGAACTCGAGGAACTTACTTTGCGGCCGGTACCGGAAGAAGCGTACACATCAAGAATAGAGCGGTATCATCGTCTGGGGACGTTCGTTGAAACGGACTGTCCCGGCAGGGAGGAGGCCGCCGGCTTGGCGGTGTCGGGTCCGGTTTTCCCCTGATCCACCACCCCCTCGTCTGGAAAGCCTCATCATGCCGATCCACCGCCGTTCACTCCTGGCTGGCCTGTTGCTTGCCGGAATACGGCCGGAGAGAGTCCTGGCTCGGGCAGCCGTGGAGGCGGGCTCGATCCTGGGCGCCAGCGGCGAAAGCACCGCGCAGGCCCGTGGCCGCACCCGTCTGCTCGCGGTCGGCGATCCCGTCTATCTCAACGATCTCCTGGCGACCGGCGAGAGCGCGCGGTTGTCGGCGCAGCTTGGCGAGGCCACCCGCTTGCTGCTGGGCGCCCGCACGAGGGTGCGCATCGATAAGTTCCTGATCGACCGGGGCGGCAAGCTGGTGCTCGAGCGCGGCGCCATTCTGTTCGACCGCCCGCATGATCGCCCGTCGGGGGAACTCGGCGTTACGACGCCGTTTGGCCTGATCGCCGCTCGCGGCACCCGGTTCTTCGCCGGGCCGAGCTGGGGCAAGTTCGGCGTCTATGTCGAGGATGGCATCGTCGACGTCGCTACCAGAGGGGGAACGGTGCGGCTCACCCCTGGTTTCGGCACCGAGCTTACCAGCATGCAGGTCCCGCCGGCCAGGCCCGCGGCCTGGAGCCGCCTGCGCATCGGCGAAGCCTGGGCCGCCGTGGTCGGGTCGCGCCACACTTTTGGTGGTGGTGACATCTCGCCTTCGGGTGGTGGGGACATGCCGTCGCCGGGCGGTGCCGGTAAGCCGTCGGATCACACATCGGGCGGCAGTCACCCCGCGCCGAAATAGTTCCGCCGCTTCACTGAAGCGGAACAGACCGGCGCGAGTGGTCGCGTGTTGGAGACGATCTGCTGGGCGACCGGCATCGATCATGGTAGCGCGGCGATGGGGCTTTCCGCCTTGTTCAGTGCGCGGTCCGAGCCTCGATGGCCCGGATGACCGCTGCCATGTCGGACGTACCGAGGCCGAGATCCTGTGTCTCGCCATAGAGGGTATGGCAGATGTCGAGCAGGGGTGAGGCAAGCCCAGCGCGGCGGGCTGCGTCGGCAACCAGGCGGTTGTTCTTCAACACATCGGCGATCGAGGCCTGGACCGCAAAATCACCCTCGACCAGTTTTTGCAGTTTGATGCGGGAGACCGGGCTCGCCATCGGGCCGGCATCGAGAATGGCCCGGAATTGCTGCATGTCGAGACCATGCTGCCCGGCAAAATGGGCGGCCTCGGCAAGGCCAGTCACCATGGTGATCAGGAACAGGTTGACGGCGAGTTTCATCGTCAAGGCGCCGGGAACGCTTCCGCAGTCGAAAGCCTGATGGCACATCGCAGCGATCAGGGGACGGATCTCGGCAAGCGCGCCCGCATCACCTGCCAGCATGGCCACGAGCTGTCCGGCTTCGGCCGGCTTGCGGGAGCCGGAAACCGCAGCTTCGACATAGTGGCCGCCGGCGGCGCGGATGTCCTGGTCGAGCCGGCGCGAATCTTCCGGCGAGATCGTGCCCATCTGCACGATGATATGGTCGGCGACCCGGTTTTCGAAATCCATCGAGCCGCGGCCGAGCACCGCATCGATCGCGGCCGTGTTCGCCAGCATCAGGATCACGATGTGCGCCGTGGCGAAGACCTCGCCGGGGCTGACGGCCACCGCGGCACCGGCAGCTTGCAAGCTGGCGTATTTGTCCGGGGAGCGGTTCCAGACCACCAGCGGCGTTCCCGCCTTTACGAGATTGAGCGCCATGGGTTCCCCCATGACGCCGAGACCGATGAAGCCGACAGGCATGATGACGCGTTTCTCGTCCTGAAATCTTCGGGGAAAGGATCCTATCCAGCGGTCCCGCGCCAATCTTGAACGATTGTGCGGGCTCGCAGTACGGGGCCACCCCGGTGCTCTGGGGCAGCGTGGCGGATGGATGAGCGTTGCTGCCTTCCCAGTGCCGGGGGAAGCTGATTCAGGACTCGATCCGCTTCCAACCCTGCAGCAGCCGTCGTGTCGCCACCTCGAAGCTGAAATAGTTGCCGCCGCCCGCCGCCCGCCGCCTGGTCGTGGCGGCGGTCGATCGGGGCGGACAGGAGGCGGCAGAGCAGGAGCGTGCCAACCCCGCCATGGGCGACGATGGCGATGTCGCCATGGCTGCGATCGGCCGCCAGGATGGCGTCGACGGCGGCGGCGATGCGGTTCTGGGCGTCGATGGCGCGCTCCCAGCCGCGAATGCTGAGCTCCGGATTGGCGAAGAAGGCGTCGGCGGTGGCCTCGAATTCGGGTGACGGCAGGAATCCGGTCGCCGAGCGGTCATTCTCATGCAGGGCCGGCACCACCTGTACGGGCAGACCGAGATGACCGGCCAGGATCTCGCCGCCGTCACGCGCCTTGCGTTCGTCACTGGAGTGGACGGCGGTAATGCGCGTGACGAAACCATGCCGGTTGAAGGCCTCGTGCCGGGCCCGGCCCCTGGCCGAGAGCCGCCATTGCGGCACTGGAATGGCCGGGTCGATCTCGACGTCCGCATGGGTGATGAAATGGGCGATCCTGGTGGCGGTCAAGCGTCGGTCTCCAGCGGTCGCGGCAACGAATCCTCGCGGTTCATCCCGTCCGAAGGGAAGGGCGATTGCCATCCCCTTCGGGCTGATCGCATCAGGCGCGGCCCTGGGGCTCGGGCAGCCGCATCGCCGCCTGGCGCTCGATCATCCAGCCGGGATATTCGCGGGGCAGGGCACTGACGGCATCGAGACGGGCGAGTTCGTCGGCGCTCAGCACCACATCGGTGGCGGCCAGGTTGTCGTCGAGCTGCTCGATGGACTTGGCGCCGATGATCACGGACATCACGAAAGGCCGATGCAGCACGAAGGCCAGCGCGATGCGGGCAACGGACACGTTGTGGGCCTGCGCGATCTCGCGCATCACATCGATGCAGGCGAAGGCTCGGTCCTTGTCGACGGGCGGAAAGTCGAAATTGGTCCGGCGCGCGCCGTCCGGGCCTTTGCCGTCGCGATCGATCTTGCCCGAGAGCAGGCCGCCGGCGAGCGGGCTCCACACCATCAGGCCGAGCTTTTCAGCCTCCAGCAGCGGCACGATCTCGCGTTCGAGGTCACGCCCGGCGACGGTGTAGTAGGCTTGCAGGGTGGAAGGCCGCGTCCAGCCATGCCGGTCGGCGAGGCCGAGGGCCTTCATGATCGTCCAGGCAGACCAGTTGGAGAGGCCGACATAGCGTATGTGCCCCTGCCTTACGAGATCGTCGAGGGCGCGCATGGTCTCCTCGATCGGCGTGAAGCGGTCGAGGCCATGGATCTGGTAGAGATCGATATAGTCGGTGCCGAGGCGTTTCAGGCTGGCCTTGACCGCATCCATGATGTGGCCGCGCGAGGCGCCCCTGTCGTTTGGCCCCGGGCCGACCGTGCCGAGCGCCTTGGTGGCGAGCACGATATCGGAGCGCTTGCGGCCGGAATTGACGATGGCGCGGCCGGTGATCTCCTCCGACAGGCCACCCGAATAGACATCGGCGGTGTCGATGAAATTGATGCCGGCATCGAGGGCGCGGGCGACGATGCCGTCGGCCAGGCTCTGGTCGAGCGTGCCGATCGTGTTCCAGAACTCGTTGCCGCCACCGAAGGTCATGGTGCCCAGGCAAAGCTCGGATACGAAGAGGCCGCTGCTGCCAAGTGTCTTGTAGCGCATGAGATGAAATCCATGAATCAAGGGGATGGAAGCTGCCGCTCTGGCGGCAGGCAAGGGGCGGGAGCCCGGCTCCCGGCCACGCTTCGAAGATAGACCCCTACCGGCGAGGCCATAAGCCGGCGCCGGCTCCACACGCTGTATAGCTGTGCTATACAGTCGAACCGTATTCCCTTCCAGCGACGCAGAGATGGCACGTAGCGACCCCTTCGACGGCTTGTCCGAATTCCTCGCCATCGTGCGCCGGGGTAGTTTCCGCGCGGCAGCCATCGAACTCGGCGTTACTGCCGGGGCGGTGAGCCAGGCGCTGCAGGGGCTGGAGCGCCGGCTCGGCCTGCCGCTCCTGCACCGCACCACGCGCAGCCTTGCCCTGACCGAGGAAGGCGAGCGCCTCCTGGCCCAGCTCGGGCCTGCGGCCGAGACCATCCTGGGCGCGCTGGACGATCTCGTGCAGTCGCGGGCCAAGCCCTCGGGCACGCTGCGCCTGCTGGTGCATCGCATGGCGCTGGTGCATGTCCTCGAACCGGTGCTGCCGCTGTTTCAGCAGCGTTGGCCGGAGGTGCATGTCGACGTGACAGTGGATTCCACCCATGCCGAGCTGGTCGAGGGTGGCTTCGATGCCGGCATTCGTGTTGGCGAGTTCATCGACAAGGACATGATCGCCGTGCGGGTGACGCCGCCCTTTCGCTGGATGGTGATGGCCTCCCCGGCCTATCTCGCCCGGCATGGCCGGCCGCAAGCGCCCGAAGACATCGCCCGGCACCAATGCCTGCGTTACCGGCGGCCGGATGTCGGCGATATCTATCGCTGGGAGTTCGAGCGGGACGGCCAGGCGCTCAGTATCGAGCCGCCCGGCGCCATCGTTGCCAATGATCCCTGGCTGCTGCGGACCCTGGCCGTACAAGGCATGGGGCTGCTCTATGGCTCGACCCTGCAAACGGCCGGTGAGCTCGCCCAGGGGCTGCTGGAAACGGTGCTGGAGGAATTTTCGCCGGCCGGCGACAGCCTTTTCGTCTATTTTCCCCGCACCAGCCGGAGCCAGCCCAAGCTGCGCGCCTTCGTAGAAGCCTGCGCCGAGCATCTGCGTCAATCCGGTGTTTCCGGCCTTCCGTAGCATCGGGTTTGGTGCCACAGATGAATGGTCGGACTTTTGAGTCGGCGTTGCATCGCCGCTTTGGGGAACGCGGCAATCCAAGAACGAGCAGGCTCGAACAAGAGGAACCTGCAAGATTTCAAATACTTGCAGGATTTCTCATTATTGCCCGTCCGCGGAGAACATTGAGAAATCCTGCTTAGGGGAAACGACCATGGGCGAACAGGGACATCCGGCGGAACAGGGCGGCGCGGTCAGCCTGACCGATTTTTACGGGCTGGAAGGCAAGGTCGCGGCCGTGACCGGCGGTGGCAGCGGCATCGGGCTGGCGGCGGCGCAGGCCCTGGCCGCGGCCGGGGCCGAGGTGGTCATTCTCGATCGGGCGCCGGTGGGCGAGGACGTGCTGGCAAGCGTCAGGGGCGCACACCGCGCCGAAGCGCTCGTCATGGACGTGACCGATGAGGCCGAGGTGACGGCGCGTTTCACTGAGATCGCCGCCCGCCACGGCCATATCGACATCCTCGTCAACAATGCCGGCCTCGCCATCCGCGATGCGGCCGTGGATCTCAGCCTGGAAGCGTGGGACAAGGTGGTGGCCGTCAACATGACCGGCGTCTTCCTGTGCGCGCGCACCGCGGCCCGCCATATGATCGCGGTCGGGCAGGGTGGGGCGATCATCAACACCGCCTCGATCATGGCCCTGTCGGGCGGCGGCGTCTATCCGAACATCTCCTACCAGACCACCAAGGGCGCCATCGTCAATCTCACCCGCGCCCTGGCGGTGGAATGGGCGCCGCATCGCATCCGTGTGAATGCGGTTGCTCCCACCTATGTTCGTACGCCCTTCATCGCGCCACTACTGGCCCAGCCCGAACTGATGCAGCGCATCGAGGCGATGACGCCGCTGCGCCGCATCGCCGAGCCGCATGAGGTCTCCCCGGCGATCCTCTTCCTCGCCGGTCCGGGCGCCGCCATGGTGACCGGCCATACGCTTCCGGTGGATGGAGGCTATCTGGCTCAGTAAAGCCGAGGCTCAGACGTTGCGTGATCCTCAGTTTCGTGGAAGTTTGCGCGCGAAGGCGGCGCTTTATCCGCGAAATTAAGAAGAAAATATTGAGGAAACACCAATGAATAGTAGCGCTTCTGCCGAGGCTGGGGATCTGGCGCCTGGTTTGTTGGATCGTGAACGCATCGTGGCGCGGCCGGGGTTCAATCGCTGGCTCGTACCCCCTGCGGCACTGGCCATCCATTTGTGCATCGGCATGGCCTACGGCTTCAGCGTCTTCTGGCTGCCTCTAGGACAGGCACTCGGCATCAGCAAGCCGGTGGCCTGTGCGGTCGATCCCGGTTTCTGGGGTGCTCTCGTCGGTCTGGGGCGGGCCCTGTTCACCACGAGTTGCGACTGGCGTGTCTCCGACCTCACCTTGACCTATACGCTCTTCTTCGTGCTGCTCGGCTCGGCCGCCGCCATCTGGGGCGGCTGGCTGGAGCGCGCCGGGCCGCGCAAGGCCGGTGTCGTGGCCGCCCTGTGCTGGTGCGGCGGACTGCTCATCTCGGCGGTCGGCGTCTATATCCACCAGCTCTGGCTGATCTGGCTGGGCTCGGGCGTGATCGGCGGCATCGGCCTGGGCCTCGGCTACATCTCTCCCGTCTCCACGCTGGTCAAATGGTTCCCGGACCGGCGCGGCATGGCCACCGGCATGGCGATCATGGGCTTCGGCGGCGGTGCGATGATCGGCTCCCCCCTGGCCGATATCCTGATGAATCATTTTAAGAGCGCGGACAGCGTCGGGGTCTGGCAGACCTTCGTGACATTGGCCGTGATCTATTTCGTCTTCATGATGGCGGGCGCCTTCGGCTATCGCGTGCCGCCGGCCGGCTGGCGCCCGGAAGGGTGGACGCCGCCCGAGAGCACCAAGGCGATGATCACCTCGGGCCATGTGCATCTGTCCAATGCCCACAAGACCCCGCAATTCTGGCTGATCTGGGCGGCGCTCTGCCTCAACGTCTCGGCCGGCATCGGCGTGCTCGGCATGGCCTCGCCGATGCTGCAGGAGATCTTTGCCGGCTCGCTGATCGGCAAGCCGGAGATCGCCTTCGGAGCGCTCGATGCGGGGCAGGCCAAATTGGTCGCCACCATCGCCGCGAGCTTCGTCGGCCTGCTCTCTCTGTTCAACATCTTCGGGCGTTTCTTCTGGGCCTCGCTGTCCGACAAGCTCGGCCGCAAGCTTACCTATGCCACCTTCTTCGGCCTCGGCATCGTGCTCTATGCCTCGGCACCCTGGGCTGCCCATGCCGGGCTGCTGGCGGTGTTCGTCGCCTTTTTCTGCGTGATCGTCTCGATGTATGGCGGCGGCTTTGCCACGGTTCCGGCCTATCTCGCGGACATGTTCGGCACCCAGTTCGTCGGTGCCATTCATGGCCGGCTGCTGACGGCGTGGTCGACGGCGGGGATCGTCGGGCCGGTGGTGATCAACTACATCCGTGACGCCCAGATCGCCGCTGGCGTGCCCCGGGCCCAGGTCTATGACCGCACCATGTACATCCTCGCCGGCATGCTCGCCGTCGGCTTCGTCATCAATCTCATGATCAAGCCGGTGGCGTCCCGCTGGTTCATGAGCGATGCCGAGGTCGCGGCCCTGCAAAAGCGCGGCGGGACGCAGGAAGAGAGATCCTCGGGCATCGGGCGGGGCGGGTTGAACGGGCCGGCTGCCCTGGCCTGGCTGGCCGTCGGCATTCCCATTCTCTGGGGCGTATGGATCACCTTCTCCAATGCGTTGAAGCTGTTCCACTAGAGCGAAATCCCCCCGTATCGAGAAAGAACGGGACGGAGAACCCAATGCAGTTCACTTAAGCGTTTCGAGGGGCTCGACCTTTGTCATTGCCGGGCTTGACCCGGCAATCCAGCTCCCCGACGGTTCGTCCGTGCGGCTTCTGGGTAGCCGGATCAAGGCCCGGCTATGACGAGACGGGGAACCGGTCTTCCGGTTGATTGCTTGCCCTCCTTAGGAACGGCTTGCCACAACGCGATCGAGAGCGGCGACCTCGTCTGCCGGCAGGTCGAGCTCTGCCGCTGCGAGGTTGGCGTGCAGATGCGCGACGGAAGACGTGCCTGGAATCAGCAGAATGTTGGGCCCGCGGCGATAGAGCCAGGCGAGCGCGACCTGCATGGGCGAGGCACCGAGGCGCCGGGCAACCTCCGACAGGGTCGAGGATTGCAGCGGCGTAAATCCGCCGAGCGGGAAATAGGGCACATAGGCGGTACCCTGGCGGGCGAGATCGTCGATCAGGGCGTCATCGGCCCGGTGGGCGAGATTATAGTGGTTCTGCACGCAGACGATCGGGCAGATGCGGCGTCCTTCGGCGATCTGCGTCGCGGTGACGTTGCTCAATCCGACATGCCGGATGAGGCCCTGCTCCCGAAGCTCGGCGAGAACGGTCAGCGGCGCTTCGATCGAACCCTCGGCCGGCCCGTGAACGTCGAACATGACGCGAAGATTGACGACGTCGAGGACATCAAGCCCGAGATTGCGCAGATTGTCGTGCACCGCCTGGGTGAGGGCCTCCTGCGAAAAGGCGGGAAGCCATGACGCGTCCTCGCCACGCCGGGCGCCCACCTTGGTGACGATGACGAGATCGTCGGCGTAGGGGTGCAAGGCCTCGCGGATCAGCCGGTTGGTGATGTGCGGGCCGTAGAAGTCGCTGGTATCGATATGGTTCACGCCGGATGCGACGGCTTCGCGTAGCACAGCCAGGGCCGCGTCCTGATCCTTGGGTGGACCGAACACGCCGGGACCGGCAAGCTGCATGGCGCCATAGCCGAGGCGCTTCACGGCACGGTCGCCGAGGTTGAAATTGGCGGACTGGTTGGTTGAGGTCATGGTCGATCTCCTGTTCGTCCGGTGTAGCTAGGGCCTGTCAATTGGCGCGACAATCGGCCATAATCCGGACAGGTTGTTCGGAGTTACGAACAGTGAAAGTCGATCTCAACGATCTCCATGCTTTCATGGCCGTCGCCCGGGCTGGGGGCTTCCGTGACGGCGCTCGTGCGAGCGGAGCCAGCCCGTCGGGCCTGAGCGAGGCGGTGAGCCGGCTGGAGACGAGGCTCGGCGTCAGGCTGCTGAACCGTACGACGCGCAGCGTCGCCGCCACCGAGGCGGGCGAGCGCCTGTTTGAGCGGCTTGGCCCGGTCATGAGCGAGATGGAGGCGGCGCTGGATGTCGTCAACGGTTTTCGCGACAGACCGGCGGGGACCCTCAGGCTCAATGTGCCCGTCAGCGCCGCCCGGCTGGTGCTGCCGGCGATCGTGCCCGGTTTCCTTGCCGCCTTTCCCGATATCCGGCTGGAGGTGATTGCCGAGGACAGCTTCGTCGATGTGCTGGCGGCGGGCTGCGATGCCGGCATCCGCTACGACGAGCGGCTGGAACAGGACATGATAGCCGTGCCCATCGGGCCGCGCATGCAGCGCTTTGCTGCTGGAGCGGCGCCCGCCTATCTCGATCGGCGGGGGCGGCCAGAGCACCCGCGCGATCTGCTTCACCATGCCTGCCTGCATGGCCGTTTCTCATCCGGGGCAATGCCGGCCTGGGAGTTCGAGCGCGACGGCGAGATCGTGACCGTCGACGCCACCGGGCCGCTCCTGGTGAGCGTCGGTACGGCGACGGATCTGGCGGTTGAGGCGGCAATTGCCGGCACGGGTATCATTTTTCTGTTCGAGGATTGGCTGCGCCCGTATTTTCAGAGCGGGGCTCTCGAACCTGTCCTTGAACCCTGGTGGCAACGCTTCTCCGGCCCTTTTCTATATTATCCCGGGCGACGTCTCGTTCCCGCACCGCTGCGGGCATTCATCGATTTCATCAAGACGTCCGGGCCACGCTCCCTGGCGGGCGCCGAGGACAGGCCTCTCCGGTGAGGGGAGTTGAGCAACGGCATCAGGCCCTCGCGGCAAAGGCGTCCAGTTTATCGAGCAGGGCGGCCAGTTCCTCGGCGCTCGGCTGGAAGGACTTCATGCCCATGCTGATGAGAATGCCATAGGAGGCGAACAGCACCAGGGTCGAGTCGATGCTGCCGGCCTTGTCATCCTTGCCCGCTCGCTCGACCAATGTGCTGAACATGGTGGCCAGCACGCCGGCCGCTTCCGGGATTTCGGCAGCAGTCACCAAGAACGCCGGCGACACACCGCCTTCCTCCAGGGCGACGCGACGGGCGAGCTGAGCCAGGGCCGAGGCGAAATTCACGGTCGCATCAGCGGTCTCGTCGATTTCCATCATCAGCGTTTCCATGTCCTGGCGCATGGCGGCGACGATCAAGGCGGTCTTGGTCGGGAAATGATGCAGCACGCCGCCCTTGCTGACGCCGGCCTCTGCCGCCACCAGATCGATGGTGAGGTTGTGAACGCCGATGCGTTCGATCACCGCGATGGTGGCGGTCAGGATTTGCCCGATGGTTTCCATGCTGCGCCGCTGCAACTTTCGCGCGCGCAGGGTCTGGGGTGGGGGAGCAGACTGGGGCATAATTCCTGAAAGGGTCTCCGTTCAATAAAAACCGTCTGGACGGTTTTGTTTTTAGTTGATATGGGAACGCTCGACAA
Organism: Labrys sp. (in: a-proteobacteria); assembly: GCF_047605565.1. Taxonomy (NCBI): domain Bacteria; kingdom Pseudomonadati; phylum Pseudomonadota; class Alphaproteobacteria; order Hyphomicrobiales; family Xanthobacteraceae; genus Labrys; species Labrys sp. (in: a-proteobacteria). The sequence goes on from NZ_JASGFM010000002.1 coordinate 54,605, forward strand.
GTGAAATGATCGTTCCCGACCGGGTGTCCCGGGAGGGGACCATGGCCTCTGGACGCCGCGGAGCGGGTGAGGACGATGCTACAATTGCAGGATCTCAGGCCTTCCCGTCGAAGCGGCTTCCTCGAACGACATTCGCATGAATCAGCGAGGACGACGATGATCTCAAACCTCGGCAATCCCGCATGGCCGCGCCGCGCCGTAAGGTTGCAGCGCGCCGTCCTGCTCGGAAGCCTGATTGCGATGACCTTGCCCGCCGCCGCCTGGAGCGGAGGGGCGCCGGCCCGCGTTGGCGTGGTGACCGCGCGGGTTGCCGATTACCGGCCGAGCGTCAGCCTGACCGGCGACGTGGAGGCCCAGGTGCAGAGCGACATATCGTTCCGCGTGAGCGGGCGCATCGTCGAAAGGCTGGTGGATGTCGGTGATCACGTCACGCCGGACCAGGTGCTGGCACGCGTCGACGGACAGGAGCAGCGCATCGCCCTCGACACCGCCAACGCCGCGCTCGCTTCAGCCCAGGCGCAGCTCCAGCAGAGCCAGGCTGCGTATCAGCGCCAGAAGACACTGATCACCTCGAATGCCACCTCGCAAAGCAGTCTCGACGCCGCGCAGGAGAATCTCAGCGTCGCCCAGGCTTCCGTGGCGGCCGCGACGGCACAGGTCGAGCAGGCCAAGGAACAGCTCGGCTATGCGGATCTGCGCGCCGGTGTCGCCGGCACGGTGACGACACGCAATGCCGAGGCGGGGCAGGTCGTCCAGGCCGGCCAGACCGTGGTCAGCATCGCTCAGGACGGACCGCGCGACGCGGTCTTCGACGTCTACGAGGCCCTGATCGACAAGCCGCCGGGTTCACCGGAGATCGGTATCACGCTGGTGGCGGATCCCAGCGTGAAGACGACCGGCCATGTGCGGGAGATCTCGCCCATCGTCGATGCCCGCAAGGGCACGATCCGGGTGAAGATCGGCCTCAAGGAAACGCCACCGGCCATGTCGCTCGGCACGGCCGTGCGCGGCGAGGCCAGCCTTGCTGCCCAGAAGCGTTTCGTGCTGCCGTCCTCGGCTCTGTTCGAGTGGCAGGGCAAACCGGCTGTCTGGACCGTCGCTGCCGACACCCATGCGGTCGAACCGCGGGTTGTCACGCTCGATCGTTACACCACGCAGGACATCGTGCTGTCGGCCGGACTCGAAGATGGCGAGAGCGTCGTCGTGCGCGGCGGTCAATTGCTGCGGCCCGGCCAGGTCGTCGAAGTCGTCGTCGAAACCGTCGAGGAGCAGGCGCGATGAGCTTTTCCCGTCTCATGCCGATGACCTCGGCGGCCCTAGTGGCCCTGGCCGGGGGTGCCCTGGTACTGGCTGGCGACGCCTTGGCGCAGGACCGCATCGCCCGGCCGGTGCTGACCTTCACGGTGCGCAGCATCGACACGGCCAGCTTCGGCCCCTTCGTCGGCAGCGTCGACGCCCGCTACCAGACCGATCTCGGCTTCCAGGTCGGCGGGCGTATCATCGCCCGCGAAGTGAATGTCGGCGACAGGGTCAAACAGGGTGACAGGCTGGCGGCCGTCGATGCCACGCTGCTGCGCCTCGCCGTGCAGTCGGCCGAGGCCGATCTCGCCAATGCCAAGGCCCAGCTCGCCAATGCCGTGCTGACCGAAAACCGCAGCCGCGCCTTGGTGGTCACCGAGACGGCTTCGCGCGCGCAGGTCGATACGGCCGTGGCCGCGCGGGAGACGGCGGACGCCAAGGTCTCCCAGGCCGAGGCCTCGCTGCGGCAGGCCCGCAACGTGCTCAGCTATGCCGAGCTCGTCGCTCCCTATGACGGCGTGATCACCGCCGTGAATTCCGACGTCGGCAAGGTGGTGTCGGCCGGTGACATCATCGTCACCCTGGCTCGGCCCGACGTGCGCGAGGCCGTGGTCGACGTGCCAGATTATCTGGCCGACGAACTCAAGGCCTATCCCCGCTTCGACGTCGTTCTGGCCGGCGAGCCCAGCATCCGCACCACGGCCACGCTGCGCCAGCTCGCGCCTGCCTCCGATGCGGTGACGCGCACGCGCCGGGCTCGCCTGGCCCTGCAGGATCCACCCAATGGCTTCCGGCTCGGCTCGACCATTTCCGTGTCCGCCACGCGAAAGGTCGCGCCCCATGTCGCCGTTCCCGTCTCGGCCTTGGCCGGACCGAGCGACAAGCCGTCCGTCTGGGTGGTGGATGCGGCCAAGGCCGTGGTCGTGGCCCGGCCGGTGACCCTGGTCTCCACCAAGGCCGGCTATGCCGTGGTTGATGGCCTCAAGGACGGGGACATCGTGGTGGAAGCCGGGGTTGGCAGCCTGCAACCCGGCCAGGCCGTCGATCTCCAGCGCAGCCAGACTCTCGAGGAACAGAAATGAGCGGCTTCAACCTGTCGGACTGGGCGCTCAAGCACCGCTCCTTCATCTGGTATCTGATGATCGCCTCGGTGATCGCCGGCGCTCTCTCCTATGTGAGGCTCGGCCGCGAGGAGGATCCGTCCTTCGACATCAAGACCATGGTCGTCCAGGTGAACTGGCCGGGCGCCACGCTCGACGAGACCCTCAACCAGGTCACCGACCGGGTCGAGAAGGAGCTCCAGCAGATCGGCGCGCTCGACTATACGCGCAGCTATACGCGGCCGGGCACGGCCACCATCATGGTCAACCTCAAGGACACCACCAACGGCCGGGCCCTGAGCGATGCCTTCTACCAGGTGCGCAAGCATGTGAACGACATCTGGTACACCCTGCCGAGCGGTGTGCAGGGGCCCTTCTTCAATGACGAGTTCGGCGACGTCTACGGCAATGTCTATGCCTTCACGGCCGACGGCATCGATTTCCGCCAGCTGCGCGACTATGTCGAGGAAGTACGCAATCGTGCGCTCGCCGTACCCAATGCCGGCAAGACCCAGATCCTCGGCGCCCAGGACGAGGTGATCTATCTCGATTTCGACACGGCGCGCCTTGCCAGCCTCGGGCTCGACCGCCAGGCGGTGATCGCCTCGCTGCAGGCGCAGAACTCCGTCTCGGCCGCCGGCGTGATCCAGGCCGGGCGAGATCGCGTCAGCGTGCGGGTCGATGGCGGCTTCAAGTCGGAACAGGACCTCAGGGCAATCAATCTGCGCGTCAATGACCGCTTCTTCCGGCTGAGCGATGTCGCCACCATCACGCGCGGCTATGTCGATCCGCCGACTTCGCTCTTCCGTTTCGACGGCAAGCCCGCCATCGGCCTGGCGGTCGCCATGGCGCCGAACGGCAACGTTCTCCAGTTTGGCGAGGACCTGAAGGAGGCCATGACCGAAGTCACCGGCACCCTGCCGATCGGCGTCGGCGTGCATCTGGTCTCCGACCAGCCGGCGGTGGTCGAGGAGGCGATTTCCGGCTTCACCCGCGCCCTGATGGAGGCGGTGATCATCGTGATGGCGGTGAGCTTCGTCAGCCTCGGCCTGCGTGCCGGGCTGGTGGTGGCGATCTCCATCCCGCTTGTGCTGGCCATCGTCTTCCTGGTGATGGAATATACCGGCATCTCCCTGCAGCGCATCTCGCTGGGCGCGCTGATCATCGCCCTCGGCCTGCTGGTCGACGACGCGATGATCACGGTGGAGATGATGATCAGCCGGCTGGAGGCGGGCGACAGCCTGGGCAGGGCAGCGACCTTCGCCTACACCTCGACGGCCTTTCCGATGCTGACGGGCACGCTGGTGACGGTGGCCGGCTTCATCCCGATCGGCCTCAATTCGAGTTCGGCGGGCCAATATACTTTCACCCTGTTCGTGGTGATCGCCGTCGCCCTGCTGGTATCCTGGATCGTCGCGGTGCTGTTCGCGCCCCTGCTGGGCGTGACCGTGCTGCCTGCGACCATGAAGAAGCATGACGAAAAGCCGAGCCGGCTGGCTTCCGCCTTCAAGAGCACGCTGCTCGCCGCCATGCGCTGGCGCTGGGCGACCATTGCCGTCTGCCTTGGCCTGCTCGCTGCCTCCGTGGTGGCCATGGGCCATGTCCAGCAGCAATTCTTCCCTTCGTCCGATCGGCCGGAACTGCTGGTCGACATGACGCTGCCGCAGAACAGCGCCATCGGTGAGACCAAGGTGCAGATGGACCGTTTCGAGCAGGCGTTCGTCGGGGATGACGACGTGGTGCGCTGGAGCTCCTATATCGGGCAGGGCGCCGTGCGCTTCTACTTGCCGCTCGACCAGCAGCTCTCCAACCCCTTCTTCGGCCAGGCCGTGGTGGTCACCAAGAATATCGAGGCCCGCAACCGCGTGCAGAAGAAGCTGGAGGCGCTGGCCCGCGACAAGTTCGTCGGCATCGACGTGCTCGTCCATCCGCTCGAGCTGGGTCCGCCGGTCGGCCGCCCCGTGCAGTATCGCGTCAGCGGCGCCGATCTCCAGAAGGTGCGCGAGCAGGCGATCAAGCTTGCCGGCATCATCGCTGCCGACCCCAATCTGGGCACGATCACCTTCGACTGGAACGAGCCGGCGCGCGTGCTCAAGGTCGAGGTCGACCAGAACAAGGCGCGCCTGCTCGGCGTCACCTCGCAGGATATCGCCTCCATCCTCGATGGCACGCTGGCGGGAACCGCCTTCACCCAGGTGCGTGACAACATCTATCTGGTCAACGTGGTCGGCCGTGCCACTGCGGATCAGCGCAACTCCGTGGAGACGCTGGAGAACCTGCAGATCCCGCTCTCGGGCGGGACAGTGGTGCCGCTGCGCGCGGTGGCGAATATCGGCTACGGCATGGAGCAGCCGATCGTCTGGCGCCGCTCGCGCCTGCCCACCATCACGGTGCAGGCCGCGCTGGTCGGCAATGTCCAGCCGGCGACGGTGGTCGACAGGCTGGCGCCGAAGGTGGCCGAATTCAAGGCCGGGCTGCCCGACCACTACAAGCTCGAAGTGGGTGGGGCGGTGGAGGAATCCGCCAAGGGCCAGGGGCCGATCATCGCCATCGTGCCGATCATGCTCCTGACCATGGTGACCATCCTGATGGTACAGCTCCAGAGCTTCCAGAAGCTGTTCCTGGTGATCAGCGTGGCGCCGCTCGGCCTGATCGGCGTGGTGCTCGGCCTCCTGCCCTTCAATCAGCCCATGGGCTTCGTCGCCATCCTCGGCATTCTCTCGCTGATCGGCATCATCATCCGCAACTCCGTGATCCTGGTGAAGCAGATCGAGGATCATGAGGAGGCGGGCATGGATCGCTGGACCGCCGTGGTGGACGCGACCGTCCACCGCATGCGTCCGATCATGCTGACGGCGGCCGCCGCCAGCCTCGGCATGATCCCGATCGCCCGCGAGGTGTTCTGGGGCCCGATGGCCTATGCCATGATCGGCGGCATCCTGGTGGCAACCGTACTGACGCTGCTGTTCCTGCCGGCCCTCTATGTGGCCTGGTACCGGATCAAGGAGCCGACGACACCGGCTGCCGCCTGACGAGCGCCTCCAGATCGTCCCAGGCATAGACGAGGTTGTGCGAGCGCCAGAGCGGGCCCGGATCGGTGTAGGATCCGGCCGGCCTGCCGCCTTGCGCCTCGTAGAAGGCAATCGCGGGTCCATTGCCGGCGACGACGCCGATGGCAGCGCTCCGGCGGCCCTGTTCGACCAGCCGCGCCGCCATCGTTTCGAGCAGGGCCCGTCCGATACCCCGGCGCTTATGCTGTGGATCGACATAGAGATGCTTGATCTCGCTGCGTCCGTCGAAGATCGCCTGCGAGGGCGTGCCGGCCGCGGCAAAGCCGACCAGCCCGGCCCCGCTTTCGGCCAGCAGCACGATCTGGTCGGCGGCAGGGGAGGACAGCCGCTTGTGCCAGCTTGCGAAGCGATGCTCCTCGTCCAGTGCGACGAAGGCCTTGGAAGGCGCCAGCGCATGATAGGTGTGGCGCCAGACCGCGACATGCAGGTCGGCCACCGCCTTGGCGTCGTCGAGACGGGCAGATCGGATGTTGACTGCGCTCATTCCATCGCTCCCAAAGCTGGCAGTTACCCGTTCCGGAAACACTCTTGGGGCATGAAACGCGGCTCAAGCGCCGACGTTCCAAGACCATACGCTGCAAACGCTTAGGCCAGCATCATTGCTGGCCGGTCCCGCCATGTAGATGGCCGGCGTGGATGAGCCGAGACCCTGATGATGGCAGGACCCGCGCTCCCTACTGAAACACGCATGGGGTCCCGATGGAAGGGTGCTGCTGGGCGCCGCATCCGTCCGGATGACGAGGATGCGGGAGCAGGAAACGGCGGCTCCTAGAGCAAAACGCGTTCAGGCGTGAACGCTTGTTTGCTCTAACTCCTTGTTCCGACGCGTCTTTGCGATTCTGGATGATTCCACCAAATCGCAAAACGCTTTAGAGTCTCGCCTGCGTGCTGCGCGGCGTGGCGAGCAGCAGGTGGGTTTCGGAAGCAGTAACGCCCTGGATCAGGCGGATGCGGCGCAGGACAGCGTCGAGATCGCTGAGATTAAGGGTGGCGAACTCCACCACGATGTCCCAGCGGCCATTGGTGGTGTGCACTGCGCTGACCTCGGGAAAGCCGCCGAGGACGTCGATGACCCGGTCCGCGGCCCGTCCTTCCACCTCGATCATCACGATGCCGCGCACCGGCATGGCGATCGCGTCGGCCTTGAGGATCACGGTGTAGCCGATGATGTCGCCCTGGGCTTCCATGCGCTCGATGCGTGCCCGCACCGTGGCGCGCGACAGGCCTAGCTCGCCGGCGAGATCGGAAATGCTGCGCCGGCCATTGTGGCGCAGCAGGGTGAGGAGCTGGCGGTCGATGTCATCCATGCGTTTGCCGAACTGATCATAAGTTTATAGCAATTCGATAAGGGATATTGAGCTCTTTGCCAAATTGCATCGTTCATACCGCCAAGCCTGGGCGATAGACTGCCGCCGGATTTCAAGAGGCTCGCATGACTTCGAAACATTGTATCTTGCTGGGTGTGCCGCTGCAGGAAGGCACGGGACGGCTTGGCTGCGATATGGGCCCCGGCGGCTTCCGGGCCGCAGGCCTGGCTGGCGCCTTGCAGGAACTCGGCCACAGCGTCGAGGATCGCGGCAACCTTGCTCCCGCACCCCAGCGCCCGCTCGGTCACCCCAACCAGGCCATAAAGCATCTGCCTGAAGTGGTGGCCTGGACCGAAGCCCTCGCCGAGGCTTCCTATCGTCTCGGTGCCGAGGGCATGCCGATCATCCTCGGCGGCGATCATGGCCTGGCTGCCGGCACGCTCAGTGGTTTCAGCCGGCGAGCCGCCGAAACGGGCCGGCCCTTCTTCGTGCTCTGGCTCGATGCCCATCCCGATTTTCACACGCTGGACTCGACGGTAAGTGGCAATCTGCATGGCTGCCCGGTGGCCTATGCCACCGGCCGGCCCGGCTTCGAGGGCTATTTCCCGCCGCTGGCCGCGCCAGTGAATCCCGAGAACATCTGCATGATCGGCATTCGCAGCGTCGATCCGGCCGAGCGCACGGCCCTGACCGCCGCAGGCGTCACCGTGCATGACATGCGCGCCATCGACGAGCATGGCGTCGGCCCGCTGCTGCAGGCCTTTCTCAAGCGCGTGGCGGAGGCGAACGGCGTGCTGCATGTCAGCCTCGACGTCGACTTCCTCGATCCCGGCATTGCGCCGGGCGTCGGCACCACGGTGCCGGGCGGTGCGACCTTCCGCGAGGCGCATCTGATCATGGAGATGCTGCATGACAGCGGCCTCGCCACCAGCCTCGATCTCGTCGAGCTCAACCCCTTCCTCGACGAGCGCGGCCGCACGGCCCTGCTCATGGTCGATCTCGTTGCCAGCCTGATGGGGCGGCGGGTGATGGATCGGCCGACGCGCGCGGGCACGGCCTAAACGGCCTAAACGGCCTAACCTGTCATTGCATCTGGGAAGCCAGACCTGCAATCGTGGCGTTGGGAAGAGGGATCTGCCGCCGCCATGTCAGCGCAGCGGCGGATGATCGGAGGAGGCGGCATGCCACAGAGCGTTCGTGACACCAGGGCCATGATTGCGGGCATGACGCCGCGCCTCAAGGAAGGGGCCTTCGTCTTCTGCACCACAACCTCGCCGGCCGTGATCGAGGCTGCTGCCGGGCAGGCGCTGTCCTTCTTCCGGGAAGAGGAAGGCGTCACCTTGATCCTGCCGGTGGAGGTTGCCGCCACCTTCGGCTTCGATACCGCCCTGGCGATGAAGCGCATCAAGTTGGAGGTCTTCTCCGCGCTAGACGGCGTCGGGCTGACGGCCGCCGTGGCGTCCGCCCTGGCGGCGGTTGGGATTCCCTGCAACATGGTCGCGGCCTTTCACCACGACCACGCCTTCGTTCCCGCCGGGATGGCCGAGCGCGCCGTCGCCGTCCTCGAGGCCGCACAGCGGCAGGCTGCAAGCTGAGGCGCCAGCTTATGCGCCGCCCAGGCGTTCAGTCCCGAACGCGCCTTGCTCTGTTGGCATAGGGCAGCACGAACATATAGAGGCCGCTGAACAGCAGCAGGAAGAGCGGCAGCAGGGGCGCATAGACCACCAAGGCCGGTGGTTCACCCAGTGCCATGGCAACGAAATTGGCAATCACGGTCACCGTGAAGGCGATGGACAGCCAGCGATGGGTCTGCCGGATCAGGGCGTTGAAGTTCAATGCAGCCTCCCTTGTGAGTATCGAGTCGTTATGCCGCAGTGGGGCCGGAGCTTAATTCAGCTCCGCCACGACCTTTTCCAGATTGGCGAGGAATTGCTGCCATCCGGCCTTGGCGCCGCCATAGGCCTGCCGCTGGGTCGGCCGGAAGCCTGCCTGCTCCATGCGCAGATGCGTGCCGGTGCTGCTGGGCGTGAGCGTGAAGGTCACCACGCTCTTCAGATCGTAGGCGGGATCCTCATGGCTGAAATTCCAGCTATAGGACAAGGTCCGGTGCGGCTCGACGGTGAGGACCTCGCAGTCGAGCACGCCGCCCCATTCGCCGCGCAGATTGAAGCGGTGGCCGACCACCGGATCGAAATCGTTCTTCATCAGCCACTCCTCGATCAGATGAGGCTGGGTGAGGGCGCGCCAGAGCTTTTCGGGCGGATGCCGAATCTCGCGTTCGACGACGACGGTACGGGTTTCGCTCTCGCTGTTGGTCATTGGTCCATCCTGTTCAGCAAATCTTCGAGATCGTCGAACCGGGCTTCCCAGAATTGCGTCATCTGGCTTGCCCAGTCGATCAGAGGGCCGAGGGCGCCGAGTTGTGCGCAATAATGGGTCTGCCGGCCCTCATGGCGGTCGCGGACCAGCCCGGCCTGTTTCAGCATGGCCAGATGCTTCGAGACAGCCGGCTGCGAGACCCGGGCATGGGTCGTGAGAGCCCCGACCGTCTGCTCTCCCTTGCGGCACAGGCGCTCGAAGATCGCTCGCCGGGTCGGATCGGCAAGCGTTCTGAACAGCAGGTCGGGGGAGAGGGGTGTCAAAATCAATAACTCCTAAGTTATGGGTTTGATCCATAGCTCAGTAGTTATGAATTTGTCAACTCTGCAGCAAAGGGCGCAACCGTCGTCAGTCCGCGACATGGCTCTAACGGGGTCACACAGGACATTATCCGGAAAAGCGGATCGGCTTTTCGCGAAGAAGATGCGGTCAAAACGGCGGGGAAGCGGGGAGTGCAGATTGCCGCTGCCGCCGGAGATGTCGCCCGGCGGTGCGCTATCCCGGCGCCGCAAGCGTCAGGAGCAGGGCCACTTCTCCTGCAGGGCCGTGGTGGCGAGGACCACGAAGGGCTCCTTGAGCCGGTCTGGATGGGCGTCGAGGAAGGCAGAGACGACGGTTGCCGTCTGCGCGACCGAGACGTCGACCGGCTTGCAGATACGGCTGTTCGACGTCAGCAGGCGGCCCATCGAGGCAAGATCCTCGATCTCGATCGCGCAACCCAGGGAAGGAAGTACGAGTTCACTCGGTGTCGGCCCGGTATTGGCCGCCAGGCTGCGGCAGGCGGCGCGATAATAGTCGCCGCTGTTCGGCAGGGTTTCGGCCGTTACGGGTATGCAAAAGCCGGTCAAGCAAAGGGCTGAAAGCAGGAATTTTCTCACCATGGGGAAATCCTCGATGTGCCAGCTTGTCCTGGCAAACTGGCATTTGCGGGGCGGCATGGTCAATCCGAACCCACCACGCGGTATGGTCTGGCCCGGCGCGTACCGTGGCAACTGCCGGCGCTGGGACACTCTTCACGGTGCGAAGATCGCAGAGATCATTCGCGAATTCCATAGTAAAACAATACAAAAGGAATTCCTCCGATCGTATAGACTTGTGTTCTCCGACCACGCACGCAAGTGCGCTTGTCCGCTGGGGAAGCCATGTTCATTTCAAGCACCAAACGATTTCTCGCCTTTTTGGTCGTGGCGACGCCTATGTTTGCGCCGATGGCGAGCCATGCCGGCGATATCGAGCTGCAGCCGCAGCAGTTGCGGGAAGATCTTGCCTTCCTGAAGGAGCGTTGGGCACCGCTCGACAAGAGTTTCAGCGACGAGCAGCGGCAGGCCTTCAACCGCCGGATCGAGGAAATCGCGGCCGCGGCTGACAAGCTCACGCCGGAAGATTTTGCCCTGGACGTCATGGGAGCTGTCGCACTTGCCGGCAATGGGCACACTAACGCCAATGTCGCTGCCTATCTCGGCGCTGACCTGCCAGTCCGCGCCTGGTGGTTCGCCGACGGGCTGTTCGTCGTCAAGACCCATCCGGCCTATGCCCATCTGCTCGGTGCCCGCATCGACAGGATCGGTGCGCTGCCGGCGGAGCAAGCCTTGCAGCAGGTCGAGCCTTACCTGGCCGGCGTGCGCCAGCGCAGGCGCTTCCTTGCTCCAGGCTACCTGGTCAATCCACGGATCCTGAAGAAGATCGGTGCGGCGGATAGCGCCTCCGCCATCCCCTTCACGGTGCGGTTGGCGGATGGCAGCACGCAAACGCCGCGCCTCGAACCCGTCGCGGCGGATCCGGGTGACGAGCGCAGATCCGGACTGAATCGGGGCTATTCCGTCCTGATCCCGGATCCGAGGGATCTGCCGGAGCGCTGGCCGCATATTCTCGATGGCAAGGGCGATCCTTCGCCGCTCTACAGCAAGCGTGGCGACGTCAAGGCCTTCATGATGACGCCTTCAAACAACACGCTCTATATCCGCAACGATACCGTCGCGAGCATCGACGATACGCCGCTCGTCCAGAAGCTCTCCGCCATCGTCAGGGACGAGATCCTCGCGCACAAACCCAAGCATGTCATCGTCGACCTGCGCCTGAACAATGGCGGCGATTTCTTCAATACGATCCTGTTCGCCCAGGCCCTGCCACGTCTCCTGCCCGAGGATGGGCATATATTCGTGCTGGTGAGCCGGGCGACCTTTTCCGCCGGCATCGTCACCGCTGCCATGATCAAGGGGGCCGGAGGCGACAAGGTGGTGTTCATCGGCGAGCCCATGGGCGATGCAGGCCAGTTCTGGGCTGAGGGCCGGAAGATGACGCTGCCCCATTCGAAGATCGCGGTGCGGTACAGCGACCAGTTCGAGGATTACGAGAAGGGGTGCACGGATACGCGCAATTGCTATTGGGCGACGGTGGCGTTCGGTCCGCGCGGCATCTCGCTGGCGCCCGACATTGCCGTCGACGTCACTTTTGCCGACTATGCCGCCGGGCGCGATCCCGTGCTCGCCAAGGCGCTCGAGCTCGCACGATGAGCCCTGGCGGTTTTCGGGCGATTGGCCGCGTCGGAGCGAGAAGCGGATCGGTAACAAGGCGGGCTCGGTTGTCGTAGGATGGAGGAGAGGCCAAGCCACCATCCTGCGAGGAGACCTGCCCATGCCGACACGCCGCGATTTCCTGGGCCTGGTCCTGCTGGGAGGTGCGAGCTTCGCCTTCGCGCAAGCGGCCGCGGCGGGGCCTGCTCGCCTCACGCTCAGCGAGGCGGAATGGCGCCGGCGTCTGACGCCAGCCCGGTTTGCCATTCTGCGGGGAGCCGGCACCGAACCGGCCTTCACCAGTTCTTTGCTGCATGAGCAGCGGGCGGGGCGCTTCACCTGCGCGGGCTGTGGCACGGCCCTGTTCTCCTCCCGGACCAAATATGACAGCGGCACAGGCTGGCCGAGCTTCTGGGCGCCGATCGGCCGGTCGGTGCGCACCAGCCGGGATGCCAGCCTCGGCATGATCAGGACGGCGGTTGCCTGCGCCCGTTGCGAGGGGCATCTCGGCCATGTCTTCGACGATGGCCCCAAGCCGACGGGGCAGCGCTACTGCATCAATGGATTGGCCCTGGCCTTCACGCCAGGCACGGCATGATAAAGGCCGTTTGAAGCACAGCCGTAATTTGTTCGTGAATTGTTCTTGTTTCCGGCGAGCGGCTGGGTATGATCAGGCATTCCTTCCTTCGGAGAGATTGCGCAATGCCCATCTTCAGCCGCGCTGGCCTGGCCCTGATCGCATTGATGGCCCTGCAAACCGGCCCTGTCCTGGCCGAGACGACGGCCTGCAAGCCGTTCAAATGGCCGCTGACGCGCGAGCAGGGCTGGTTCCAGGCTTCGCCGCCGACTTTGGCTTCGGGCGGGACACTGGCCAAGGTCGACGGGGCCGCCGACCTGCAGCTCAGCCCGGTGGCGGACCTCAAATTTCCCGTCACGACCGGGCGCAAGCCGGCGACAGGCACCTTTGGGGCGCTGCTGGCCCTGCCGCCGATCGAAAAGGCCGGCCTCTATCAGGTCACGCTCTCGGATGAGGGCTGGATCGATGTCGTCCAGGCCGGTGCAACGGTGAAATATTCGGCGGCGACCGGCCAGAAGGCCTGCGCCGGTTTGCGCAAAAGCGTGCGCTTCAACCTGGCGCCGGGGCCGGTTTCGCTACAGATCAGCGGCGTGAAGGCGCAGTCCATCAAGCTCGCCGTGGCGCCGGCCGAATAGAAGCCGACGCCTGCTGCCCATCCCGTATGGTCGCCCGCTGGACCGGACAGGTCCGGTCGAATGCCGACCGTGCCTCGAGGATGGCGGCGCGGTTGGCGAAGGCCCATTGGCCGAGGGCGTTCACCGGCATGCGCAGCGAATGGCCAAGTTCGGTGAGCTCATAGTCGACGCGCGGCGGAATGCTGGGCGTCACGCTGCGGCTGATGAGGCCGTCGCGTTCCAGCCCTCGCAGCGTGAGCGTCAGCATGCGCTGCGAGATGCCGTCGATCCGGCGCTTGATCTCGCTGAAACGCAAAGGCCCCTGGCTCAGTGCCATCACGATCAGGATGCTCCATTTGTCACCGATACGGGACAGGATCTCGGTGACCGGCCGGCAGCTCTCGGTCAGGTTGTCCTTGTCCTCGTTCAGGCCGGTTACACCCATGTCACCTACGGCCATGAATGTGCCTCCTTGTGCCTCACATGCCTGTACCATATTTAGCCTCAGTTACGTTTTGTAACCAGAAAATTTCAACCTGGAAAACTCCGGGGCGCTTCGTTCCCGGTGAGGCGCGACACCTATGGAACTCGGCCTGTACACCTTCGCGGAAACCACCGCGGATCCCGCCACCGGCACCGTCATCAGTGCTCAGGAGCGCATTGCCAATCTGATGGAGGAGGTCGAGCTTGCCGACCAGATCGGCCTCGACGTCTTCGGCATCGGCGAGCATCACCGTCCCGACTTCGCCGCTTCCACCCCTGCGGTACTGCTGGCGGCGGCGGCCATGCGCACCAAGCGCATCCGCCTTACCAGCGCCGTCACCGTGCTGAGTTCGGACGATCCGGTGCGCGTGTTCCAGGAATTCTCGACCGTGGATCTGTTGTCGGGCGGGCGGGCCGAGATCCTGGCGGGGCGGGGCTCCTTCATCGAGTCCTTCCCGCTGTTCGGCTACGACCTCAAGGATTACGACAGCCTGTTCGCCGAGAAGCTGGACCTGCTCTTGAAGATCCGCGAGCAGACCACGCTGAGCTGGCAGGGCGAGCATCGTGCGTCGCTCGATCGCCAGAGCATCTATCCGCGTCCGGTTCAGCAGCCTCTGCCGGTCTGGGTCGGCGTTGGCGGCAATCCCCAATCGGTGATCCGCGCCGGCACGCTCGGTCTGCCGATGGCGCTTGCCATCATCGGCGGGGAGCCGGCGCGCTTCAAGCCGCTGGTCGATCTCTATCGCGAGGCGGCGCGCCGGGCCGGGCATGATCCGGCCAGGCTTCCGGTCAGCATCAATTCGCATGGCTATATCGGCGAGGACGGCGACAGAGCGGCGGATGAGATCTTCCCCTATTATGTCGATGTCATGGGCCGCATCGGCCGCGAACGCGGCTGGCTGCCGCTGAGCCGGGCGCAGTTCGAAGCCTCACGCGCCCCGCAAGGGTCCGATTTCGTCGGCGATCCCAGTGCCGTGATCGACAAGATCCTGGCCGAGCATGAATTGTTCCGGCACCAGCGCTTCCTGATCAAGTTCTCCATGGGCAGTATTCCCCATGCCAAGATGATGAAATCGATCGAGCTCTTCGGCACCGTGGTTGCCCCGGCTGTCCGGAAGGCGCTGGCTCCCGTGCCGGCATGAGGCGGTATAAAGCAACACTTTTGCCTGAAAATAGACAAAAGTGTTGCTTTGCTGGCAATGGCGCCTAAGCTGAGCCTGCACAAGTGGGAAAGGCGCAGCCATGACACGTCGCTATCTGATCGGCCTCGACTATGGCACGGAATCGGCGCGTGGCGTGCTCGTCGATGTCGAGAGCGGCAAGCAGGTCGCCAGCCACGCGGTGCCCTATCGCCATGGCGTGATGACCCGCCTGCCCGAGGGACCGGCCTTGCCGCCGCTCTGGGCGCTCCAGAACGCCGACGATTATATCGAGGCGGCTCAGGCCATCCTGTCGGCCCTCGGCCGGGACAGGCAAGTTGAAGGCATCGGCCTCGGCTTCACCGCCAGTTCGCCGCTGCCGGCCACGGCGGAGGGCGTGCCGCTCTCGCGCCTCCACCCGCAGGAGCCGCACGCCTATGTGAAATTGTGGAAGCATGGCGCCGCCCAGGCGCAGGCCGAGGCCATTAATGCGCGGGGCGGGGCCTTCCTCGATAATTTCGGCGGCAAGCTCTCGGCCGAGTGGCTGTTGGCCAAGGCGGCGCAACTGGCGCAGGAGGCACCGCGACTGTGGCAGGAGACGGGGCGTTTCATCGAGGCGGGTGACTGGCTCGTCTGGCAATTGACCGGGCGTGAGACACGCAGCCTCGGCTTTGCCGCCTACAAGGCGCAATATGCCGATGGGGCGGGCTATCCCGATGGCATCGTCGAGGGTCTGGCCGACCGCCTGAGGCCGCCCCGGCGCGCCGGCAGCTCGGCGGGGGGCCTGTCGGCCGCCTGGCGTGAGCGTACCGGCATTCGCGGGCAGGCGGCCGTTGCCGTGGCGGTGATCGATTCCCATGTCGTGCTGCCGGCCGTCGGCGGCGTCAGCGATGGCTGCCTCGTCGGGGCTCTCGGCACCTCCGCCGTCTATCTGATGCTCGGCCGCGAATTCCGGCCCTTGCCCCAGGGCATCGAGGGCGTGGCGTTCGATGGCTCGATGCGTGACCTATGGTGCTATGAATCGGGCCAGGCCGGCTTTGGCGATACGCTCGCCTGGTTCGTCAAGACCTTCCCGCGCGCTGCGGATGCGGCTGAAAATTTCAGGCTCTACAATGAAGAGGCGGCTGGTCTTGCACCGGGCGCCAACCATCTCCTGGCACTCGACTGGTGGAGCGGCAACCGCGTGCCTCTGGCCGATTCCGGCCTGAGCGGCCTGCTCCTCGGCTTGACCACGGGCACGACGGCGGCCGGCATCTACAGGGCTCTGCTGGAGTCGCTCGCCTATGGTGCGCGCAGCATCCAGGATCTCTTCATCGCCGGAGGCTTTCCCATCGACCGCCTGATCCTGTCGAGCGGCCTTGCCCGTAACAATCCCCTGCTGGTGCAGATCATGGCCGATGTCTTCGCGCGCGCGGTCGAGGTGCCCGAAATCGACAATCCCACCGCGGTGGGTGCCGCCATCCATGGCGCCATCGCGGCCGGGGTCGTCGCCGATTATCCCGATGGCGGCGCGAGGTTCGGCGCCCGGGCGTTCAGGACCTATCGGCCGGACGCCCGGGCCGCATCCACCTATGCCGATCTCTATCGCAGCTACGCCGCCCTGGCAGGTGATGCTTCGCTGCGAACGGCCATGCATGCGCTCAACCGGATCGGTAATATCCAACAGCTCCCTTAGCGGCGCCGCCGTTATGCCTGAAAACAGGCAAAATATATTTGCAATCATTCAGCGATGATGCATTAATCCGCTTCCTGCGATGGAAAGGCCATCGTCGAGAAGAGAGCGCCAAGCTCCATTCAAAAATCTGGGAGGATTTCATGTCAGCGCTCCGCCTGAGCCGCATCTTCACGTCCACTGCCCTCGCCACCACGGCCGCCCTCGGCTTTGCCGTGTTTTCGTCCCTCGCCGTGGCCGACAAGGCCCAGGCGGCAGGCGAAGTGATCGTCGGCCTGGTCACCAAGACCGAGGTCAATCCCTATTTCGTCAAGCTGCGCCAGGCCGCCGAGGCCGAAGCCAAGAAGAAGGGCCTCAAGCTGATCGCCCGCTTCGGCAAGTTCGACGGCGACAATGAAGGCCAGGTCGCGGCGATCGAGGACCTGATCTCTGCCGGCGCCAAGGGCATCCTGGTGACGCCCAACAATTCGACCGGCATGCTCGGCATCATCAAGAAGGCACGCGACTCCGGCATCCTGGTGATCGCGCTCGACACGGCGACCGATCCGGCCGATGCGGTCGACGCTACCTACGCCACCGACAATTTCGAGGCCGGCGTCAAGCAGGGCACCTATGCCAAGAAGGCCATGGGCGACAAGAAGCCGGTGCTCGCCATGCTCGACGGCACGCCGGGCGGCACGGTCGATACCTTCCGCCACAACGGCTACCTGCAGGGCTTCGGCATCAAGGAGGGCGACTCGGTCATCGCCGGCTCCGCCATCACCAATGGCGCGCAGGACAAGGGCCAGACCGGCATGGAGAACCTCCTGTCGAAGAATGGCGACATCAATGTCGTCTACACCATCAACGAGCCGGCCGCGGCCGGCGGCTATGCGGCACTGAAATCCTTCGGCAAGGCCAAGGCGGTGATGCTGACCTCGATCGACGGCAGCTGCCAGGGCGTGAAGGACGTCAAGTCCGGCAAGGTCGCCGCCACCGTGATGCAGTTCCCTTACAAGATGGCAGTCGCCGGCGTCGATGCGGTCGCCGAATATGCCAAGACCGGCAAGAAGCCGACCGGCTTCATCAACACCGGCTCGGAGCTGATCACCGACAAGCCGATGGCGGGTCTCGACTCCAAGGACACCGCCTGGGGCCTCAAGAATTGCTGGGGCGGCGAATAAGCCCAACCCTACCCAAAACGTGATCGGAAAATCGCAGGAAGCTCGACTTTTTGTCATCACCGGGCTTGTCCCGGTGATCCGGAGAGCCACAATCTCGCTGGGTTGCGGTATCTGGATGCCCGGGACTAGCCCGGGCATGACAAAGGCCGAGCTTTTCTCGATATCGTCGAGGATCGTATGAGCACGACCACGGTTCCCGCACCTGAAGAGAAGCGCAGCCTGCTGGCGCGCATCTTCGCGGTGCCTTCGGCAGGGCCCTTCCTGGTATTGGCGCTGTTCTGCGTCATCTTTGCCAGCATCAACGAGCGTTTCCTTGCCCTGCAGAACATCTCGCTGATCCTGCAGCAGACCGTGGTGGTCGGCACGCTGGCGATCGGCCAGACCCTGATCATCCTGACCGCGGGCATCGACCTCGCCGTCGGGGCGATCTGCGTGCTCGGCACCATCATCGCCGGCAAGATGGCGGCACTCGGCTATGATCCCGTGCTGTCCATGGGCGTGGCGATCGTGCTCTGCACCCTGTCGGGCACCGTGGCCGGCGGCCTGATCAGCGGGCTGAAGCTGCCGCCCTTCATCGTCACGCTCGGCACGCTCGGCATCATCACGGCTGCCCTGCGCCTGATCTCCGCCGGCGGTGCCTTTCCGGTCGATGACGAATTCCTGAGCTGGACCGGCAATGGCGAACTCATCGGCGGCTTCGTGGTCACCTATGGCGTCCTCGCCATGCTGCTGCTCTATGCCTTGGTCTGGTATCTGCTGAACCAGACCAAATGGGGCCGTCACGTCTATGCCATCGGCAACAATCCCGAGGCGGCGCGGCTGGTCGGCATTCCCGTCAGGCGGCATCTGCTTTCGGTCTACGTGCTCGCCGGCCTGCTCTATGGCATCGCCGCCTGGCTGGCGCTCGGCCGCATTCCCAATGCCGATCCCAATTCGCTGCAGACGGCCAATCTCGACTCGATCACCGCCGTGGTGATCGGCGGTACCTCGCTGTTCGGCGGCCGCGGTGGCCTCGTCGGCACGCTGATCGGCGCGCTGATCGTGGGCGTGCTGCGCAACGGTCTGACGCTCGCCGGCATCGATCCGCTCTGGCAGGACTTGATCACGGGCATATTGGTGATCGTGGCGGTGGCCTTCGACCAGCTTTCGCGCGGGAGGCGCTGATGACCGCATCCGCTTCTTCCGAGGTCATCCTCGAGGCCCGCAACGTCATCAAGCGCTATGGCCATGTCACGGCGTTGGACGGGGTGGATTTCGAGCTGCGCAAAGGTGAGATTCTCGCTGTCGTTGGCGACAACGGCGCTGGCAAGAGCTCCCTGATCAAGGCACTGACCGGAGCCCTCAAGCCGGACAGCGGCGAAATCCTGCTCGATGGCCAGCCCGTGCATTTCAAGGGGCCGCTCGATGCCCGCCATCGCGGCATAGAGACCGTCTACCAGGATCTGGCGGTGGCACCCGCCCTCGACATTTCCTCGAACCTCTTCCTGGGGCGTGAATTGCGCATGCCCGGCGTGTTCGGGACAGTGTTTCGGCGCCTCGACAAGGCACGCATGCGCGAGGAAGCGCGCAAGGCCATGGCGGAACTGAAATTCCGGCTGCCGTCGATCCACAACGCGGTGGAGGCTCTCTCGGGCGGCCAGCGCCAGGGCGTGGCGGTGGCGAGAGCCGCCTTGTTCGCCAAGAAGCTGGCGATCATGGACGAGCCGACGGCGGCGCTCGGCGTGCGCGAGACCGGCCAGGTGCTGGAACTGATCCGCACCATCCGTGACCGTGGCCTGCCCGTCGTGCTGATCAGCCACAACATGCCCAATGTGTTCGAACTCGCCGACCGTATCCACATCATGCGACTGGGCCGCCGGGCCGCCGTGGTAAGTCCCAAGACCCATTCGATGGCCGACGTGGTGGCCATCATGACCGGCGCGGCCAAGGTCGAGGATTTCGAAAAGCGCGGTCAGGGGTGATGCCATCAAAGAGGTGCTTCCGGATCGTACGTCGTGGTCGGAACTTGTCGCCTGTCTTGGCCTGAGACGGGGCGGAGCGAGGAACGATTTGTCTTCTCCACTGCGCGGTTATCCGCTGCACACATCTCAGTATTGCCAGTACAAGGCGCCGGCATCCGTTCCCAACTTCGGGGACGGATGCCGGCGCCTTTTCTTACCAACGTGGCATGTGTGCCGGCGTGGATGAGACTATTGGATAAGCTGCCTGTCGAGCGTTGCCGCCCCGCCCAGTCAGCGCCGACGTCCCCATACCAAGGTATGGTCTTCACACACCAAGGCACGGTTGACCCCGCTTTGGGGCAATGACAGAAGGGCTCTGTATCCGCGGTGCCCGACACCTTGGATAACACCCGAACAATCAGCTGTGGAAGCACATGGACAACGATCGCAGTAGCCGTCCGGCTTCGGCTCCCAGCCGTCGCCGGAGGGGTGCGCCATCGATCTGGAACGCCGGCGGTCTCGCGCGCCGGGCTATGACCGGCCGGCCTTAAGTCCGCGCCGTCTTGCCTCGCGGGTCTGGCCAAAGGCGGCCCGACGAGGTGAAACATGAACAACGTCATTCCGTTCCGCGGCCGTGTCACGGCCGTCACGCCGCCTGTTCGCGGCGTCGTCATCCTTGCCTTCCGGGCCAAGGCCCGTACAACCGCGCCCGACGCATCGCTCACGCCATCGGATGCCTCTTTCCGGTCTGATCGGATGGAACGACAACCCGGCACGATCCGCGGTTGTCTCCGGGCAGCCTGGCACCTGAACCCGGACACGGGTCGGCTCGAATGCCGCTGGCGCCTGTCCGACGCCGGTGAAGAGACGGACGCTTTCTACCCCCCTTGTTCGAAATGCGCCGGAACGGCCGTCGGCTCGCGCTGAGTGTCTCTCGGTGCGGGCCCTGCAAGAGCTCGCCTTTTTCCCAGCATCCTGCCTTTTCCGACCTTGCCCTCCCACGAGGTTCGCCATGGTTTTCCTGCCCCATGACCGTTCCGGTCAGCGCTCCGTCGCGGCTTTCGCCCGCGGGCGCCTCCTGCCCAATCTCTACGATCTGATTGCCTGCGGGCTAGTGATCGCGCTCATTGCCCTGGTGCTGCATGGCGCTGTTGCGATGCGGACACCGCTCGACGCCCTCTCAGGGGCCCCGGTCTCGCTCGATCCGGCCCGCCTGCCGGAATATGCGCTTCGCACCACGCTGCGCATGTTTGCCGCCATCATCGCCTCGCTGGTCTTTACCTTCGTGGTGGCCACGCTCGCGGCCAAGAGCCGGCGGGCCGAGCTGATCATCATCCCGGCCCTCGACATCCTGCAGTCGGTTCCGGTGCTCGGCTTCCTGACCTTCACCGTCACCTTCTTCATGGGCCTGTTTCCCGGCAGCCAGCTCGGAGCGGAATGCGCCTCGATCTTCGCGATCTTCACCAGCCAGGCCTGGAACATGGCCTTTTCCTTCTACCAGTCCCTGCGCACGGTGCCTGGAGACCTGGACGAGGTCAGCCGCGGCTTCAGGCTGTCCGGCTGGCAGCGCTTCTGGCGCCTGGAGGCGCCGTTCGCGGCGCCGGGTCTGATCTGGAACACCATGATGTCCATGTCCGGCGGCTGGTTCTTCGTGGTCGCCTCCGAGGCGATCACGGTGGGCAATACCACCGTGCAGCTTCCCGGCATCGGCTCCTTCCTGGCGCTCGCCATCGACCAGAAGAACTTCGTCGCGGTCGGCTGGGCCGTGGCGGCGATGGGCATCCTGATCGTGCTCTACGATCAGCTCCTGTTCCGGCCGGTGGTCGCCTGGGCCGACAAGTTCCGCGTCGAGCAGACGGCCAGCCAGCAAAGGCCGCGCTCCTGGGTCTACGACCTCATCCGCCATACCAGGCTGATGAAGCGGCTGATCGCGCCGCTGGCCTGGATCTGGCAGCGCCTGATGCTGGTGCGCATCGGACGATCGGGCAAGGCATCCTTTCGGCCCGGACGGGCGACCTCGCCTTTGATCGATCGCCTCTGGCTTGGCCTGGTGCTCGCTGTCACGGCCTGGGGGATCTTCTTGGCGATCGCCTATATGCGCCAGAGCCTGTCCTGGAGCGACGCGTTCGAAGCGCTGGGCGGCGGCCTCGCGACGCTATTGCGCGTCATCGTCCTCATCGCGGTGGCAAGCCTGATCTGGGTGCCGATCGGCGTGCTGATCGGCCTGCGCCCGGCCCTGGCCGAGCGGGTTCAGCCCCTGGCCCAGTTTCTGGCCGCCTTCCCGGCGAACGTGCTGTTTCCCTTTGCCGTCATCGCCATCGTCGCGACGGGGGCAAGTCCCGACATCTGGCTGTCGCCCCTGATGGTGCTGGGGACGCAGTGGTACATCCTGTTCAACGTCATTGCCGGTGCCGGCGCCTTTCCCACCGATCTCAGGGAAGCGGCCTCGATCTACCAGATCCGGTCCTGGACCTGGTGGCGCCGGGTGATCCTGCCGGGGATCTTTCCCTATTACGTGACCGGCGCCCTCACGGCCTCGGGCGGCTCCTGGAACGCCAGCATCGTCGCCGAACTCGTGAGCTGGGGAAATACCAGGCTCGAGGCCCACGGCCTCGGCTCCTACATCGCCAGGGCGACGGAGGCGGGAGACTTTCCGCGCGTCGTGCTCGGCATCGCCGTGATGTCGCTCTTCGTCACCTTGTTCAACCGCCTGCTGTGGCGCCCGCTCTATGTGTTCGCGGAACGCCGCCTGCGCCTCGACTGATCGCCTGGAGATCTCGCCATGAACGCTCCCGTCACCATGAATGCCCCCGTCACCATCAAGGATGCCCCGCTGGTGTCCGTCCTCGGCGTGCGCCAGACCTATGACAAGGGTGGGTCGAGCCCGCTGGTCGTGCTCGACAGGGTCGATCTCACGCTGCGGGCCGGCGAAATCGTCGGCCTGCTCGGCCGCTCCGGCTCCGGCAAGTCGACTCTGCTCCGCGCGATCGCCGGCCTGATCCGGCCCAGCGAAGGCAGTGTCTCCTTCCAGGGCGAGCCCGTCAGCGGCACCCGCGGCGGCATTTCGCTGGTGTTCCAGAGCTTTGCCCTGTTTCCCTGGCTCACCGTGCAGCAGAATGTCGAGCTCGGGCTCGAGGCGCAGGGTGTCCTGCCGGCAGAACGCCGCAAGCGGGCCCTGGCCGCGATCGACCTCATCGGGCTCGACGGCTATGAGAACGCCTATCCCAAGGAACTGTCGGGCGGCATGCGCCAGCGCGTCGGCCTGGCCCGCGCTCTGGTGGTGCATCCCAAGCTCCTCTTGATGGATGAACCCTTCTCGGCCCTCGACGTGCTCACCGCCGAGACCCTGCGCACGGACCTGCTCGATCTGTGGTGCGAAGGCCGCATGCCGATCGAGGCGATCCTGATGGTCACCCACAATATCGAGGAGGCGGTGCTGATGTGCGACCGCATCCTGATCTTCGGCTCCAATCCGGGCCGGGTGATCGGAGAAGTCCGCGTCGACCTGCCACAGCCGCGCAACCGGCTCGATCCGGCCTTCCGGGCCCTGGTGGAGGACATCTACGCCCGCATGACCGCACGTCCTGGTTCGGCTCCGGCGCGGGACGGCCTCTTCCCCGGCACGGGCATCGCCATGGTGCTGCCCAAGGTTTCCTCCAACGAACTCGCCGGCCTGATCGAGGCGGTGGCGGCGGCTCCCTATCACGGCAAGGCCGACCTGCCGCCCTTGGCTGCCGGCCTGCATCTCGAGATCGACGAACTCTTCCCGGTAGCCGAGACCCTGCAGCTGCTGCGTTTTGCCGAGCTGGAGGGCGGCGACATCCGCCTTACCGCGGCGGGGAAGCGCTTCGCCGAAAGCGAGGTGGACGAGCGCAAACGCCAGTTTGCACAGCAATTGGCGACCTATGTGCCGCTGGCGGCCCATATTCGCCGCATCCTCGACGAAAGGCCGAGCCATCAGGCGCCGGCCCGCCGCTTTCGCGACGAGCTCGAGGACCACATGTCGGAGGACTATGCGGCCGGTACCGTGCGGTCCGTGATCAGCCTCGCCCGCTACGCCGAATATTTCGCCTATGACGAGGCGGCGGATCTCTTCACGCTGGAGAACCCGAGCTGAACGCCTCGAGCGCTTGGTGATCGTCGATATCGTGGTCGTGCTCCCGCCACCGGCGCCGGCGGGAGCCTTGCCATCCTTCATGGCGAAGGCAGGTGAAACATGCTCCGGGACAATCAAGAACTCGCGCGGACCATCATCGCGCTGCAGAAGGCGGGCGGCCGGGTCGAAAACAGGGCATCGTTGCTCGCCATCGGCCTCGTCCTGTCGGGCGCCGACGGCCTGTCCTGGCTCACGCGCCGCCTTTTCCTTCGCAGGCAATTGCTGCCGCCGGAGACGCAAGGCTTGCTTCGCATGGCCGCAGGCCTCAACAAGGTGGGCGTGGTGCTGTTGCGCCGACATCTGCGGCGGTATTCCCGCCATCGCGCCTGAGGGACGCGCTCGCAGGCTTGGCGTGGATGGCGGCAAGGATGTGGGACAGCCCTTCCATGACGGGGAACGCAGTTGGTGAAACGCGAACGCCTGGGATCGACCATCGACATGCCGCTGCTGTGGCTCGCCATGGCCGGGCTGGCCTTGCTCATTTTCGTGGCGGACACCGTCACCGATCTGGAAATCGCCGTTGCCGTGCTGCATGTCGTCGTGGTGCTGATCTCGGTGTGGACGGGGCGGCCGCGGACCGTGCTGATCGTCGGATTGGCCTGCAGCCTCCTGACCGTGCTCAGCTTCTTCATGACGGTGAGGGGCGATACCGAGGCGGGTATCGCCAACAGCTCCCTCAGCCTGGTGGCTATCGGCGCGACCACCTATCTTGCCATCCGGATCGAGCTTGCCGATCTCGCCGTGCGCCGTGCCGAGGCCGACCTTGCCCGTATCTCGCGCATCACCATGCTGGGCGAGCTCACCGCCTCCATTGCTCATGAGGTCAGTCAGCCCCTGGCCGCCATCGGTGCCAGCAGCAATGCCGCGCTGCGCTGGCTTTCCGCCTCGCCCCCCAATCAGGACGAGGCTCGGCATGCCCTCAATCGGATCGTGGAAGCCGCCGAACGGGCTGGCGAGGTGGTGGAGCGGGTGCGCCGCCTGGTACGCCGCGCCCCGCCCTCGCGCGAACCCGTCGACATGGTCGAAGTGATCGACGAGACATTGGCCCTGATGCGGGGCAAGCTGCGTGCGAATGCCATCCTGCTGCGGACCGAATTGCTGCATGGCCTGCTGCCGGTGATGGGCGATCGGGTTCAATTGCAGCAGGTCCTGCTCAACCTCGTCGCCAATGCCGTCGAGGCGGCGGTGGAAACGAAACAGGGAAACCGGGAGATAACGGTCAACACCTCAGCCGACGACAGGGAGGTCACCATTGCCGTCACCGATACCGGCCCTGGCCTGTCGCCACAGGCGATAGAGCATGTCTTCGATCCCTTTTTTACCACCAAGGAGGACGGTATGGGCATTGGATTGGCCATCAGCCGTTCCATCGTCGAGGCGCATGGCGGGAGTATAGAGGCC
Source organism: Labrys sp. (in: a-proteobacteria) (assembly GCF_047605565.1). Lineage (NCBI taxonomy): Bacteria > Pseudomonadati > Pseudomonadota > Alphaproteobacteria > Hyphomicrobiales > Xanthobacteraceae > Labrys > Labrys sp. (in: a-proteobacteria). The sequence goes on from NZ_JASGFM010000002.1 coordinate 79,419, forward strand.
CGGGCCGCTATGCCGCACGGCAGCATTTTTCGCTTCACGCTGCCGCTGGCGCGAGAGCGCGGACGCAAGGATTAGACCCATGTCGGAAGAAATCGCGACCGTCTATGTGGTGGATGACGATCCCATGGTCAGGGATGGGCTGGACAGCTTGCTGAGATCGGTCGGCTATCGCGTCCGCTGCTTCGCCTCGCCCCGCGAGTTCATGCAGTGTCGGCGCTCGGAGGGAGCGTCCTGCCTGGTGCTCGACGTGCGCATGCCGGGACAGAGCGGGCTCGACTTCCAGACCGAACTGGCCGGCGCAGGAGATGCCATTCCGATCGTCTTCCTCACCGGTCATGGCGACGTGCCGATGTCGGTGCGGGCCATCAAGGCCGGAGCCATGGAATTCCTGCTCAAACCCTTCCGCGAGCAGGATCTTCTCGATGCCGTGGCGGCGTGCCTGGAAAAAAGCCGCGCGGAGAGTGTCGAGACGGCCCTGGGGGAGGATCTGCGCAACCGCTACGCCGCCCTGTCACCGCGCCAGCAGGAGGTGATGGCGCTGGTGGTGCAGGGGCTTCTCAACAAACAGACGGCCGCCGAACTGGAACTGAGCGAGATCACCGTGAAGATCCATCGCGGCCAGGTCATGCGCAAGATGCAGGCCAATACGCTGGCCGATCTCATCCGCATGGCGGACCGCCTCGGGCTGCCCGCCAAGCCGGCAGGGCGGGGATAGCGACGGCGATGTCGCCAAAGCGCTTGACGGGCCTTGCGGCTCAGCCCCATATCCGGGCCGAGATGATTGCTGAAAAACCCGCCCTCACCATTCTGCTCTGCTCGCCCCGCGGTTTCTGCGCCGGGGTGGTGCGGGCGATCGACGCCGTCGAGCAGGCCTTGAAGATCTATGGCCCGCCGGTCTATGTGCGCCATGAGATCGTGCACAACAAATATGTGGTCGAGAATCTCAAGTCGAAGGGCGCGATCTTCGTCGAGGAGCTCGACGAGGTGCCCGAGACGCGTGCGCCGGTGATCTTTTCGGCCCATGGCGTCGCCAAATCGGTGCCGTCAGCCGCCGCAAGCCGCAATCTGTTTGCCATCGACGCCACCTGCCCGCTGGTGACCAAGGTGCATCGCGAGGCCGAGATCCACCACAAGCGCGGGCGCGAGATCGTGCTGGTCGGGCATCGGGGTCATCCCGAGGTCATCGGCACGATGGGGCAGCTGCCGGACGGCGCCGTCAGCCTGATCGAGACGGTTGCCGATGTCGCGGCTTTCACGCCGTCCAATCCGGATGCGCTTGCCTATGTGACGCAAACCACGTTGTCGGTCGACGATACGCGCGACATCGTTGAGGCGCTGAAGGTCCGTTTCCCCTCGATCGTCGGGCCCCACAAGGAAGACATCTGCTACGCCACCACCAATCGCCAGGAAGCGGTCAAGGCGGTGGCGCCGCGGGTGGAGGCCTTCATCGTGGTCGGTGCGCCGAACTCCTCCAATTCGCAGCGCCTGCGCGAAGTGGCCGAGCGCTCGGGCTGCCTCATCTCGGAACTGGTGCAGCGCGCCTCCGATATCGACTGGAACCGGTTCGGTGCATTGAAGTCCCTGGGTGTCGCCGCCGGCGCCTCTGCACCGGAAATCCTGGTCGAGGAAATCCTCGACGCCTTTGCGGAGCGCTATGCCATCACCGTGGAGACGGTCTCGACCGCCGATGAAAGCGTGTTCTTCCCGCTGCCGAAGGATCTGAGGGAGAACGACATGCGCAAAATTGCAGAAGATGTTGCCCGCTGATGGCTGTTTACACCGAAGTCAATGACGAGGATCTCGCCTGTTTCGTCGCCGAATACGATATCGGTGGGGTACTGGCCTGCAAGGGCATCGCCGAGGGCGTCGAGAACACCAATTACATCCTGCGCACCGAAAAGGGCGCCTATATCCTCACCCTCTATGAAAAGCGGGTGAGGCGGGATGACCTGCCCTTCTTCATGGCCCTGATGGAGCATCTTTCCGCAAGCGGCGTGACCTGCCCGACCCCGATCCGGCGGCGGAACGGCAAGGTGCTGGGGGAACTCGCCGGGCGGCCTGCCGCGCTGATCAGCTTCCTGGAAGGCGTCTGGATCAAGAAACCGAATGTCGAGCATTGCGGTGCCGTCGGCCGCGCGCTCGCCGCCATGCACAATGCCACGCTGGGCTTTCCGATGGAGCGGCCCAACGCCTTGTCTCTCGCCGGCTGGGAGACGCTCTACAGTCAGGCGGATGGCCGGGCCGACAGCGTGCAGGCCGGGCTCGATGCCGCCATCGCCGAGGAACTCGCCTTTCATCGCGCCCATTGGCCGCAAGGCTTGCCGACGGGCGTCATCCACGCCGACCTCTTCCCCGACAATGTCTTCTTCCTGAACGGGCGGCTTTCGGGCCTGATCGACTTCTATTTCGCCTGCACCGACATTCTCGCCTATGACGTCGCGATCTGCCTGAATGCCTGGTGCTTCGAGCCCGACCACGCCTACAACGCCACCAAGGGCAGGGCGCTCCTGGCCGGCTATCGCGCCGTCAGGCCGCTCTCGGACGCCGAGATGGCAGCCATGCCGGTGCTGGCCCGGGGCTCGGCGCTGCGCTTCATGCTGACGCGCCTGGTCGACTGGCTCAACGTGCCGCCCGGCGCCCTGGTGAAGCCGAAGGATCCGCTGGAATATTGGAAGAAGCTGCGCTTCCACCAGCGCGTCGCCAGCCCGGCCGAATACGGGTTCGACCTATGACGGTCCAAGGGACGGCAAAGCGGGTGACGCTCTATACCGATGGCGCCTGCTCGGGCAATCCCGGCCCCGGCGGTTGGGGTGCCATCCTGATGTTCGGCGAGCATCGCAAGACCTTGTGCGGCGGTGCTCTGGAGACCACCAACAACCGCATGGAACTGCAGGCGGCGATCGAGGGGCTGGAAGCTTTGACGCGCGGCTGTGCTGTCGACCTGCATACGGACAGCCAATATGTCAAGAACGGCATCACCGGCTGGATCCATGGCTGGAAGCGCAATGGCTGGCGCACCGCCGACAAGAAGCCGGTGAAGAACGAGGACCTTTGGCGCCGCCTCGACGCGGCGCTGGAGCGCCATGACGTCGAGTTCCATTGGGTGAAGGGCCATGCCGGCCACCCGCTCAACGAGGAGGCCGACCGGCTGGCGCGCGAGGGCATGGCGCCCTATCAGCAGGAAAAGCGGGACAGGGCGGCGGCGCTGTCGTGAGATGCTGGGGACTACGTGCGCGCTCAAGACGCAAGGGTGTACCCGTTTTCCAAGCTCTATGGTCGCAGCCCTTGCCGATTTCCTAGGACATTAACAAGGCACTGACGAAAATCATTCAGTTGAGTTTCATTGGAAAATATTCTTTTTGGAATCACGGTTCTCATATTAGGTGACATGAAGAATACCGTCACTTTCTTGTTATCCATCCATCCGATGTAATCACTCCAGTATGTGATCCATGATCCACGATCGGAAGTTGTTTTAATACCGTCTTCGGACCATGACATCGAACAGGTAGATTTTAAATCCTTTCTATATTTGTATTCTTTATCTACAGCAATTGGTATAAATATTAGGTAGTTTAAAATTGGCCACAAAAAAGCGATTAACGCTAATGTAACGCATAGAACTTGACTGGATGTTAGTCCAAATGACCATTTGACATCGGGAAGTTGGGTGGCAAAAAGGGCGGTGAGCCAAATCGCTAATATTAAGTTAGACTTAAACCAAAATCTTCTAAGGTGATATCTATAAATCAACCTCGCGAAAGATTTAAACTCATCTTTGGTGACGTCTAATTCAACAGATCTCTGGATATCGCTCATTGATAACCCATGCCATATGGAGCGAATCTAACACTCCTCAGAATGTATGGTAGCAGAGCGTTGATCTGATTCACCTCTCTGGAATTTGTTGCCAAACTCCCGGGATAGCCCGTTTGGACGCCGACCGTTCTTGCTCATGGCATGATCAAGCCAGGTCGTATGAAAGGGGCTGGTCCGAAGACCAGCCCTCCTAATCAGAGCGCCTTGAGCAGCGTGTCGGCGCCGGAAATGTCGAGCTTGCCGCCATCGTCGAGGTTGAGGACCTTCACGACGCCATCTTCCACCAGCATGGCATAGCGCTGCGAGCGCACGCCCAGGCCCGCGGCGACGCGATCGAGCTCCATGCCGATCGCCTTGGCGAAATCGCCGCTGCCATCGGCGAGGAATTCGATCTTGCCCAGGCCGCCCGTGGCCTTGGCCCAGGCCTGCATGACGAAGGCGTCGTTGACGGCCGTCACGGCCACCGTGTCCACGCCCTTGGCCTTGAAGGCATCGTAATGTTCCAGATAGCCCGGCAGATGGTTGCGGTGGCAGGTGGGGGTGAAGGCGCCGGGAACGGCGAACAGCACCACCTTCTTGCCGCCGAAGACGTCGGCCGTGCTCTTGGGTTCGGGCATGTCCTGCGTCACCGCGCGGAACGTCACATCGGGGAGTTTGTCGCCGGGCTTGATCGTCACTGATATCTCCATTGGTGACGCCATGGCGAACGCTGCCCTGTCACCCCTTGCGCCTGCGCGCGATCGGGATGGCCGGTCAGTAGCCATGACGAGAGTCTACGGCAACCGATATAGGCTTTCGACGCCGGCCTCGCCAGTCGAGAGCGTGAAGCGCAGTTCGTTTCCGGCGAGGGTCGCGCCTTTGGGCAGTCCCTCGAGCGGCAGCACGAAGCTCTGGGGATTGGCCTTGTCCGCCTTGTCGGCCGGCTCCGGCATCGGCAGGTACCACTTCATCGGCCCTTCGACGAACAGGGCGGAGGCGGAGGGGGTGCTGACATCGATGGTCAGGCGAGCCGGATTGGTCGCGGTGTCCAGGCGGATCTGCTTGATGGCGAGGGGAGCCGTGGCGCCGATCTCTTGCGATACCGGTACTTTCTTCAGGGCCTGTGCGATCTCGGCGCTGCCTTCCCCTCCCGTCACCGCGCCCGGGGAGAGGACGACGTCGGCGCTGCCCTTGGCCGGGACGCAGATCGTCTTGCAGGCGGCATAGTCGAGGCCGAGTGCCAGCTTGACGGGCTTGGACGGATCGATCGCGCTGATCTTGAGGGGCAGCACGACCTGATCGTGATAGACGGCCGACGATGCGCCCTCCTGGTCGTAGCGGCTCGGCGCCGGCCAGAGCACCGTCACTTCGCGCAGATTCTCCGACTTGGACCAGTCGAAAGTCGGAGGAATGCCGGCATCGCCCGGATTGCGCCAATAGGTCTTCCAGCCCGGCGCGAGCTGGATCTCCAGGCCTGCCAGGCCTTCCGGATGTGCCTGGCCGGCAAGCAGCTGGATGACGGCGTGCGGGTCCGCCTGATTTGGATCGGACTGGCTGGGGGAGCCGGCCAGGGCCGGCAGGGCACACAAGGCGAGGCACCCGGCGAGTATGGCAAGGACAGGACGGCTGGACATTCGGATAGCTTGCGGCTCCAAACAAGGGTCTCGGCAGACGGATAACTGCGAATGGTCAATAGCGCCATGCACGAAGGCGTGACACTCTTGTGAAGCCTACCGTCGGCGCTTCGCCAAGGTTGGCCAAATTTATGCCTTAACAAAGCCGATACGATGCGGCACGATCATGTCCATGACAGGGTACATTCCATTTGGCAGCGATTCATCCGGCGGTTTCCTGGACGGCAAGATGCTCGTGGCTACGCCGTCCATGCAGGATGAGCGCTTCGCGCGCACGGTGATCTATATCTGTGCGCATTCGTCCGACGGTGCCATGGGCATCGTAGTCAACCAGCCGGCCAAGAATATCCGCTTTCCCGACCTCCTCAAGCAGCTCGGCGTCATTGACGGCGTCTCGGACATGCGTCAACCGAGGGGCGCGCCGATCCGCATCGTCAATGGCGGCCCGGTCGAATCCGGCAGGGGATTCGTGCTCCATACCAACGATGTCTTCATCGACAATTCGACCATGCCGATCGAAGACAATATCTGCCTGACCGCGACGCTCGACATTCTGCGCAGCATCGCCATCGGCGAGGGGCCGGAACAGGCCTTGTTGGCGCTGGGCTATGCCGGCTGGGGCGCCGGGCAGCTCGAGCGCGAGATCCAGGCCAATGGCTGGCTGCATTGCGATGCCGATCCGGGGCTGCTGTTCGACGACCAGGTCGACACCAAATATACGCGGGCGCTGCGCAAGCTTGGCATCGAGCCCGGCCTGTTCTCGCGGGATGCGGGGCACGCGTAGGCGAGGAGCGCGGACATCCTGTCCGCTCTTGATCCTCAATCGGTTCCACTAAATCTGTGATTGCCGAACGTCTTTGGTCGTGCCTCACAACTCGACTTCATTACTTCCCCTTATGCACGCTGCACTCGAATGAGGCCAGTCCTCGGCCCGGGCACACAAACCGGCGCTTACCGCATTGGTCTCGATGTAGTAAAGCGCGCGTTGAAAGTGGCCCTCATCTCTGATCCGACGATCAAAATATTCAGGAAACCACAGCATTCCCTGCCGTCCTAAGGCGCGATTGATCTGAAGTGCCGTAAAAGATTTCCACGAGTGAATGATGGCCGATAGCGCATGCGGTACAAGCGGTGTGGCGAGTACATGAACGTGGTTGGGCATGATGCTCCAGGCGTGGAGACGATATCGTACCCCATCGAAATGAAGCAGAGCTGCTTGCACGATCGAGCCGGCATCGGGCTGCGCGAGCAAAGCTTCCCCATGGCCCTTGTCAAGCGCTTCCTCATAGCGCCGGCGCTGCTCGGTTGAATCGAGTTCGGGGTCGGACTCCTTCAGATCCCGCGCCCAACGGCTCAGCAGCTCGCTAGGCAGGGAATCCGCGAGACGGAAGGTGATGCTTTGTGGATGCTCGCCAGCTTCCCAATGCGGGAGATATCCTCGGGAATGCCACTCCACTTGTGGCCGCAGCGGGTGTTTCTTCTCCACCATGGCGGTTCCCTCGAAACGTCCTGCAAGGGGCAGGTTTCAAGAGCGGACAGGATGTCCGCGCTCCAGGTCACGCCCGCAGCCGCACCGGGCCGGCGATCAGCCTGCGGGCTTCCTCCGCCGTGACGGGATCGCCGAAGGCCTCGCCCTGGGCGAACTGGCAGCCGAGCTCACCGAGTTCGGCGGCATCGCTATCGGCCTCGGCACCGTCGGCGATGATCTCCATGCCGAGGTCGCCCGCCATGGCGATGATCGAGCGCAGGATCACCGGCCGGCCGCGCTCGCCTTCCTTGACGAAGCTCGGATCGATCTTGAGCATGTCGAAGGGGAAGCGTTGGAGGTAGGACAGGCTGGAATAGCCGGTGCCGAAGCCGTCCATGGCCAGGCCGACGCCGAGATCGCTGAGCTGGGCCAGGATCTGCGCGGCATATTCGGGATTTTCCATCACCAGGCTCTCGGAGACCTCGAGCTTGAGCGAACCGCGCTCGATGCCGGCCCGCGCCATCACCGCCTTGATGTCCTGGACGAGGTCCTGGCGCAGCAATTGCCGGCTGGAGATGTTGACCATGCCGAACAAGGGCGGCTCGACCTCGACGAGGCGCTGCCAGATCGACAGCTGGCGGGCGGTGCGGTCGAGCACGAACAGGCCGACATCGACGATCAGCCCCGTCTCCTCGGCCATGGCGTTGAATTCGCCCGGCGGCAGGCGACCGAGCTTGGGATGCTCCCAGCGCACGATCGCCTCGAAGCCGGCAATGGTGCGATCCTGCAGGCGTACCACCGGCTGGAACAGCACCTTGAGCTCGTCGCGTTCGATCGCCCTTCTGAGGTCGGCCTCCAGGGAGGAGCGGTCCGGCCGCTCGACCCGCATGGCCGACCGGAAGATCTCGATGCGATCGCCGCCGATCTTCTTGGCGTTGTACATGGCGATCTCGGCGTCCTTGATCAGTTCGTCCGCCTTGACCGGGGCCTGGGGATCGTACATCGCCACGCCGACCGAGGCGGTGAGGAAGATCTCGCGGTCGGCCACGGCGATGGGGGCGCGCAGCGAGCGACGGATCGACTCGGCGAAGGCCGAGATCCGTTCCGGATCGGGTTCCGACAGCAGAAGCACGCCGAACTGATCGCCGAAGATGCGACAGACGCTGTCGCGGGGCTTCATCAGGCGCGAGAGGCGGCGCGACACCGTCAGCAGGATCGAATCGCCGACGGAATGGCCGACGGCGTCGTTGACCTGCTTGTAGCGGTCGAGATCGAGGATCAGTACCGTCGGCTTGGTGGTGCCGTCCTGCTTGGCCTGGACCAACGCCGCTTCCAGCCGATCGGTGAACAGCTCCCGGTTGGGCAGGCCGGTCAGATTGTCCCTGACGGCATCGTGCAGCAGGCGCTCCTCGGCCGTCTTCTGTTCGGTGACATCGGAGACGGTGCCGACGCAGCGTACCACTTCGCCGTCCGAGCCCACCACGGGCCGGGCCTTGAGGTTGAGCCACATATAATGGCCGTCGGCGGCCCGGATGCGGAAATCCAGGCTGACGCGGCCGCGGCGCTGGTCGATCACCGCGTCGAGAGCAGTACGGAAGCGGTCGCGGTCGAAGATATGGACGAGCTCGAGCCATTCGGCGGCAGGCCCGTCGAGGGCGCCGGGGGCAACGCCGAGCAACTGGTCGGCCTCGGGGCTGACATAGATGCGATCGGCCGGCACGTCCCAGTCCCAGACCACGTCGCCGGAGCCGGTGAGGGCGAGGGCCTTGCGTTCGGTATCGGTCATCAGGCCGGGTGCGAAGGCACTGCCGGCAAAGGCGTGTTGCATCACCGTGAAGCCGATCAGCATCACCACCAGCACCAGGCCGCCGGTGAGGGCCGGCTGCACCAGGTCGTTGGTGAGATGGCCCATGATGGTCAATCCCGCCGCCGCCACCCAGCCGAGCAGCAACGTCCAGGTGGGTATCAGCATCACGGCCCGGTCATAGCCGTAGAAGGCCAGCAGCAGGATGATCAAGAGGCCGACGACGGCCAGAGTGGCGATGGAAATGCGGGCGACGCCGGCGGCGACGGGGGCGTTGATCACCGCAAGGCCGACGAGGGCGGCAAGGGCGGTGAGCCAGAGCGCCGAGACCACGGAATAGCGCACATGCCAGCGGTTGAGATTGAGATAGGCGAACAGGAAGACCAGGAGCGTCGCCGAGAACACCGCTTCCGCGCCCGCGCGCCACACCCTGTCTCCATCCGGGGGAATGGCGAGGAATTTGTGCAGGAAGCCGAAATCGATGGCGAGATAGGCCAGCACCGCCCAGGCCAGCGCCGCGGCGGCTGGAAACATCGCCGTGCCCTTCACCACGAAGGCGATGGTGAGAAACAAAGCGAGCAGGCCGGCAATGCCGAGCACGATACCCTTGTAGAGGGTAAGCGAGTTGACCTTGTCCTTGTAGGCGTCGGGATCCCACAGGAAGAGCTGGGGCAGCTTGGAGGTGCGCAATTCGGCCACGAAGGTCACGCGCGAGCCCGGATCGAGCGTCACCCGGAAGACATCGGCGTCGTCATCCTCCTGCCGCTCGGGCTGGAAGCCCTGGCTGGGCGTGATTTCCGCGATGCGGGAGGCACCGAGATCCGGCCAGACCAGGCCGGAACCGACCAGGCGGAAATGCGGTGCCACCACGATGCGGTCGATCTGCTCGTCGGTGGTGTTGGCGAGGGCGAACACGATCCAGTGCGGATTGGTTCCCGGCTGCTTCGAACGCACTTCGATGCGGCGCACGATGCCGTCGGCGCCCGGGGCGGTCTGGATCTGGATGCGGTCGCCCTGGCTGGAATAGCTTTCGACAGCGGGCAGGAGATCGATGGCGTCGACCTCGCCGTTGACGTCCACCGGCTCCAGGGCATGCGCAACGCCGCCGACCATTGCCATGACGAGCATCATGACCATGGAGGCTGCGACGACGCGAATGAACTGCAACATACGATCTCCAGCCAGGCTTCCCGGCGCCCCCTTGCGACGGTCCTGGTTCATCTCACTTCGAAGGGCCTGCCCACCTGCCACTCAATTGTGTCGAGAAGCAGTAGCCAGCAATGCGAAATTGGGCAAGCTGCCCCGGTCGGATTCCTGTTGGCGGAATAGAGATTGAGTGCCCGCAGCTCCGTCCAGCGTCATCATCGTGCAAGCCGAGCCGGTGTAGGCCGGGTGTTACCGGCGATTTCGCCGTGACCTCATTTTTGACGTTCAAAGCTGGCAAGGCTGAGATTGCTGCAGGGCCAGACTCTGAGTAGGCTTGCATAAACCGTTCCTTCATCCGAGGGGGCAATAAGAACAACCAACCTTCCCCAAGGGCACCGATCAAAGGATTCCTATGACGCGCATTCGCAAAGCTGTATTTCCCGTCGCCGGCCTCGGCACGCGCTTTCTGCCTGCCACGAAGTCGGTGCCCAAGGAGATGCTCACCGTGGTGGACAAGCCTGTCATCCAGCACGTGGTGGACGAAGCCCGCGAAGCCGGCATCGAGCACTTCATCTTCGTGACCGGCCGCAACAAGGGCGTGATCGAGGATCATTTCGATATCGCTTATGAACTCGACGCCACGCTCAAGGAGCGCGGCAAGATGGAAGCCTATGAGGAATTGCAGCGTTCGCTGCCGGCAGCGGGCCAGACCAGCTTCACGCGCCAGCAGGCCCCGCTCGGCCTCGGCCATGCCGTCTGGTGCGCGCGGGAGATCGTCGGGCGCGAGCCTTTCGCCCTGCTGCTGCCCGACATGCTGCATCACGGCAAGGGCAAGGGGTGCCTTGCGGAGATGGTCGATGCCTATGACAAGGTCGGCGGCAACCACATCGCCGTGTTCGAGGCGCCGGAAGACCAGACCCATCAATATGGCATCGTCGGCAAGGGCGAAAGCGTCGGCGGCAATGCCTTCGAGATCACCCAGATGGTCGAAAAGCCCAAGAAGGGCACGGCGCCCTCCAATCTGGCGGTCTCCGGCCGCTACATCCTGCAGCCGGAGATCTTCGATCTCCTGGAAAAGCAGGAACGCGGCGCGGGCGGCGAGATCCAGCTCACCGATTCCATGCTCAAGCTCGCCCAGGGGCAGAAATTCTACGGCTCGGTGTTCAAGGGCCGCATCTACGACACCGGCATGAAGATCGGCTTCCTGACCGCCAATGTCGCCTATGCGCTGGAACGCGAGGGCCTCGGTGACGAACTGAGGGCCGAGTTGAAGGCCCTGCTGGGCTGACAAGGTTCTGGATGAAATGGCCCGGGAAACCGGGCCATTTTTCTGGGCGCGGACATGGCAATGCGCCTTCGGGCCGCGACGTTCGGGCTCAACCGGGAAACTCGTAGACCACGTCGGAAAAGCGTCCGGTCGGGAAGACATAGAAGAGCCGGAGCTCGGCGTCGCCTTCGTTGCGCAGCGCGTGCCAGGCATTGCCGGGAATGAAGATAGCCGCTCCCTTGCCGACGGGGCTTTCCGCGCCATCGACCGTGAGCACGCCGCTGCCTTCCAGGATGAGATAGAGCTCTGCTTCGGCATGGCGGTGCGGCGGATTGGTGCCGCCGGGCGGCAGGACGGCGATTCCAGCACTGAGGCTGTCGGTCGGCGTGATATCCGCGCTGATCAAGGTGTGCCAGGCCACGCTCCCCTTGGTGGGATCCTCCCAGGCTTCCCGTGGCCGCTCCTCTGCCCGGGTGATGACAAGTTGAGTTTCCCCAATCATGGTGCCCTCCGCGCGGTGATGCTGTGAATTTACGTTCCTGCCCTCCGGGAGCGCCTGGTGAAGCCAACGCTTCTCACCCTGGAAAGCCTCAACGGATCTCGTCGCTGGAGAGAATGGCGTAGAGCAGATGGTCGCGCCAGGCGCCGGCGATGCACAGATAGGAGCGGGCATAGCCCTCTCGGATGAAGCCGACACGCTCCAGGAGCCGGATCGAAGGGCCGTTCTCCGGCAGGCAGGCGGCTTCCACCCGGCGCAGGCGCAGCGTGCCGAAGGCATAGGGCAGCAAAGCCCGCACGGCGTCGCTCATCAGGCCCTGGCCGGCATGAGCCTGACCCATCCAATAGCCGAGCGAACCGGTCTGCGCCACGCCGCGGCGGATCTGGCCGAGCGTGAGGCCGCCGACCAGCGCGCCGTTATCGGAGCGGAAGACGAAGAAGGGATAGGCGGCGTCGGCCCTCGCATCCTGGCCATAGCGCTTGATCCGGGCCCGAAAGGCCGGGCGTGTCAGATCATTGGGTGGCCAGGTCGGCTCCCAGGGGCGCAGGAATTCCCGGCTTGCGCCACGCAGGGCAGCCCAGGCCTCGAAATCGCGCATTTCCGGGGCGCGCAGCTCGACCTTCTCGCCACGGACCGGCGGTACGACGTCGGCGAAGGAGAAGGGGCGCAGGAAGGACATTCACCGCCTCATGCCGCCAGATGGGTGCGGATCTTGTCGAGACGGGGCAGTTTTTTGACCGGTCCGAGGGCGGCCAGGGTCGGCGGCGACGCCAGCACGGCCGCGCCGGCCTGGCGCACGTCCTCGGCGGTGACCGCATCGATCTTGGCAATCAATTCGGCCGGCGGTAGGGGGCGGCCCCAGATCAGCATGTGGCGCGCCATCTGCTCGGCACGCATGGCCGAGGATTCGAGCGCCATCAGAAGGCCCGCCTTCATCTGCGCCTTGGCGCGGGCGATTTCGGCCTCTGTGGGGGACGAGGCGGCGGCAGCCACGGTATCCAGGATCACCGGGACGAGATCGTGCAGCTCGTCGGCGCCGGCGGATATGCCGAAAATGCCGGTATCGGCATAGCCCCACTGAAAGGCATAGACTGAATAGCATAGGCCGCGTTTTTCGCGCACCTCCTGGAACAGGCGCGAGGACATGCCGCCGCCGACCAGATTGGTGAAGATGCCGAGAGCCGGGCTGAGGGCATCCTTGTAGGAACGGCCGGCAAAGCCGATCAGCACATTGGCCTGCTCGTGATCGGTCTCCATCACGTCTTCGCCGCCACGATAGACGGCCGAAGCCGGTTCGGGGCCGCTGCCCCCTGGCAGATGGGCGAAAAGGCGGCCTGCCTCCTCGACGACGCGATCATGCTCGACTGCGCCGGCGGCAGCGACCACCATGCGTCCGGCCCGGTAATGGGTGTCGAGATAGCTCTGGATCGCCTTGCGGTCGAACGACATCACCGTCTCGGGCGTGCCGAGAATGGGGCGGCCGAGGGGCTGATGCGGAAAGGCGGCCTGGTTGAACATGTCGAAGACCAGATCGTCCGGCGTGTCCTCGACGGCGCTGATCTCCTGCAGGATGACATTCTTCTCCCGCGTCAGTTCATCGGTATCGAAGACGGACTGGGTGAGGATGTCGGCCAGGATGTCGAAGCCCAGGCCGACATCTTCCTTCAGCACGCGGGCATAATAGGCCGTCTGCTCGCCCGATGTCGCGGCATTGAGTTCACCGCCGGCGCTTTCGATCTCCTCGGCGATGCGCTTGGCGTCACGGGTCCGCGTGCCCTTGAACGCCATATGCTCGAGCAGATGGGCAAGGCCGTGCTCCTTCTCGCCCTCCGAACGGGCGCCGGCGCCGGCAAAGACACCGAGCGAAGCGGTTTCCAGATGGCTCATCGCGTCGGTGACGACGGTCAGCCCGGAAGGGAGGCGGGTAACCTCGACGCTCATGCCGCAGCACCCTGGGCCGCGCGGGAATGCTTGCGGACGAAGGCCTCCAAGACCCCGAGGTCATTGGGAAGGACGGTAAAACGCTCGGGCCGCTCATAGAGATCGGCGAGGGCATCCGGCAGCTTGGGTTCGATGCCGGAGGCATCCTTGACCGCAGCGGGGAACTTGGCGGGATGAGCCGTGCCGAGCACGACCATCGGCACGCGGCGATCGGGTTCGGCCTTCCACGCCGCCATCACGCCGACGGCCGTGTGGGGGTCCAGGAGATAGCCGGCATTGCGCCAGATCATGCCGATCGTCTTGGCGACTTCCTTCTCGTCGGCGCGCTCGGCGTCGAACTCCGACCGAATGGCCTCATAGGCGCCCTCGTCGATCTCGAAGGCACCGGATTGGGCGAGATTGCCCATCAGGCGGCGGATCTGACCGGCATCGCGGCGATAGGCGTCGAAGAGCAGGCGTTCGAAATTGGAGGAGACCTGGATGTCCATCGAGGGAGAAGACGTCTCCTTCACGCCGCGCGCCTCATAGACGCCGGTCGCGATGGTGCGCGCCAGGATGTCATTGACATTGGTGGCGATCAGGAGCCGCTCGATCGGCAGGCCCATGCGCTTGGCGACATAGCCAGCGAAAATATCGCCGAAATTGCCCGTGGGCACCGAGAACGACACTTTGCGATGCGGCGCGCCCAGGGCCACCGCGGCGGTGAAGTAATAGACGATCTGGGCGACGATACGGGCCCAGTTGATGGAATTGACGCCCGACAGGCCGATCTCGTCGCGGAATTCGAGATGGTTGAACATCGCCTTCAGCTGGGCCTGGCAATCGTCGAAATTGCCCTCCAGCGCCACGGCATGCACGTTGGGGGCGTCCACCGTGGTCATTTGCCGGCGCTGCACCTCGGAGACGCGGCCGTGGGGATAGAGGATGACGATATCGACCTGTTCGAGGCCGCGGAAGGCCTCGATGGCGGCACTGCCGGTATCGCCCGAGGTGGCGCCGACGATGGTGGCCCGCTTGTTGCGGGCCTTCAGGGCGTGGTCCATCAACCGGGCGAGCAATTGCATCGCCACGTCCTTGAAGGCAAGCGTCGGGCCGTGGAACAGCTCCTGCACGAACAGATTGTCGCCGATCTGCACCAGCGGCACGACGGCTGGATGGCCGAAGCCGGCATAGGCCTCCTGGATCATGTGGCGCAGGGCCGCCGGCTCGATCTCGCCGTCGACGAAGGGCGCGATCACCGCCTCGGCCACCTGCCAATAAGGTTTGCCTGCAAAGGAAGCGATCTGGGCGTGGGACAGAACCGGCCAATGCTGCGGCACATAGAGGCCGCCGTCGCGGGCAAGGCCGGCGAGGAGGGCATCGCAAAAGCCGAGGACGGGAGCTTCGCCCCGCGTGGAGACATAGTGCACGGTTCTATCCTTTCGGTGCCGGAAGCGCCGCCAATGCCGGCCGCGCCGTCCCGGAACACAGTCTTCATCCTGTAATCCGCCCGGGCCCGACGGGCAAGGCGCGTATCGCCGCCTCCCATGCAGTTTCCCGTTGATCGGACCACAGGCCCGATCAACGGGAAACTGCAAGATATCAAATATTTGCAGAATTTCCCGGCGAGACCCGTTCGCGGCCCTCGCCGGGAAATTCTGCTTGCCCAGCGGCGCCGTCCTTATCCCGCCGGTTTGCGCCTCAGGCGCAGGACGAAGGCGATGTAGACCCCAACCAGACCGAGGGCGAGACCGAACCAGGTCAGCGCATATTGCAGGTGGTTGTTGGGGAAAGTGAGGATGGTCTCGCCGCCCTGGGGCAGGCCGCCGGGGGTACTGGCATCGGCATCGATGAAGAAGGGCGCGACCCGCGTCAGCCCTTCGGCCTTGGCGATGCCCGCAATGTCGCGCGTGAACCAGTTGCCGGTGGCAGGATCGTCTGCCGGCGTGAAGAGATTGCGGTCTTCCGTCCAGCGGGCGAGGCCGGTGATGGTGACGGGACCGGCGATCTGCCCGGCCTGGCGGCTGGCGGGATCCTTGGCGTTCTCGGGCACGAAGCCGCGATTGACCAGGATGGTGGAACCGTCGGGACGGATGAGCGGTGTCAGCACCCAGTAGCCCACGCCGCGAAACTGCCCTTTGGCATCGGGCAGGTTGGTGAAGGAGCGGATCTCCTTGGCATGGTCGAAGGTTCCCGAGACCTGCCAATGCCGGTATTCGAGGCCATCCCGCGTCAGGCGCGGCCAATCGGCTTCGGGGGGCGGAGCAACGGGAGCCGCGGTGGTGCGGTCGGCAATCTCCTTGAGCAGGCCGAGCTTCCATTGCAGACGTTCGAGCTGCCAGATACCGAGCCCGACCAGGAAGGCGCCCATCACCAGCATCGAGATCGTCAGCGCCACCAGCGAGCGCGGACGCGAGGAGACCACGGCCGTCGTCATTCTTCCAGCCGGCCTTCGGCCGCCTTGTTGGTGTATTGCAGGGCGACCAGCACGCCCTTCATCCAGCGCAGCAGGCCGAGGCAGACGGCGAGGGAGAGCGGCAGCCACAGGACGATGTGGACCCAGACCGGAGGCGAGAAGGTGAATTCGACATAGACGGCCGCACCCAGCAGGATGAAGCCGGCGACCAGGATGACCAGCACGGCCGGCCCGTCGCCCGAATCGGCAAAGCTGTAGTCCAGGTCGCAGGCGCTGCATTTCGGCTTGAGGCTGATGAAGCCATCGAAGAGCTTGCCCTGGCCGCAACGCGGGCATCTGCCGCGCGAGCCGGTCTGGAAGGGCGAAAGCGGCGCATAATGGTGATCTTGCGGCATCTCGGGCCTCAAAAAGGAAACGGCCGGGTGATCCCGGCCGCCTCGTTGATCGTATGAAGGCGGCTCAGCCGTGCACGCCGCCGGGACCGTAACCCCAGATGTAGATGCAGGCGAACAAGAACAGCCAGACCACGTCGACGAAGTGCCAGTACCAGGCGGCGAACTCGAAGCCGAGGTGATGGCGCTGGGTGAACTGGCCCAGATTGGCGCGCAGCAGGCAGACCGCCAGGAAGATGGTGCCGACGATCACATGGAAGCCGTGGAAGCCCGTCGCCATGAAGAAGGTCGAGCCGTAGATGTGGCCCGAGAAGGAGAACGGCGCGTGGGCATACTCGTAGGCCTGGCACAGCGTGAAGATCAGGCCGAGGACGACCGTGAGGATCAGGCCGTTCTTCAGGCCCTTCTGGTCGCCCTCGAGCAGGGCGTGATGGGCCCAGGTCACCGTGGTGCCGGAGGTGAGCAGGATCAGCGTGTTCAGGAGCGGCAAATGCCAGGGATCGAGGGTCTCGATGCCCTTGGGCGGCCAGACGCCTCCCGTCAGGGTGGTACGAGCGACCTCGGCGGCATCGCCCGGGAAGAGGGCGACGTCGAAATAGGCCCAGAACCAGGCGACGAAGAACATCACTTCCGACGCGATGAACAGCATCATGCCGTAGCGGTGATGCAGCTGCACCACCGGGGTGTGATCGCCCTCGGAAGCTTCCTTGATGACGTCCCACCACCACATCAGCATGGTGTAGAGCACGCCGATCAGGCCGACGCCGAACACCAGCGGGCCGTAGGAATATTTGTGCATCCAGGTGATCAGGCCGATGGCCAGGATGAAAGCCGCCATCGAGCCGACGAACGGCCACGGGCTCGGATTGACGAGGTGGTAATCATGGTTCTTGGTCTGAGCCATGGCTTTCTCCAGATGCCGGTCGCCCGGGAACTTATAACTGCGGTTTGCTCGACGTGTCGGTTTTCGGTTCGGCCGCCGCGAGCGGAGTCACGGGAGGCTTGGCCGGATAGTAGGTATAGGAAAGCGTGATCGTGTGCACGCCGGCAAGATAGTCGACCTTGTCGATCGCGGGATCGACGAAGAAGACCACCGGCAATTCCTGGCTCTCGCCCGGCCCCAGCTTCTGGTTGGTGAAGCAGAAGCACTGGATTTTCGAGAAATACGCACCGGTTTCCTGCGGCGTCACATTGTAGGCGGCCGCGGCATAGGTGGTTTCCTGGGAGAGGTTGGTGATCTTGTAATAGACCGTCTTCACCTCGCCGGCCTTGACCGTCACCGAGCGCTGCTCGGGCTCGAACTTCCAGGGCAGGGCCGGGTTGATGTTCGAATCGAAGCGCACCTCGAAGCTGCGGTCGAGGACTTGGCCCGGGGCGGCCTCGGCAACGCGCGTGGTTCCCGCGAAACCGGTGACCTGGCAGAACAGCGTATAGAGCGGCACGGCGGCATAGGCCGCACCGACCATCGATGCCACGAACGCGATGCAGGACACCGCGATCACGCTATTGCCGACCTTGGGGCGCGAAGAGGAGGGCTTGTCGGGCGTTCCAGCCATTCTAGAACCCCTTGTCGAGCACGCCGGGGCCCTTGACGAAGCTCACGGCATAGACGAGCAGCACGAAGGCGATGAGGGCGGCGGCGATCGCGATGGAACGCCAGTGCAGCTTACGCGCCTGGTCGGCTGGCAGCCTGGCGACCCAGCTGTCCTTGGGCGGGCGCTGATAGGCGAGGGGACGGAACAGGATGATCAGCAGCAGGATGATCAGGGCCGGTCCGATGAACCAAAAATGATGCGCCATCATGCCAGGACCCTCATCACCAGCGCCTCGCCGAGCAGGCAGGCGAACAACACGAACAGATAGAGGATCGAGTAGCCGAACATGCGCTTGGCCGGTCCCATGTCGCCGGGCTTGCGCCAGATGTCGATGGCAAGCCAGAGCATGCCGAGCCCACCCAGGCCCGCAACCACGCCATAGCTCCAATGCGCATAGCCGAGCAGCCAGGGCAGCATGCCGATCGGAGCCAGCAGCACGGTGTAGATCAGGATCTGGCGGCGGGTCTCGTGGTCTCCCGCCACCACGGGCAGCATCGGCACGCCGGCCTTTTCGTAGTCGCCCGACTTGAACAGCGCCAGCGCCCAGAAATGGGGCGGCGTCCACATGAAGATCAGGGCGAAGAGCACGAGGCTTTCCACGGTTACCGTGCCGGTCACCGCCGCATAGGCGACGACCGGGGGCAGGGCGCCCGCCGCACCGCCGATCACGATGTTCTGCACCGTCCAGCGCTTCAGCCACATCGTGTAAACAACGACATAGAAGAAGATGGTGAAGGCGAGCAGGCCCGCGGCGAGGAAGTTGGTGAAGACGCCCAGCGCCAGCACCGATAGGCCGGACAGGATGATGCCGAAGGCGAGCGCCTCGCCCGGGCTGACCCGGCCGGCCGGAACCGGACGGTTGCGCGTACGCGACATCACGGCATCGATGTCGGCGTCGTACCACATGTTGAGGGCGCCCGAGGCGCCGGCGCCGACCGCGATGGCGATCAGGGCGGCGAGGCCGATGACCGGATGGATCGGGCCGGGCGCCACGACCATGCCGGTGAGGGCGGTGAACACCACGAGCGACATCACGCGCGGCTTGAGCAAAGCCAGGAAATCGCCAACCGACGCGATGCTGATCACGGGAACAGCATCGTCAGCCTCGCCTTGGATGGGCATGCCGATATCGGTCAAAGAACGTTCCTTTTCGTCGAGCCGGCCAGACAGGAGATGCTTGGTCTGAGAGCATTTGGCCGGAGGCCCTTGCGGGCCGGTTTTCTTCTCGAGCCTTCGGGGAAAGGCTCGAGAAGAAAACCTGTTTGCTGGAGGCGGGAGGGCGGCCGTCGAAACGGCCGCCCTCCCGAAAGCTCATGCGTTCGAGGGGCTCAGCGGATGCGGGGCAGCGTCTCGAACTGGTGGAAGGGCGGCGGCGAGGACAGCGTCCATTCCAGGGTGGTGGCGCCTTCGCCCCAGGGATTGGCGGCCGCCTGCTCCTTGCGGACGAAGACCGCATAGAAGTTGATGGCCAGGAACCAGATCACGCCGCCGAAGAAGATGAAGGCACCGAGCGAGGAGACCAGGTTCCAGCCTGCGAAGGCCGGGTTGTAGTCGACGAGGTGGCGGGGCATGCCGGCGAGGCCGAGGAAGTGCTGCGGCATGAACAGCATGTTGGCGCCGACGAAGGCGATCCAGAAATGCACCTGGCCCATCCAGTCGGGGATGACGTAGCCGAACATTTTCGGGAACCAGTAGTACCAGCCCGCGAAGATGGAGAAAACCGCGCCCAGCGACAGCACGTAGTGGAAATGCGCCACCACGTAATAGGTGTTGTGCAGCGAGCGGTCGACACCGGCATTGGCCAGCATCACGCCGGTGACGCCGCCGACGGTGAACAGGAAGATGAAGCCCGTCGCCCACACCATGGGCGCCTTGAAGTCGATGGAGCCGCCCCACATCGTGGCGATCCAGGAGAAGATCTTCACGCCGGTCGGCACCGCGATCACCATGGTGGCGAACACGAAATAGGCCTGGGTGTCGACGTCGAGGCCGACGGTGTACATGTGGTGGGCCCACACGACGAAGCCGACGACGCCGATGGCGACCATGGCATAGGCCATGCCGAGATAGCCGAAGATGGGCTTGCGCGAGAAGGTCGAGATGATGTGGCTGACGATGCCGAAGCCCGGCAGGATCATGATGTAGACTTCGGGGTGACCGAAGAACCAGAACAGATGCATCCACAGGATCGGGTCGCCGCCATTGGCCGGATCGAAGAAGGCGGTGCCGAAGTTACGATCCGTCAGCAGCATGGTGATGGCGCCGGCGAGGACGGGCAGCGACAGCAGCAGCAGGAAGGCGGTAACCAGCACGCCCCAGGCGAACAGCGGCATCTTGTGCAGCGTCATGCCGGGTGCGCGCATGTTGAAGATGGTGGTGATGAAGTTGATGGCGCCCAGGATCGAGGAAGCGCCGGCCAGATGCAGCGACAGGATGGCGAAATCCATCGCCGGTCCGGGCGTGCCCTTGATCGAGGACATCGGCGGATAGGCCGTCCAGCCCGTGCCGACACCGAGGTCGTCGGCGCCGGGGCCGCCGGGCACGAACATCGAGATGATCAGGAGGCCGAAGGCCGGGATCAGCAGCCAGAACGAGATGTTGTTCATGCGCGGGAAGGCCATGTCCGGCGCGCCGATCATCAGCGGCACGAACCAGTTGCCGAAGCCGCCGATCATCGCGGGCATGACCATGAAGAAGATCATGATCAGGCCGTGCGCGGTCACGAACGCATTGAACGTGTAGGGGTTGGTGAAGAATTGCTGGCCCGGGAACATCAGTTCCGCGCGCATCGCCACCGACAGCAGGCCGCCGATGATACCCGCGACGAGCGCGAAGATCAGGTAGAGCGTGCCGATGTCCTTGTGGTTGGTCGAATAGACATAACGGCGCCAGCCGGTCGGATGATCATGCGCGTCATGGGCATGCGGATCTTGGGCATGATCCCCATGCGCCGATGCGTTGTGGGCAGTGGCCATCACATTCAATCCTTTAGTCGAGCCGTCAGGCCATTACTTTACTACGACGGAGGTCGCGGCTGCGACCTTGTCCAGGGCGGCGCCGTTCATTGCAGTCTTCTTGCTGGCCACCCACTTCTGGAACTCTTCCTCGCTCACCACGCGGAAGGCGATTGGCATGAAGGCATGGTCGCGGCCGCACAGGCGCGAGCACTGGCCATAATACATGCCTTCGCGGGTGGCCTTGAACCAGGTCTGGTTCAGGCGGCCGGGAATGGCGTCGATCTTGATGCCGAAGGAGTTCACCGAGAAGGAGTGAATCACGTCGTTGGAGGTGACCTGCACCACCACCGTCTTGTTCACGGGCACGACGACCTCGTTGTCGACCTTGAGCAGGCGCAGCGGATCGCTCATGGGCAGGTCGCGCACCATGGTGGAGGAGAAGGAAATGTCGCCATTGTCGGGATATTCGTAATCCCAGTACCACTGGCTGCCGGTCGCCTTGATGGTCAGGTCGGCCTTCGGAATCACTTCCTCCATGTAGAGGAGCTTGAACGAGGGCAGGGCGATGCACACCAGCACCAGAATCGGCAGCACCGTCCATGCCACTTCCAGGATGGTGTTGTGCGTGACCTTGGAGGGGACCGGATTGGCCTTCTTGTTGAAGCGGACGATCACGTAGAGTAGCAGGACCATCACGAAGAGGGTGATCGGTACGATGAACCACATCACATAGGTATGGAACCAGTTGATATATTCCATGACCGGCGTGGCGGGTTCCTGCAGGCCCATCTGCCAGGGCTGCGGCTCGCCGAGGCCGCCCTTGGCGGCCTCTTCGGCACCGGCCGTGCCGATCATGAGGCCCCACAGCAGCGATGACAGTGCCACCCCGCCCATTTTCTTCCTAGCCTGGAAAGCCATCCGCCTTCTCTCCAATTCCCCGCCGACACGACGCAGCCGATACGGCACGTGGTACGCCTCTTGGCTCGTTACCGGTCGGGAGCGCCAATCGCGCAAAACTCTCTGGCGCGCAGATTTCACGGATTGGAACTCATGTAAAGCACACGGTCACTCAAAAACCACAATCCACAGCGCATCGCAATGGTTCGACGTCCACGGTTTGTGCGGCAATTGGGCGCGAAAGCGCCATGATGTGCCGTCAACCTGGGTGGAGCACCGTTGCGGCGCCGTGCTTGACAGTCAGGGCCTGTCTGCTACCCGTCGCGACTGAAATCCAAACCGGGCCTGCGGGCCCTGATTCGGCGAGGATGTAACTTGTTGGCACACATGCTGAAACATGCTCTTGCGACCACGCTGCGGCGGGTAGCCGGCCTTTCCTTCGCGGGCCTGCTGGCCGGTGCCGTGCTTGGCGGTCCTGCCGCGGCGCAGCAGACCGATCAGCTCGGCGTGCTGCGCTCGACCCACGACAATTGGCAGGTGCGCTGCGATACCCCGCCGGGAGCCCAGCAGGAACAATGCGCGCTGGTGCAGGCCGTCACCGCATCCGATCGCCCCAATGTGGCCCTCTCGGTGCTGGTGCTGCGCACCGCGGACCAGAAGAGCCGCCTGCTGCGGGTGATCGCGCCGCTCGGCGTGCTCCTGCCGTCTGGCCTTGGCCTCAAGATCGACGGCAAGGATGTCGGCCGCGCCGCCTTCGTGCGCTGCCTGCCGACGGGGTGCCTGGCCGACGTGGTGCTCGACGATTCCCAGATTGGCATGCTGCGTACCGGTAAGGAAGCCACCTTCATCATCTTCCAGACACCGGAAGAGGGCATCGGCATTCCGTTGACCCTGAAGGGCTTTGGCGAAGGTTTCGACAAGCTGAAATGAGGCATTGGAGGGTCGATCTCCGAATCGACCTTTCGTGGATCTCGACGGTGCCGGGTCGATCCGGAGATTGACCCTCCAAGGGTGCCTTATACTGTCGCCCGATCCAGAATCGGCCGCAGGTTCAGGCCGGCAGGGAGGGCGCCGTAGCAGCCACGCATGCCGCCAGCGAGGCGGCCGGCGATGAAGGCCTCGGCCATCGGTGCAGGGCCGTGGCGGAGCAGAAGCGAGGCTTCCAGCGCCAAAGCGAGATCTTCCACCAGACGGCGGGCCAGGCCTTCCTGCAAGCCGCCAGCACGCATGGATTTCTGGATGGCTGCGACGAAGGCATCGTAGCGCGGATCCAAACCCCGTGCCGCCTCCAATTCGCTGCGCAATGCCTCGACGGTCGCGGGCTCCTTGGCGAGCGCCCGCAGCACGTCGAGCGCGTTGACATTGCCGGAGCCCTCCCAGATCGCGTTGACAGGCGCCTCGCGATAGAAACGGGCGAGCGGTCCCTCCTCGACGAAGCCGTTGCCGCCGAGACATTCCAGTGCCTCGTAGCTGAGATTGGGCAGGCGCTTGGTCACCCAGAATTTGGCGATGGCCGCCCCGATCCGCGCAAAGGCAGCTTCCTCAGGCGTATCGGCATCGAAGGCCCGGGCGACTCGCATGACCAGCATGGTGGCCGCTTCCGCCTCGACCACCAGGTCGGCGAGGACGGGCTGCATCAGGGGCTGCTCGATCAGGAGCTTGCCGAAAGCCCGGCGATGGGTGGCGTGGTGTACGGCCTGTACCGCGCATTGGCGCATCATGCCGGCACAGACCAGGGCCGCGTCGAGCCGGGTCTGGTTGACCATGGCCATGATGGTGGCGACGCCGCGTCCTTCCTCGCCGACGCGCCAGGCCAGGGCACCGGCATAATCGATCTCGGCCGAAGCGTTGGAGCGATTGCCGAGCTTGTCCTTGAGGCGCTGGATGAAGATGGGATTGCGGGTGCCGTCCGGCCGCCAGCGCGGCACGAAAAAGCAACTGAGCCCACCGGGCGCCTGCGCCAGGGTGAGGAAGCCATCCGACATCGGGGCCGAACAGAACCATTTGTGCCCGGTGAGTTCGTAAAAGTCTTCACCGAGGGGGGCTGCGCGGGTGGTGTTGGCCCGGACATCGGAGCCACCCTGCTTTTCCGTCATCGCCATGCCGATGGTCGCCGCTCCCTTGTCGGCTACCGGCCGGGCCGAGCCGTCATAGGCATTGGCTCGGACGAGTGGGCCCCATTGTGCAAAGAGAGTCGGCGCCTGGCGCAATACGGCCAGGCTGGCGCCGGTCATGGTGATCGGGCAGCACACGCCGGGTTCGATCTGGGTCAGCATATATTCCAGGACGGCATGGGCGACGAAGCCGCCGGAACGCCCCGAGGCCGGCAGGGAATGGATGCCGGCCTCCAGGCCGCGTGCCATCAGGGCATGATAGGCGGGGTGGAACTCGACATGATCGATGCGCTGGCCGAAGCGGTCGAAACTATGCAGTTCGGGCGTGTGGCGGCCGGCGGCCTCGCCGAGCGCGATCGCTTCGGCGCTGCCGATCGAGGCCCCGAAGGCGCTCGCGGCGTCCCGTGCCCAGCTGGCGCCTTCGCGCTCCAGGGCAGCCTGCAGCCCGGGGTCGCTGTCGAACAGGTTGTAGTCCAGCAAAGGCGGGACCTGGTTGGTCACCTGATGGGTCGGCAGGTCGGCGATCGGCTCTTGCGCAATCATGGCGTGGCTTCCTGACTGCGGGCCAAACTATCGCGTGGGAGCACCTCTGGCGAGGGGGGAAGGGAGGGCAGGGGTTTTCCGCCGCAGGATATCGGCCTATATCGATGCCCTTCGCCCACCATGGGCAACGGGGCGTGCGGATCGTCCGGCCTTCTTCCGAATGCCGCAACGAGGTCCGCATTCCCAGGAATTGGACTGAAAATGCGCCATCCCCAAGCCGACGACGATGCCGCGCCCGCCGAGGTGTCGGTGCAGCCGGCCGCCCTGTCGCCGACGGCGAAATTCGTGACCGGCTCGATCATGCGCCATGTCGTGGTGATGACCACGACGGGTTCGATCGGGCTGATGTCCGTCTTCGCCGTCGACCTCATCAACCTGTGGTACATCGCCCATCTCGGCGACACCGCGGCGACGGCCGCGGTTGGCTACGGCGCGGCGGTGCTCTTCCTGGCGACCTCGATCTGCATCGGCGTGATGATCTCGGCGGGTGCTCTGTGCTCACGCGCATTGGGGGCCCGCAATCGCGAGCTGGCGCGACGCTACGGGGCTTCCATCCTGGTGTGGATGATCCTGATCAACGCGCTGGTGGCGGCAGTTGCCTTTCCGCTGATTCCCTGGCTGCTTACGCAGCTGGGCGCGACCGGCCGCACGCTGGAGCTGGCGACCATCTTCCTGCAGATCAGTGTGCCGAGCGGCGTGCTCATGGGCAGCGGCATGGCGCTTTCCGGCGTGCTTCGTGCCGTCGGGGATGCCAGGCGCTCGATGTATGTCACGCTGTCGGGGGCGATCGCCGCTGCGATCCTCGATCCGATCTTCATCCTGTGGTTCGGCCTCGGTGTCGAGGGGGCGGCGATCGTCATCGTGATCTCGCGGCTGGTTACCGTTGGAGTTGGCTGGTATGGCGCTTCCCGCGTGCATGATCTGGTGGGCCGGCTGTCGCTGCGCGAGGCACTCGCCGATACCGGGCCGATCATGGCGATCGCGGGGCCGGCCATGCTCGCCAATCTCGCGACCCCCGTGGCCAATGGCTACATGACGGCGGTGCTGGCCCCCTTCGGCGACGGCGCCGTGGCGGGCAATGCCGTGATGGGGCGCCTGATCGCCTTCTGCTTCGGGGGCATCTTCTCGCTCTCAGGCGTCGTAGGACCGATTCTCGGGCAGAACTACGGTGCCGGTCGACTCGACCGCGTGCGCCGTGCCCTGACCGATGCCTTCACCTTCACCACGATCTATGCGCTGGTCGTGTGGGCGGTGCTGGCGGCGGCGCACCAGCTGGTGATCCGCCTGTTCAACATCGTCGATCCGCAGGCTGCCCAGCTCATCACCTTTTTCTGCCTGTTCGCGGCGGGATCGTGGGTCTTCCACGGGCTGCTCTTCGTTGCCAACGCTTCCTTCAACAATCTCGGCTTTCCGATTGCCGCGACCCTGTCAAATTGGGGCAAGGCCACGCTCGGTACCATTCCCTTTGCCATGGTTGGCGCAAAATATTGGGGAGCGGAGGGGGCATTGGCCGGACAGGGGCTTGGCGCCGTGATCTTCGGCGTGTTTGGTATATGGTGGGCTTACCGCTCGCTGCGGTGGCTTAAGGTCCCTGGACAGACCTAGAGCAAAGCGCGTTTGGACCGAAACGCTCATTTGCTCTAACTCTTTGGTTCGACGCGTCTTTGCGATTCTGGGCGTAACCGCCAAATCGCAAAACGCTTTAGGGCCGCGGCGGCGGTGGCATGGGAAGCGGCATGAACACACTTTTCGATCTATTGAACACCGCGCAGAACGGGCAGGCGATCGACAATCTGGCCCGCCATTTCGAGCTCAGCCAGAAGCAGGCTTTGGCGGCGGCCGAGGCGCTGATGCCGGCCTTTTCGCTCGGCCTGAAGCGAGAGGTGGAGAAGGCGAAGACGGCTTCCGAACCGCCGGATTTCTTCGGCTTGTCGGGAGTGCCGCAGGTCGACAGCTTCCAGGATGCGGCCCTGGCCTTCACACAGCAGGCGACCCAGCAGGGCCAGCGCGTGATGGCAGCCCTGTTCGGCACGTCCGAGATGACGAAGGCTCTGTCCCAGCTCGCAGCCTTGCAGAGCGGCGTCGCCGCCCCGGTGATCGCCGCGATGCTGCCGTCGGTGGCGTCCATCCTGGTCAGCGGCCTGGCGCGGGCAGGGGCGCCGGCGCCCAGCAATCCGTGGGGCGACATGGTCGAAGCCATGATGCGGGCTTTCCAGCCGTCTCAGCCCAAGCCGGCTCCCTGGTTCGACAACAGCGCATTGGCAGCGTTATGGGCGCCGTTCCTGATGCCGAGCCCGGCCCCGGTTCCCAGAAATGACGCGGCGGCGGTAATGGATCAGATGCTCGAAGCGGGAAGCCGGATCCAGAAAGCGCAGGCTGATGCGATGCAGTCGCTCCTGGAGAGCTGGTTCGGCAAGAAGTAGCCCACGAAAAAGCCCGCTTCAGGCGAAGCGGGCTGAGGTGCGGAAGTCACGCTTCCGGGGCGTTCTGCCGCAGGGGAAGCGGCCAGAAGTCGTGCCGGTCGGGCATCAGGCGTGCAGACCAACGAAATTGTCATGCTTGGCGGCCTTGGCCGAGCAGCGCCAGTCCATTTGCGCCGCGACGAGCTGGGCCGACGGATCGCGCCAGAGCGGCTGCGACAGGGCGCCTTCGACGTCGGTCGGCGTCAGGCCGAGATCGCGCAGCATCGCTGCATCCGCAGCGGCCAACTGGTTGATTTCCTGGCGGTTGTGAAGCGCGACGGCGAGACTGGCGATCTTGCCGAATACAGCGCGCACCATCTCGGTGAGGGTCGAGACGAGAGAGGAAGACTGGCTGTTGACGACGACGCTGTTCATCGGATTCTCCATCGGGCGGCCGGTGATGCAGCGCTCCCGGATGGAACGCTCCACTCATCACCAATACTGAACGGTAACACTATGAAACATCGGCATTGATCAATCCAACGAATGTTTCTAATGTTCAGCATAAGCGATTGTTATCGTGCTCCTTGATGGCGCGTGGAGGCACGCACCTCAGGCAATAGCGAGGCGAGGGTAGCCATGGCAGTGCTGTTGGATATCGATCAGCTCAGGACCTTCATTGCCATCGCCGAAACGGGCAGCTTCACCCGCGCCGCGGACATCGTCTTCAAGACCCAATCCGCCGTCTCCATGCAGATGAAGAGGCTGGAGGAGCGCATCGGCAAACCGATCTTCGAGCGGGACGGTCGCGCCTCCAGGCTGACGGAAGACGGGGACAAGCTGCTCGACTATGCCAGGCGCATCGTCAAGCTCAACATGGACGCGGTCTGCGCCTTCTCCCAGAACGAGCTGACCGGGCGCGTGCGCATCGGCATTCCCGACGATTACGCCGACCGCTACCTGCCCGAGATCATGGCGCGCTTCTCGCAGGCCAACCCCAGGGTCGAGGTGACCATCGTCTGCGAACCGACGCCCATGCTGATCGAACGTATCAACACCAATGATCTCGACCTCGCCATCATCACCCATGTCGAGCACAAGGGAGCAGCCGAATTCGTGCGGCACGAGCGCCTGCTCTGGGTGACCTCGAGCCGGCATCAGGTCCATACCGAGACACCGCTGCCGCTTGCGCTCGGCCGTCCGAGCTGCGGCTGGCGGCAGGCGGCGCAGGAGAAGCTCGAAACCATCAATCGCAGCTATCGCGTACTTTATTCGAGCTGGAATTCGACCGCGGTCGGCGCCATGGTCCTTGCCGGCCTGGCGGTCTCGGTGCTGCCCGAGAGCGCGTTGAAGCCGGGCATGCGTGTCCTCGGTCCCACCGACGGCTTCCCGCCGCTGCCCTCCTGCAAGATCGGGCTGGTGCGCAATTGGCGCGAGCAGACTTCGCTGACCGATGCGCTCGCCAGCCTGATCATCCAGAGCCTCGACAATCTGGCGCAGAACGAAGCGGCGGAATAAAGCTGCCGGTTTGGATGAGGCGAGGAGCCATCGATCCGACAGCCTCTTTCCCGGATCGGCGGTGTGCTCAAGCCGCGCTTTTCAGCGGGCTCGGCGAGCCCTGGTTCGCCAGGACCAGGGCCGAGGCGGGATTGAGGCTGTCCACCATCGTGGTCGGGATCAGGATGGTGGCGCCCCGCTCCTTGGTCGTTTCGTAGATGATGTTCATGGCCCTGAGCTGCAAGGCGGCCGGATGGCTGGCATAGGTCTCGGCCGCCTCCACGAATTTGCTGGCGACTTCGGCTTCCGCCGAGCCGAGGATGACGCGTGCCTCTCTTTCCCGCTCGGCCTGGGCCTGGCGTGACATCGCATCCTGCAGGGCCACGGGGATGGCGACGTCGCGGATCTCCACCGACATCACGGTGATTCCCCATTCGGCGGTCTTGCCGCCGATGACATCGCGCAGGCGCTCGTCGGCCGCCTTGCGATCGGACAACAGGGAGGACAGCATCGAGGCGCCGATCATTTCGCGTAGCGAGGTCTGGGCGACGCGGTCGATCGCCTCTCGGTAATGGGTGATCGCCAGCGCCGCTTTCTCGGCATCATGCACATGCCAGAAGATGATGGCATCGACATTGACGGGCACGGTGTCGCGGGTCAGGGCCTGCTCGGCGTTGAAGGCGGTGGTCTGGATGCGTTCGTCGATCACGGCGACGACATTGTCGATGACCGGAATGATCGCAAACAGGCCGGGTCCGTAGACGCCCTGCAGATTGCCGGCGCGCAGCACCACGAATTTCTGCTAGGTATTGGCCATCTTGAGGGAGGCCGCGACGATGAGGGCGAGCAGGAACAGGACACCGGCAAGCCAGTACTGACCGAGATAGGCCGAGCCTGCGCCGGCGAGGGTGAGAATGCTCGTGGCGAACAGGGTGATGGGGTTCATGGCGATACTCCCGGAGCGGGCGTGGAGGCGTCATCGCCTCCTGGCGCCAGTTCCTGGTTCCGCCGCATCCTGCGGGTCCTGGTGACCCCGTCGGGAGCAAAGCGCTACGGCGGAGCAATCCCGAGCATGGCGGGCCGGGGCCGCAGTCCCATCCTGCATATGGCCATCGCCGCCGCGCAGTTAAAGAGGAGCGCCGGCAGCGCCCGGAACCCGGCTGGGATCAGGGATGCGTCATCAACTGGTTGGTGAGCAGGCGCCGGTAGAGCAAAGCGAGCACCACGGCGAAAAAGCCGTCGAACAGGGCGAACCACAGGAAGCCGCCGCCGCAGAAGAGCCAGATCAAGGCCATCCACAGGCGGCCGCCGATGCCGATCACATTGGGCATCCGAGCAATCAAGGGCTGGTGCCAGCCGGGAACATAGAGCGCGGTGACGAGCAGCAGCGTGGCGCCCCAGCCGCGTTCCCAACCCACCGGAACGGCTTCCGGCAGGCCCACCATCTGCGAAACCCAGCCGGGGCAGAAAATGCAGGCGAGCCCGATCAGCACATGCACGGCCATGTTGAAGCCGAGCACGAGCCGGTAGCTGCGCAGGGCCCTGGCGGCCTGCGCCATGGTCCATCCGAGGGTGAGGGTCTGATCGGTCATGGCGGGGTTCTCCCGGTCAGAAGGTGAGCAGATAGGAAAGTAGATCCGATTTGGCGGATGCCGGCAGATCCGTGCCGTAGAGATGGCCATCCTTGCCGTTGCCGGTCTGGGTGGTGTCGAAGCAAAAGCCGGT
Source organism: Labrys sp. (in: a-proteobacteria) (assembly GCF_047605565.1). Taxonomy (NCBI): domain Bacteria; kingdom Pseudomonadati; phylum Pseudomonadota; class Alphaproteobacteria; order Hyphomicrobiales; family Xanthobacteraceae; genus Labrys; species Labrys sp. (in: a-proteobacteria). The sequence goes on from NZ_JASGFM010000002.1 coordinate 109,493, forward strand.
TGCCGGCGGCGGGCCCTTGGGATCGCAGGGCGGCGAGAGGAAGCCGCCATTGACGCCATCGATCACGTCGCTGCCGCGCAGATAGGCTGCTGGCCGCTGGGCAGGCGGGGCGAGCAGATCCTTCAGCGTGGGAACGGCACCATTGTGCAGATAGGGGCCGCGCAGCCACAGGCCATCGAGCGGGAGATTGGCGTAGCCGTCGGTCTTTTCGAAGGATCTGAAGGCATAGGGTGTACCGGCGAACAGTTCCGTGAGCTGCCTTTGCCGGAAGGCCGGCGTGTAGCTGTCGAGGCGCGCTCTGTCGGTGCCGAGCCGCGCGATGGGATCGACCTTGCCGATCGCGTCGCCCTGGAACTGATAGCCCGCCGGATCCTGCTCGCCATGGCAGGAGCTGCAGGCGCTCCTGTAGACGGTGCGGCCCCGCTCGACGGCTCCGGCATCGGGCCGGTTGGGAGAGGCCGGCGGCTTGAGCGTGAGCAGCCAGTCGGCAACGCGCTTGATGGCGGCATGATCGACCGTCTCGGGGGTGACGCCGGCACCGAGCGCAGCCGAAAGATTGCGTTCGGCCAGCGAGGTGTTGTTGCCGTCCCAATGCAGATGCATGCCCTCGCGCGGTCCCTGCTCGAAAACGGCAGGGAAGTCGGCGGCGCCGATGACCTCGGCCGGCGTCAGTGTCGAGGCGGGAATCTTCATCTGCACCGCCTTGTAGGGATTGAAGGTGTCGACCCGGCCCGGACCCCAGTCGGGCTGGCGCGAGAGCAGCGATTCGAGCCGGGCATGCCGCGCGATCAGGCCTTCGCGCAGGGGAGGCAGCACGAGATAGCGCCAGGCGACTTTCTCGACCACGCCGAAGCGATGGCCGGCGGCTTCGGCCGCGGGAATCAGCGTGTCCGGCGCCATACGCTCGTCGGCGGCCGTCGACAGGACGAAGCGTACGAAACGTTCGAACTGCAGATTGTTGGAGGGCATTGCCGGTACGGTGGTGCGGGGCCCGTTCGCGCTCAGGCGATAGGTGCCGGTGTGGCAGACGGCACAGTTGAGCCAGACCATGTCGACGCCGCGCACCGTCCGGCGCGAGACCCCGATGGGCAGGTCGCGCTGTCGCCCCAGGTTGTCCTTTTCATAGAGGAAGCCGAAGGCGCTGTAGTCGTCGCGTTGTTCGAAGGCATCCGGGAACAGCCTGGGCAGGGCCTGCCAGACCCGGTAGGGAATGCCGCTTTCCGTCTCCGAGCCGATCGAGCCATATTTGAAATGCTCGATCACGTCGCCATAGCGCGGTGTGTCGTTGCGCGTGAAGAGGATGGCCGCCGTCAGGGCGAGATAGACAGCCGCCACCAGGGCGGCGATGAGCACGAGCCGCACCGGCCGCCATCTATGGCGGCGTTGCGCCAGTTGGCGCTCGACTTCGGTGACGAAATAGGGTTCCGGCATCGTGCTTTTCCTTGAATGTGGTCGAGCGGCAGCCTCCGATCGGCTCATGAAACGGGGTGAGGGGGGGTGCGTTTTCGTGTGGCTCTGGGGGGATTGGCCACCGCGGGAGCAGGGCTCGAACCGGATGGATCCGCGCCGGGAATGACCAGGTCGGGCTTCGTCGCATAGATCGAGTAGAGGGCGGCCAGCATGGCGTCGCGGTCGGGAAAGCGCTGTTCCTCGTAGCAACCCAACGGGTTCTTGGCCGCGTTGACCAGGCATTTGTTGCAATAGGTGCAGGGATTGGCCGGGCGATCGTGCCCAGCCTGCCATTGCCGGGGCAGATCGTTGTTGGCGATGAGGGAGCGGGCAATCGCTACGCCGTCGCACTGGCCCGAGGCGAGCGCCTGACGGACCACCGAGGCCGTCTGGAAACCGCCGGTGACCAGCACCGGGATGGTGAGGGCCTGCTTGAACTGGCGGGCTTCCTCCAGGCTGATGCCCTCGATGCCATGGCCCTTCTTCATGCGGAACCAGAGCCAGCGGAAGATCGGCCGCAGGGCCGGGTAGCGGAACAGCAGAAAATTGCGCAGGCCGTAGAGACCGGAGGCGATCATGGCGTCGTAGACCACGGCCAGGGTCTCCAGCGAAAGGTCGCCCGGCGGATTGAGGGGATGGGGGAAGAGCGAGCCGGTGGAGACGTGAATGGCGTCGACCCCTGCTGCCTGGCAGTAGCGCGCCACCTCGATGGTCTCGTCGATGGTGTTGCCCTTCTTTTCCCAGGGAATGACGTTGTTGCGATCGACCGCGGAGAGCTTGACCTGCAGATGGAAGTCCCGGCCGACATGGCAGCGGATCGAGCGGATGACCTCCAGGAGGAAGCGCGCCCGGTTGGGCAGGGAGCCGCCGTAATGGTCGGTGCGGTCATTGATGCCGGAGGAGAGGAACTGGGTGAAGAGATAGCCGTTGGCTGCGTGCAGCTCGACGCCGTCGCAGCCCGCCTCGCGGGCTCGCCAAGCCGCACGTCCGAATTTCTCGACCAGGATGCCGATCTCGCCCGACGTCATCGCCTGGGTCGGAAAGCCGTGCAGGGTCTCGCGCGCATTGGTGGGGCTGGGCACCGGGCGATGCTGGTTGGTGACGCCAGGCACGTCCATCTGCCGGCCCGAATGGCTGAGCTGCATGATGAAGCGGCAGTCATGGGCGTGGACCGCCTCGGCAATCCGAGCCCACAGCGGAATGAAGGCATCGCGATGGTTGGTGGCGTAATTGGCCGCGATCCGCCCCTCGATCGCCACCGGCACGAAGGAGGTGATGATGGCGCCGACACCGCCCCGAGCGAACTTGCTCTCCCAGTTGAGGCGGGTCTGGGTAGGCGAGCCGTCTTCATTGTCCCAGCGTCCGGAAATACTGGAGCGTAAGATGCGGTTCTTGACCGTGAGATTGCGGAAACGGAGCGGCGTGAAGATTGGATCCTCGCCGATTGACTCGGATGGTCTCATGGCTCGTCGTCCTGCATGCAGGCTGCCGTCCAGATCCCGGCGAGCAGCCGGAACACGAAGCCGGAGGCCGGGCAGGCGCTCCAGGAGGCGGATTGGAAGGCGGTGGCGGGATCGAGCGTGCGCCCGGCGGCATGGGCGAGCTTGAACCTCACCAGGGCGCCGGGTTCCAGCGAGCCACCGGGGATATCGGCCACGCCCTTGGCCTGGCGCAACACCGAGTCGGGTGCGGCGAGCGAGGCGATCGCCGCCGCCCTGCCGTCGAGGGCGAAGCGGCGGCCGGGATCGTCGTGATGGCCGCGCAGCCGGTCGAGGCTCGCGACCAGATTGTGCACGGCGATGCCGACGGCATGGATGGCAACCGGATCGCGCCCGACCGCGCCGGCCAGGATGTTCCTGTCGGCCTGCAGGGTGCCGAACAGCGCCTGCTGCAGCCAGAGCAAGGGATTGGCGGTGCGGGCGGCGGCATCGAAGCGCACGGCCGCGTCCCACAGGCGTTGGGCTTCCGCTTCCTGCGGCGTGAAGGCCGGGTCGAATTGGCGGGCGATCACGGCCTGCAGCGCCGGCCCGACCTGTTCGCGCGGGCCGGTGCCCCTGACATAGGCGACCAGCGGGTGCTTGCCGGACAGTTCGGGCAGGGCCGCGTCGTGCAATCGGGCGGCGAGGGCGGCCTGGGCCGCGCGGCGCTCTCCGTCATGGCGCGCCCGCATGGTCGGAAACGGGATGCCGTCGATGGCAAATATCCGTGCCAGCCGGCCGGCCAGCATCCGGTTGAACAAGGGTCCGGCCTTGCCGAAGGCGCGGTCGAGACGGGGATCGCGGTCGATCGCAGCGATGGTGGCGGCGTCCTCGACTTCGAGGAGATCGATCAGCAAGGGGATGCGGATGCGCCGGGCCATCTCACCTGCTCGCCTTGGTCCAGGGGAAGAAGACATTGCGGGTGACGGCGAAAGCCGGCGCGAGTTCGGGGAGATGGCGCTCCAGCACGCTACGCAGCGAATTGTCCTGGACCCAGCGGAAACCGGCCGGCGTATAGATCTCCGGGCGAAAATCCTCGGTGAAGAAGCGATCGCTCTTGAAGCGACGCGAGGCCATCAGGATGAAGATGCGGAAAACGGTGTCGGAAAAGCCGAATCCCGGTGGGGAGCCGTTCGAAGCGTTGCTTTCCGCCAAGGTACCGACCAGGAGATCGACCTGCTCGACCGAGCCGTAGACATCGCTGAGTTCCTGGCGCCAGCGAGGGTCGTTGGTGAGTTCCTCGAAGCTGCGCGGTGCCGGCGCGCCGATCAGGCGGCGGAATTCGCAATAGCGCGGCACACCTCGTTCACGGTCGCGCAAGATGTCGACGGCCGCCAGGTCGATGAACAGATGATCGTCCACACGCTTGTCGAGCCGGCGGAGTGCATTGGGGTAGTTATGGAGCACCAGCGCGCCGGGATGGGCGGTGGCGAGGGAATAGAACACATTGAGGAAGCCGGCCTTTTGGTAGACGGCGCGTGTCTTGTCGGCGAAGACATCGGCGAGCCCGCATTCGAACAGGGCGTCGTCGTCTTCGTGCCGGCGAAAGGAAAAATCGTCCGGCAGCAGCGAATGCAGCCGGTAGGAGGCGGCGAACTCCTCGGTCATGGCATAGGGCACGCCACCATGGTCCTTGGGCGAACCCGGAATGCCCGAGAGGATCTCACCGTCACCGATGCGGCCATGGCTGTTCTTGAAGGTCTCGCCGAGCAGCCCGAAATAATTGCCGCGCATGGCGAAACGGCCCGCTGGCGAATTCATCAGCGCCGGCGTCCATTCGACAGTATGGATCTTGGCGAGCAAAGCCGCGTTGACCAGCCGTGCTTTCTGGAACAGCCATTCGCCGGTCTCTCCGGGATGGTCGATGCGCAGACGGTCGACGATGGCGTTGTGCTCGCGTGCGAACAGGGTGTGCAGGGCGGAAAGGCCGACCCACCAATTGCCGTTGACCCCTGCAAGCTCCAATCCCTGCTGTTTGGCCTTGGTATCGACAGGCAGGTGACCCTCTTCGTCGAGATGGATCTTGCCGTCGGGGCGAACGGCATTCGTTGCCGGGTCGGTGCGGATCTGAAGCTGGCGCTCGAGGCAGGAGCCATAGATCTGCGAGGCGTCCCACCAATGGCTTTCGACATTGGTGTAGGTGGGCGGCCGTCCCGGCTGGTCGGCCGATGGGACATCCGACCTGGTGCGCCTTACTTTCATCGAAGGCGTTGGCCAGCCATCGCCCTCCGGTACGGGAAAATGATGGGGATTTTCCTGGAGATTGGGCCCATGGCTCAGCCAGTCATGCACCATGAACTGGATCCAGGCCGCCGCCAGCACATTCAGATGCGGGACCGGCGCAAAAGCCTCCCGCGCAAGCAATCTGGAGCTGACCAGGCGTGGATTGGGCTCATACAGGGTTGGTGCCACCTCGCCATAGGTCTTGTCCAGCGGGACGTTGCGGCCAAAACGCGTACCGGCCCGCCCCATCCAGGGCTGGGCGAGATCGTTGTAGCTGCCGTCGGGCGTGCGGAAATGCTGAATGTCGAAACCGTTGGCGAGGGCGGGTTGCGCCGGTGCGGTTTCCGTATCGAACAGGTTGTTCCGCCGCAGGATGCCACGAAGCCCGAGAAGGATGGCATCGCTCAAAGGGAAGGGCCAGAGATACCATATCTTCAGGCGGCTGGTCACACGTGCCAGCAATATCAGCGTGTTATCGACGATTGCGCTCATCGCTGCCTCCCCTGCGGTCGCAATGATGAGTAGGAAGCGTTGGCTTGTCGACTTCGAAATCCTGATCGACAGAACCGGAATCACGGTATTGTCACGGTATTTGATGCAATGAATTCTTCAGAATCGAGAGTATGGTGGGTTATTATACCTCGAAGGCGAGGGCCTTCGGGAAAGCGCATTTGTTTTGTCTGATTTTTTGTGAATTTACATTGGCGTTGAGGTAGGGGGCTATCGCTTGCGCTGTTCGAGAGGCCGTCGCGGTTTCAGGCGGCGCGCGGGCGCTGATGCCGAAGGATTGTGCGCTCGATCGTTTCGGGGCGCGTCTGCATTTCGATGACGAGCAGGGCCGCCCCGAGCAGCAGTCCGGTGCGCAGATCGGACTGGGCCGGCGCGATGGAGAGGTTGCGCGTGGCCAGTGGCAGCGAGCGCTGATAGACCAGCTCGCGGATGCCCGACATCAAATCCTCACCGGCCAGGGCGAGCGTACCGCCGATCACGATCACGCTGGGATTGAGCACGCTGACGACGTCCGACGTCACCTCGCCGAGCACGCGGCCGGCTTCGCGTACCAGCCGCACGGCTTCCGGCTCGCCTGCCTGGGTCAGCGCAATGATGTCGCGGGCGGCCGAGGCCTCGATGCCATGGCCCCTCAGATCGCGCGCGATGGCCCAGCCGGCGGCCCGCGCCTCGACACAGCCGAGCTTGCCGCAGCGGCAGAGCGGGGCGGGAGCGTGGGTGAGCTGAATATGGCCGATATCGCCGGCCGCACCCTGGGCGCCGCGATAGAGCCGGCCGTCGGTGATGATGCCGCTGCCAATGCCGGTTCCTGCCTTGATGTAGAGGAACTGGCCGACATCGGGCCAGAAACGGCGATATTCGGCCAGGGTCATCAGGTTGACGTCGTTCTCCACCACGACCGGCGCGTCGAAATGCCGGTGCATCCAGCCCCGGATGTCGAAATCGTCCCAGCCCGTCATGACGGAAGGACCCACCACGCGGCCGCCCTCATGGTCGACCGGCGCCGGCAGGCCGAGACCGATCCCGAGAACCTCGTCGCTGTCGCGTCCGATCTGCGCCAGCAGTACCTGGAATTGCTCGACGATCCAGCCCAGGACCGGTACCGGGCCGCGGCGAATGTCGACGCTTCCCACCGCTTCGGCCAGGATGCGCGGTTCGAGATCGGTGACGGCCAGGCGCACATGGCTCTCGCCGATATCGGCGCACAGCGTCACACCGAAGGCGGTGTTCAGCCGGATGAGGCGCGCCGGCCGCCCGCCGCTCGGCATTGCATCCGGTGCCTCCTCGATCAGCCCGGCGGCGAACAGGGCGGCGAGGCGTTCGGTCACGGTGGAGCGCGACAGGCCCGAGGCCTCGATCAGGGCGGACCGCGAACGCGCTTTTCCAGCGGCGATCAGCCAGAGGATTGCGCCGGCTCCGGCCGCCGAGCCCGCTTCCTGCCCCGACCTGATACTGTCTTTCACCGCCACTCCTCGCTGCCGGCCCTGTTTCCTGCGGCCGGCAAGCTTATGACTAGAATCAGTCATAAGCCAGAGCTGGAGCGCCAAGCTGAAAAGGAAGGCGTGGGATTTGGAGTGTCAGCCTCCTGCTGACATATCTGTCGACGGATACGGTGGTTTCTGGATGTCAGCCCCGCTCCATCAAGCGATGGAGCTGTGAAGCTGGCGCTCCAATCTCCGTTCAAGTCAAAGCGCCTGGTCAGCGGCGACCGGTCAGCATCAGGAGATTGCCGGCCAGCACGACCGCCAGGCCTGCTATAGCGAGCGCGCTCCAGACATAGCCCTCGAAGATCGTCGAAATGGCCAGGGCGACCACCGGGAACAGCACGGTGGAATAGCCGGCCCGGCTGGCGCCGATGCGCGACAGCAGGGTGAGGTAGGCCGCAAAGGCCAGGACCGAAGAGAGCAGAGCCGACCAGAGCAGCGCGCCGAGATAGGGCAGGTTGGGCTCGATGATGAAGGCCTGCCCGCGCGCGAGGCTGAAGGCGAACAGGAAAAGCGAGCCGTAGACCATGCCCCAGGTGGTGGCGGAGGTAAGGGAAATGGCGCGGTTCTTCAGGCTGAGAGTCAGCATGTTGCCGAAGCAGAAGCTGAGGGTGCCGACCACGCACAGGATGAGGCCGGTAAGGGCGGTGCCCGAAAGATGGTCGCCGGCAAGCTGCGGCGCGAACATCAGGCCGACTCCGGCAAAACCCATCAAGGCGGCGGCAACCGAGCGCAGGCTGGGTTTCTGGCCGAAAATCAGGGCACTCAGCACGATGTTGAACACCGAAGCCAATGAAAAGACCACGGCGAGCAGGCCGGAGGGCGTCGACAGGCCGCCATAGTAGAAGCACAGGAAATTGGTGGAAAAGAGCAGCAGGCCGAGCCCGGCGAAGCTGAGATGGTCCTTCCAGGCAAAGGATAGCGGAGCGCCCGACAGCACGACCCAGCCCAGCATCATCACCGCGGCGAGCAGGAAGCGCCACAGCAGCGACACTTCCGGCGCGACCACGCCGAGCTGCATGTGCAGCGCGATCCAGGACGTGCCCCAAACGAAAACGACCCCGGCATAGAGGCCGAGATCGGTAGCTCCGAGAGGCGCTGCCTCGCTCGGTCCTGCCTTCAAAGTCGTGCTGGTCATGCCTTGGATTATCGGGGGATTTGCCGGGCTGGTCCAATCAAGCTCGCGAATGGAAATCATCGCGCCGGTTGATGGTTGCGCGGGATGGATGCTTCAATCCGTCCGTGATCATCGCGCTCCGAACAAGCCCCCTCCCCGGCGATGGGAGCTGCGCGGCATGGATTCTTCGTTTCGCTCGATTGACAAAACTCAGTAAGAATTTTTTACTTATATGAATATTTTTTTCTAATAGGTGAAGTATCGAATAGGATTTCCGTTAACTGATAGGAGAAATGTGTATGTCGAGGCGTGATACGTATCCAATCCGCATATTTCTGACTGTCGTGGCCGTTACTTTCCTGTTTTCTTCGGCGCCACCAGCGAGAGCGTTTGAAGACACCGGCAAATACCAGCCGATCAGCGAAACCGAGGCCGAAAGGACGATCACGCTGACGGGGCGCGACCTCACCTACCAGCAGGTTGTCGAGATCGCCCGCAACGGCGCCAGGGTCGAGCTCAGCCCCGAAGCGCGACAGCGCTCGGCCGATGCCTATGGCCTTCTGCTGCAGGGCGCCGCCGAGAACGTCACGATCTATTGGTTCAATCGCGGCGCCGGGGATCAGCGGGAGACGGTGATCTTCTCCGGTGATCCGACCACCCCGGAGAACACCAAGCTTTTGAAGGACCAGCAACTCGCGCGGTTCAAGGACGGTGTCAGGGACGGTTATGGGCCGGAGATCCGGGAAGAGGCCCTGGTGCGTGCCATCATGGCCATTCGCGCCAATACGATGTCATACGAGGCCGCCAGTCCGCCCCTGACGCAGATCCTCGTCGACATGCTGAACAAGCGCGTCACGCCCGTCGTGCAGTCGCGCGGCACGCTCGGCGAGGGCGATCTGAACACCCTGGGCAATATCGGCGCCGCGATGGTCGGGGAGGGGGATGCCTATTACCGCGGCGTCCGGATGCCCGCCTCCCAGGCTCTCGCCCAGGCCGGCATCAAGCCCCTCGAACCTTTTGCCGCGGATGAAGCAGCATTGATCAGCACGAATGCCTATGCGCAGGCACAGGCGGTTCTGCTGCTTGAGGACTCCCGCAGGCTGCTGGAATGGACCGATCTCGTCTATGCGATGGACCTGCTTGGCATGAATTCCAGCGTCACGCCGATTTCCGCTCCGGTCCAGTCGATGCGCCCTTATGGCTGGCTCACCTGGAACGCCGCCCGCATCATGGACATGATCAAGGGCAGCTATCTGTTCGACGAGGACGCCGCCCGTATCATCCAGGATCCGGAGAGCATGCGGGCCTCGAGCCAGCGGCAGGGCTCGGCCTGGCAGGCCTGGGCGGATCTCAGGGATTCCGTCAGCCTTTCCATCAATTCATCGGATCACAACCCGGCGACCATACCGGGGCTCACCCCGGAAAGTTCCTGGGAACTGAGCACGCCGCAATTCATGAAGTACCACGTCAAGGGCGGCAAACTCAGCGGCGGCAAGTCGGGCTACATCTTCTCCAACGCGAACTGGGATCCCTACCCGCTCGCCAATCAGGTCGAAGCGTTCACCCTCGCCCTGACGAATATGGGCGTGGTGATCGCCCAGCGGATCGAACGGTTCAAGAACCCGTTCTTCACCGTGGTCAAGCCGGCCGATGTCCTGAACGCCGAAACGCGGAAGAACGCGCCGACATTCGGTGGTTACCTGCCGACCGACCTGTGGCAGGAGCTTGCCGAGATGGGCACGCCCGTCACGCCGGCCGGCCAGGCCATCGTCTCGACGGTCGAAGACCTCCAGGCGCAGACCAGGATCAAGACCGAACGTGCCCGCAAGGCCGTCGACCTCTCTTTCGAACTGCTCGCGCATGACCTGCTGACCGCGAGTTACTGGATGGAGATCCGCAAGATCCAGAATCCATCCCGCAATTTCGGCAAGGCACCTTCCGAAGCGCTCGCGGCGCTGCGTCAGGTCGTGCCGTGGCAGCAATCCGCACAGGATCGTCCGAAACGCCCGATCGGCATGGTGGTCTATGATTTCATGCAGGCCAACCCGGCATCGAAATTCTATGCCGGCGGACCGAAGCCACCGCAAGGCCGGCCATTGCCGAAGGCGGGGCCGCAATAGCCGACAGGCGACGGGTGCCGCTCCGCGGCGGCACTCGCTGTATCAGATCGCGAACAGCCTGACCTGTCATTCCCTTCCCACCGCCTTTGGCGGTGCCGGGAATGACGGCACTTCCGTTTGCATAGAGGTCAAATTGCGTGACTTGGTGGCAATTCGCGGCGCTGCGAATCACGGTCCTGGCGGAGTGCGGCGTTTTGCCCGAACGTGCTTTGCCCGGCTGGTTCAGTAAGCTTTCTCGTCGAAGATCGGATCGATCTTTCCGCCCCATTCGCCGTGATAGCGGGCCAGCATTTCGTCGGCGGCGGTCACGCCGCTTTCGACGACGTCGTCAAGGCCGTCGAGGAAGTGCTCTTCGTTGCGGCCTTCCCAATCCTCGATGTTGCGGGCCTTGAGGCCCTGGCGCGCAATGGCGAGGGCGCGCAGGGCGATGTCGCGCACGCTTTCATTGCGGAACGGCGTTTTCAGGGCCTGCCGGCTGACGCTGTCGCGCAGGGCCTGGCGCTCGGCCTCGCTCCAGTCCTTGACCAGGTCCCAGGCCGCGTCGAGCGTGTCGTTGTTGTAGAGCAGGCCGACCCAGAAGGCCGAGAGTGCGGCAAGCTTGCCGGTTGGCCCGGCATCGGCGCCGCGCATTTCCAGATAGCGCTTCAGCCGCACTTCCGGGAACAGCGTGCCGAGATGGTTGGCCCAGTCCGACATGGTGGCGCGGACGCCCGGCAGTTGTGGCAGGGTGCCGGCCAGGAGGTCGCGGAACGAGGCGCCGGCCACGTCATGATAGACGTCGCCGCGCTTGACGAAATAAAGCGGCACGTCGAGGGCATAGTCGACATAGCGCTCGAAGCCCATGCCGTCCTCGAAGGCGAAGGGCAGCATGCCGGTGCGGTCGAGATCGGTGTGGCGCCACACTTCCGAGCGCAGCGACAGGAAGCCGTTGGGCCTGCCCTGCAGGAAGGGTGAATTGGCAAAGATGGCGGTGGCGATCGGCTGCAAGGCGAGCGAGACGCGCAGCTTCTTGACCATGTCGGCTTCTGAGGAGAAGTCGAGATTCACCTGCACCGTCGAGGTCCGGTACATCATGTCGAGACCCATCACGCCGACCTTGGGCATGTAGTTCGTCATGATCTCGTAGCGGCGCTTGGGCATGCGCGGTGTCTCTTCCCGCGTCCATACCGGCGACATGCCGAGGCCCAGGAAGCGGATGCCGAGCGGGCCGCCGATCTCGCGCACCTGGGCGAGATGGGCGTGGATTTCCGAACAGGTCTGATGGATCGAGTTCAGGGGCGCGCCGGAGAGTTCGAACTGGCCGCCGGGTTCCAGTGAAATGGCACCGCCGCCGGTGATGTCGAGCATGCCGATGATATGCTCGCCTTCCATGATCGGTTCCCAGCCGAGCATGGCCTGCAGGCCCTCGAGCAGCGCACGGATACCGTTGGGGCCTTCATAGGGAACCGGCTGGTGCGTGCCGGCCCGGAAGGGAAACTTCTCGTGTTCCGTACCGATGCGGAACTGGGACGGAGGTTTAACGCCCTTTTCGATCCAGGCGACGAGTTCGTCGCGCGAGCCAATGGGAGTTGAATCGATTACGTCGCGGGCCATGCGGGCAGAACCTTACAAAACGGCCCGGACCATAGACAGTGCCATCCGGGAAAACAATCAGGCGCCGACACAAGATCGCGTCAAAAGTGTGAGGGGAAAAGGAGAAGGCAAGTCCCGCCCCCTCCTGCCGCGGCCGGTGCCATGTCTCAGCGCCAGTCTCCACGAGCGGCCTGCACCAGAGCAAGGGCCGCCACCGCCGCCGTGTCGGCGCGCAGGATGCGGGGGCCGAGCGAGAGGCGGGTATGGGACGATATCCGGCCGATCGCACTGCGCTCGATATCGTCGAAGCCGCCTTCCGGGCCGATCAGCACGGCCAGCGGCCCCCTGGGAACGCTGGCGAGCGCCTCGAGCGGGCTGGCGATCGCGGCGCTCTCGTCGCAGAAGATCAGGTGCACGCCGGGATCCCAGACCTCGGCAAGGCGCATGAGGTTCTGTTCAGGCCTGATCTCGGGCACGGAAATCACGCCGCATTGCTCGGCCGCCTCGATGGCGTTCGCCCGCATGCGCTCGAGATTGACCCGGGAGACCTGGGTGCGACGCGTGATCACCGGCTCGATGGTGCCGACGCCCATCTCCACCGCCTTCTGCACCATGTAGTCGAGCCTTGCATGCTTGAGCGGCGCGAACAGCCAGCGCAGCGTCGGCATCGGGGTCTGGGGCCGGGTCTGTTCCTCGACTTCCAGGCCGATGCGCTTGCCTTCATGGGCGACCGCGGCAGCGAATTCGCCGTCCGCGCCGTTGAAGACCAGGATGCGGGCGCCCGCCTTCAGGCGCAGGACATTGCCCAGATAGTTCTGCTGCGTCTTGTCGAGCGCGACGGGCTGTCCTTCGCCGAGCGGCGCATCGACGAAAAGCCGGACGGAAAGAAAATCATAGGCGGCCATGTACCGGGTCTTTTTTCTCTAGAGCAAAGCGCGTCCGCGCATGAACGCTCGTTTGCTGCAATTCTTTGTTTCGAAGCGTCTTTGCGGTTACTGCCATCACGTTCGAATTACAAAACACACCACAAAAACAGGGGGCGGACGTGCCATCAAGCTGCCCCGAACTTGCGAGATCAATAGTTCCTCTGTATCGAGAGTGTCACCACCAATCTTGCGGATGTCCTCATGTTGCGTCTCGTTTCGATTTCCCTCGTCGCCGGCACCTTGCTGGCTGCAGCGCCCGTCGCAGCGCAGGAGTCGGCGCCGATCGGCAATCAGTTCTGCAACAAGGACCTGCAGCCGATGATCGATCGCCGGACGAAGATCGCGACCGCTTTGCAGGCGATCAACAAGCGCGGCCGGCCCAAGACCTTCGAGCAGGCCAAGAAGACATTCAACGAGTTCTGCGGCAGCCTCTCCTCCTATATCGAGAATGACAAGAAGATGTTGGACTACATGCAGTCCAACAAGGAATTCTGCTCGATCACGGACGAGAACATCAAGCAGATCACGGCCGACCTGACCCAGACTCAGAAGACCAAGGCCAAGATCTGCTCCCATCCGCCGCGCCAGCAGGCCGCTCCGCAGCCCGGTCGTGGCGGCGGGGGGGGGCCCGCTGCGCCCAAGCCGCCCGTCAATCTGCGCCTGCAGTAAGGGGAGAGCGCCGGCATGGGGCCGCTTCCCGCCGAGGCTGGTCCAACCGGGCTGGCGAACAAGGTGGCCGACGCCCCTACCGGCAATTGGGTCGACCGCTATGCGCCGGCTGCCTGGCGGCCTTTTCTGCGCCTGTCGCGCGCCGATCGTCCGATTGGCGGCTGGCTCCTGATGTGGCCCTGCTGGTGGTCGGCGGCACTTGCAGCCCTCCACCACGGCACCGTTGCCCAGACGCTCTGGCATCTTGCCCTGTTCCTGATCGGCGCTTTCATCATGCGCGGTGCCGGCTGCACGCTCAACGACCTCGTGGATCGCGACATCGATGACAAGGTCGAGCGTACGCGCTCGCGGCCGATCCCGTCCGGGCAGGTCACCGCCCTTGCTGCCGCGGCCTGGCTGGCAGCCCAGGCCCTGGCCGGCCTTGGCATCTTGCTGCAGTTCAACCTTTTCGCCGTGCTGCTGGGCATTTCCTCACTGGCGGTGGTGGCTGTCTATCCCTTCATGAAGCGGATCACCTCCTGGCCGCAGGCCGTTCTCGGTCTTGCCTTTTCCTGGGGTGCGCTGATGGGCTGGGCGGGCGCTGCGGCAGGGCTGGCTCTGCCGGCGCTGTTGCTGTTCGCCGGATCGGTGCTGTGGGTGATCGCCTATGACACCATCTATGCCTGCCAGGACAAGGAGGACGATGCGATCGTCGGCGTACGCTCGACGGCGCTGCTGTTCGGCGACAAGGCCCGCGGTGCGGTCGGTGTCTTCTACGCCGGCGCCGTGGTGCTGATCGGGCTGGCCCTGGCAGCCAACGGCGCCGGCCTGCTGTCCTATCTCGGCCTCATCGGTTTTGCGTTTCATCTCGCCCAGCAGGTCGTGCGCTTCGATCATCGCGACGGTACGCTGTGCCTGAACCTGTTTCGCTCCAACCGCGATGCCGGTGCCATCCTGTTTGCCGGCCTGATGGCGGATTGCCTCTGGAACTGGCTCTGAAGCGGCCGTCAAGCCATCATCGCCGGCAGGGCCGCAGCCAGGGCATCGACCGTCACGCGCACCTTCCGCGGCAGATGCGGCGTTTCCAGCCATAGCGCATAGGCATCGTAGAGATAGTCCGGCTGATCCGGCAGGAGCTTGACCAGTATCCCGGCCTCGAGGCGCTCGCGGACCAGCCAGGAGGGCAGCCAGGCCAACCCCATGCCGGCCGCCGCCGTGTCGGCGATGGCGGCGAGATCGTCCAGCCGCAACCAGCCGTTCGGCATGAATTCCCGCGGCTGTCCCTGCGCCGCCGGGAAAAGCCAGGGGCGGATCCGGCCTGAGCGGCGATAGATGACGCAGGCATGACCGGCGAGGTCCTCGACCTGTAGGGGCGTGCCATGATCGGTGAGGTAGGAGGGGGCGGCACACAGGATCATGCGCTGGCGCGCGACACGGCGCGCGATGATGCCGGCCCTGTCGTCGAGCATGCCGGTGCGGATCGCCAGATCGCAACCGTTCTCGGCAAGGTCGATGATGGGATCGCCCAGCGACAGATCGAATTCGAGGGCAGGATGCCGTTGCGCGAGTTCCAGCAGGACCGGCATGACGCAGTGGCGGCCGAACAGGGCTGGCATGGCCACCCGCAATCTGCCCCGTGGTTCGGACAACTGGTCCGCCGCGAGCGCGTCCGCGGCCTCGGCCTCCGCGAGCACGATGCGGCAACGCTCGTAATAGGCCCGGCCGAAATCGGTCAGACTATGGCGGCGGGTGGTCCGGTTGAGCAGGCGGACGCCGAGGCGCTCTTCCAGGAAGCGGACATGCTTGCCCACCATCGGCCCCGACAGATCGAGGGCGGCCGCCGCCGCGGCGAAGGAGCCGAGATCGACGGCCCTGACGAAGACGGCCATGCTTTCGAGGCGATCCATTATTCAAAACCAATGGTTTCTTCTGCTCTGCCAGAACCATCATTTATCGCGAAAACTCGTTGACGCATAGCTTATTCAGTTCAATTGATTAGGAGTTGCGTCGATGTCTCGCGTCATTCGCTTCCATCGGCATGGCGGCCCGGAGGTCCTGCTCATCGAGGAGGCAGAGCTTCCTTTGCCGGGTCGGGGCGAGATCCGTATCCAGGTCAAGGCACTGGGGCTCAACCGGGCGGAAGCCTTGCTGCGCAAGGGCAGCTATATCGAGACGCCGGGCCTGCCGTCGGGACTTGGCCTGGAGGCAGCGGGCGTGGTCGAAAGCATGGGTGCCGGTGTCGACGGTTTCTCGCTCGGCGATGCCGTCAGCATCATACCGCCGCAATCGATGGTACGCTGGCCGGCCTATGGCGAGTTGGCAACCTTTCCTGCCGACCTCCTCGTCAAGCATCCGTCGTCACTCGGCTGGGTCGATGCCGCAGCGCTCTGGATGCCATATCTCACCGCCTATGGGGCCTTGATCGACATTGCCGGGCTCCGGCCGGGGGAGTTCGTGGCGATCACGGCTGCCTCGAGCAGCGTGGGGCTGGCGGCGATCCAGATCGCCAACCATGTCGGCGCCCGGCCGATTGCGATCACGCGGACTTCCGCCAAACGGCAAGCCTTGCTGGCTCAGGGGGCCGGCGACGTCCTTGCGGCCGAGGAGGAAGATCTCGAAGCGCGCCTGAAGGCGATCGCCGGGCCGCAAGGGGTGAGGGTGATGTTCGATGCGATCGGCGGTCCGCTCTTCGTACCGCTCACGGCCGCCATGGCGCGCGGCGGCATGCTGATCGAATATGGCGGCCTGAGCAACGAACCGACGCCTTTTCCGCTGTTCACGGTGTTGAGCAAGAGCCTGACGCTGCGTGGCTATCTCGTCCACGAGATCACGGGCGATCCCGCGCGCCTGGGAGCTGCCAAGGGCTTCATCCTCGATGGGGTGCAGAAAGGTGCGCTTCGCCCCGTGATCGCCAGGACCTTCGCCTTCGACGAGATCGTCGAGGCTCATCGCTTCCTGGAGAGCAACCTGCAGCTCGGCAAGGTCGTGGTGACATTGTGAGCGATTTGCCCCGGTTCCGGTCGGAACGTGGTTCTGTCCGGAACCGGGATGCTGATTTCCGAAGTGTTCAGTGCTCCTGCAGCTGTTCGGCGAAGCGGATCAGATTGCCGTGGCAATCCGTGATCGAGAATTCGCGCGTCCCCCAGGGTTTGGCCTCGAGATGACCCTTGCGGTGCACGATGTTGAGCGCGTTGAAATGCTCGTAGAGTGTCGCGATGCCGGTGACTTCCAGCCAGCAGCTGGTCGCCTGCGGTACCCGGCGGTTGCCTGTCAGCCAGAAGCTGAGGCGCACGCCGTCTCGATGCAGGAGCAGGAAGGAAATGTCGCTGTGCAGCACCTCGAAGCCGAGCTTCTGGTAGAACTGCGTGGTCTCCTCGAAGCTGAGCGAGGCAAGGGTTGGGATGGCGCCGGTGAGGCGTGCGGTCACGGCCTGGTTCATGAGGTCGCCACCTTTTCCAGGATGCCGCGCCAGGCTGCCTGTTGAACGGCAGTGGCACCATCGTCGGCGTGCAGCCGTGCGGCCTCGCCGCCCGAGGCAAGGTGCAGCACCAGGCTCGGCCTGTCGCCGGGCTCGACGCTGCCGCCCGACAAGGGCTTCTCGTTGAGGTGCCAGTCGAAGCCGGGGTCGAGCACGTTCAGCCAGGGTCCCATCCTGACGATCCTCACCAGCGGCCCGCGATGGCTCTGCCTGACGCCGTGATTGGCGACTTCCAGCCTGACCGGAATGGCTTCGGCGGCTACGGCCTCCAGCACGGTCTGCAGGTCGACGGGCTTGCCGGCCGGGGCGGCATCGGCTGCCGCCGCGGCAGGCCGGGAGAAGGAGATGGGCTGCACGTCTTCAGGCCAGGCAAGGTCGGCCAGGAGACGCTCGAAAGCGGCATGATCGGCCCTGTCACGGGCGTAGATCTTCCAGAGCGCGCCGCCTGCCGCATCGAACAACTGGATGCTGCGCAACGGTCCCTTGGGGTTGGCATCCTCTACATAGAAGGCATGCGCAACCGTTGATGGTATTAAGGTAAGGTCAAATCCTGCGCCGGTGAAACGAATCTCGCCATCGGATTCGACGCCAGCAGGAAAGGTCACATCCTTTTCGTGCACGGCCGACTCGTTGCGGATGAGTGACATGACGGTACCCAGGTGCGGCAAGGCAGCGCAGAGCGCGTCGATCCGGACGGCCAGGCGTTTCACACCTTCGTCGATCCGGGTCTCCAGCAGGGCGGCTTCCGAAACCCCCAATTGCGCCGCGGCATCGCGAATGCGCAATCCGGACTGACTTTCCCGGAGAGACTGCCACCGTTGTTTTAACTCGCTCATTTCCCTTCTTTCCTTCGGTTCTGATCGGCGCAAAATAGAAAAATTCAAAACTGGACGTCAGAAGGAATTATGCAGTTTAGAATAAAGAAAAACTGCGCAAATTATGCTAATAAAATCAAGCATTAATTCCTTGACACGTCCTGTTTGCTGCCGCAAATCGCTCAAAATTGTATGAAACGGCGTCTGCTTCTACAAGATAAATTATCTGCAGCGCAGTTTTGAATAATTATACGTTGCGGAGCCGAGATGGTCAGGTCGAATTACATGCGCAGTCGCAGCCTTGCGACAGTAGCTGCTCTTGCCTTGCTGGCGGGAAGCGTGACGCTGGCGCGCGCCCAGCAGGCTCCTGCCGGCCAGGCTGCCGCGGCCGACGAGCCGGTGGTGCTCGATACCGTAACGGTAACGGCGACCAAGACTTCGGAGAAGCTGATCGACACGCTGGGTGGTGTCAGCCAGATCACCCAGGCAGAGATCGACCGGGCCCAGCCCGCTTCGGTTTCGGATCTGTTGAAGACGGTGCCGGGCGTCGCCACGCAGGTGAGTTCGAACGACCCGATGCAGTCGATCAACATTCGCGGCCTGCAGGATTTTGGCCGCGTCAACGTGCTGGTCGACGGTGCGCGGCAGGACTACCAAATCTCCGGCCATGGCGCGAATGGCAGCTTCTATCTCGAGCCGGAGTTCATCGACAATATCGACATCGTGCGCGGGCCGATCTCCAATCTCTACGGCTCGGGCGCTATCGGCGGCGTGGCCTCCTTCACCACCCGCGGCATCGATTCCATCCTGACTCCGGACCAGAACTGGGGCGTGGAGCAGAAGGTCGGCGTGTCCTCCAATGGTCTTGGCGCCTTCACCTCGACCTCGGCAGGCATGCGCTTCGGCACGGTCGCCGACATCTATGGCCAGTTCATCTATCGCGGCGCCGGCGACTATCGCGACGGCGCCGGCGATCGCGTTCGTGACAGCAACAGAGACAATTTTGGTGGCTTGCTGAAGTTCAATTATCACCCTGGTGATGGGCAGACGATCAGCTTGAGTGCCCTAAGTCAGAAGTTTGATTTTACAAACAATGGTACAAGTAGAGAAGGATCACGCTTTCGGAACGACGTGAATACGTCGACTCTCACGGCAGGGTATAAATTCGAAAGCCCGGACAATCCCTGGATTAATTTCAACGCGAAAGTCTATTACTCGGAAACCGAGAACGAGCAGACTTTGATACGCCCGGACGAAACCTATGCGGGCCTTGGTGCGAAGCCGGGTGATAAAATCAACGACCGCATCGGAACTGTTGGTTTCGACATATACAATACCTCGCGCTTTTCGACAGGCGTGATTGATCATACCCTGACCTATGGCGGAGATGCTGCATTCGACAAGGTCAAGGTTCACGATCAGGCGGGCGGCTATGTCTCAGCATTCACGCCGTCTGGCGACAGGCGACTGCTCGGCGCTTATATTCAAGATGAAATGCGTTATAGCGACTGGCTGCGTGTGCAGGCTGGCTTACGTTACGACGACTACAAGTTGGAAGGCGGGAGATACAATTCGAGTGGCTCGCATTGGTCACCGAAACTTACTATCGGTGTAACACCGATCAAGGGCATCGAGCTCTATGGTACTTATGCGGAAGGTTATCGCGCACCATCTCTTTCGGAGACGTTGATTTCCGGAGTGCACCCGTTCCCAGCCTTCTTTATTTTGCCAAACCCCAATCTGCGGCCGGAAGTCGGGCGGAATATCGAGGCGGGTGCCAATATAAAGTATGACAATGTCTTTCGCGGGGGTGACAATTTCCGAGCCAAGATCACGGGCTTCGTGAACAATGTCGACAACTACATCGATACCGCAAATGTCGGAAATGCCTATTTCGTTCCCGGTGTTCCTGGCGCTCCTCCTGGAATTTGCTCGACTGTCCCTCCATTCGGACCCCCATATTTTTGTTTCCCAATTCGGTCGCTGCAATATGTGAACATCGCTAAGGCGCGCCTGATGGGTGTCGAACTGGAGGCGGCATATGATTGGGGCGGCGGCTTCGTCTCGATTGCGGGCTCGCATACCAATGGCAAGAACACGTCCACCGACCTGCCGCTCAACACCGTGGCGCCCAACAAGGTCAGCGGCACCGTGGGCCTGCGCTTTCTGGATGACCGCCTGACGATCGGTTCACGCGTCACCCTGGTCGGAGCGACGTCCCGCAAGGTGGACGAGCCCAGCGGGGGCTATGGCCTGGTCGACGTCTTCGCCAGCTACAGATACAGCGACAATGTCAGCGCCAGCCTGGCGGTCGATAACATCTTCGACCGCCGCTACAAGGCGTTCCTCAATTCCGATTACTCCACCGGCCTGGCGGCGAAGTTCGCGCTCACCGTCAAGCTCGCAGGCAAGTGAGGGGGCGGTGATGGGAAATTCCGAACTCAATCGTCGTGGTATCCTAGGTGGAGCCCTGGCCGGTGCGTTCGCCTTGCTGGCCCTGCCGTCCGTCGCGCGCGCCGAAGGCATCCAGCGCGTGGTCTGTGCCGGCGCGGATGTCACCGAGATCGTGGCCAGGCTGGCCGGCGTCTCGGTCATCCAGGGCGTCGATTCCACATCCAAGGCCCCGGCCGAGGTGACCAAGCTGCCATCCATCGGCTATCTCAGGCAGATCTCGGTGGAAGGCATCCTCTCCCTCAAGCCGGACCTCCTGATCGCCAATCGCGATCTGGGACCGCCGACGGCGGTGGAGCAGTTGCGCAGCACGGGACTGCGCATCGAGATCGTCTCCTTCCCCCTGAACGGGGAGGGCATGGCGGCCAAGATCAAGCATGTCGGCGCCTTGCTCGGCCGCGAGAAGGATGCCGAGGCGCTGGCTGCGACGGTAAGTGCCACCATGGTTGATGTCGCCAAGCGCCTTGACGGCATCACCAGCCATCCCAAGATCGGCTTCATCCGCTCCATCGACGGCGGCACGCCGATGGCGGGCGGCAAGATGGGGCTGGTCGATGCCACTTACGCCCTGGCCGGCGGCGCCAATGCCTTCGGCGATTTCCCCTTGTTCAAGCCAGTGTCGCGCGAGGTGCTCGCTGCCACGCCGCCGGATTTCGTCCTGGCCGACAGCGCGGTCGTTGCCAATACGGGCGGGGCGACGGCCTTTCTCGATCAATTGGGACTGACCTCGGCCTTTGCCGGCAAGCCCGACCGGCTGGTCGAGACCGACCTTTCCACGCTGTTCAGTTTCGGACCGTCGGCGGCCACGCAGATCCAGTCGCTGGCGCGGCGCCTGCATCCGGATCGGTTCTCGGGGTAGGATGATGAGTCTGGTGCAAGTCACACCGCGAAGCCTTGCCCAAGGCCTCTCGCCGCACCGGCGGGAGGCTTTGGTGCAGGCTGGCCTCGCGCTGCTGCTGGCGGCGGTCCTGGCCATGGGCCTCAGCTTCGGCGGCGTGCGCATTCCGGTCTCGACCTGGTTCTCGACGGCGACGGGTAGCTGGGATCTCTATTCGGGTATCCTGGTCAACATTCGCCTGCCGCGCGTGCTGCTGGGCATGCTGGTCGGAGCCGGCCTTGCCATGTCCGGGGCCGGTATGCAGGCCCTGTTCCGCAACCCCCTGGCCGATCCCGGGCTGACGGGGGCGGCGTCCGGCGGCATCCTCGCCGTGGTCGCCGGCATCGTCTTGCTGGAGCATGTCGGTGGCACCGGCGGCCTCGGCAGCTATGCGCTGCCCGCCGCGGCAGCGGCGGCCTGTGGCCTGTCCACGGTGATCACCTATCGCATCGCGCGCGATCGCGACGGCCATGTCAGCATCGCCAATCTCCTGCTGGCGGGCATCGGCATCAACGCTTTGGCCATGGCCCTGATCGGCCTGTTCATCACCATCGCCGACGACGCCCAGCTCCGCTCGATCCAGTTCTGGATGATGGGTTCGCTTTCGGGTGCCAACTGGATCGCCGTGCTGGCGGCGGGCGTGGCGCTCGCAATTGCGGCCGTGCTGCTCGCACAACAGGCGCGTGGGCTCGACGCCTTCACGCTCGGCGAAAGCGAGGCCTTTCTTTCGGGCGTCGACACCGTCCATCTCAAGCGCATGGTGATCGCGGCGACAGCCCTGGCGATCGGCGCGGCCGTCGCCTTTACCGGCCTGATCGGTTTCGTCGGCCTGATCGCACCCCATTGCGTGCGCCTGCTGGGCGGGCAACGCTACCGCTTCGTACTGCCGGCCTCGGCCCTGCTGGGAGCTGCACTGGTGGTGGCGGCCGATACGGTGGCCCGGGTCGCGATCACGCCGGCTGAGCTGCCGATCGGTCTCGTCACCAGCCTGATCGGCGGGCCGGTCTTCATCGCCATTCTGAAGAAGGCCCAGCGCGCATGAGCCTTCAATTCGGCAATCTTCAAGTCCGCGATCTCCAAGTCCGCGATCTCAAGGTCGAGCGCAATGGCCGCCCGGTGCTGCACGACATCTCGTTCGCAGCGGTATCAGGCCGCGTTCTCATCGTGATGGGGCCGAACGGTGCCGGCAAGACGACCTTGCTCGCCGCGATCGGCGGAGCCATCAAACCGGCCAGCGGCGGGGTCGACTTCGGCGGGGTCCCGCTCACGGGCCTGCGCCCGGCTGCGATGGCGGCTCAACGTGCCTATATGGCGCAGCATTTCGATTGTCCCTTTGCCTACAGCGTCGAGGACATCGTGGCCCTGGGCCGGCTTTGCCATGCCGGTACGCCGCGCGCCGCGCGGGACAAGGCAGCGATTGCGGCAGCGCTTGCCAGCGCCGATCTCGCAGCCCTGGCCCGCCGACCCGTTACCATGCTCTCGGGCGGCGAACGCCAGCGCGTGGCCTTCGCCAAGGCCGCGGCGCAGATCTTCGACCGCAGCCAGGCAGGCGAGCCGCATCTCGTCATCCTGGACGAGCCGGTGTCCAGCCTCGATCCCGAACACCAGCACCGCCTGCTCGGCCAGGCCCGGCAACTGGCCAAGCAGGGCGCGACCGTGGTGGTCACCCTGCACGACCTGACGCTGGCCTCGATCTATGGTGACGATGCGCTGGTGCTCGATCGCGGCCGCATTGCGGCGCAGGGCGCCATGGCTGAAACCCTTACCCCTTCCCTCATCGAGCGTGTCTTCAAGGTGCGTGTGGGTACCGCCATCCAGGATGGCGGCCCCAGCATCATGCACGCCGTTCCACAGGACCAAGCCGCATGACGAAATTGTCCCGCTTCGCTGCCGTACTGGCACCCGCGACGATGCTTTTCCTGGCACCCCTGCCGGCCCTGGCTGCCGATGTGTCGATCGACCTCAACAAGCTCGAGACCCAGAACGGTAATTGCCGGCTGACCATGGTGCTGGTGAACGGACGCGCGGAAGCGGCGCAGAGCCTGCGTGCCGATCTGGTGATGTTTGGAGCGGACGGCGTGGTCGCCAAGCGGCTGGCCGTCGATCTCGCCCCGATCCCGGCCAACAAGACCATCGTCAAGGCTTTCGACGTCGCCGGGCTCGCCTGCGAGGGCATCGGCAGCATCCTGCTCAACGACGTGCCGAGCTGCCAGTTCACCAATGGCAAGGCAGGGGCTCCTTCCTGCCTCGAGGCGGTCAGTGTCAGTTCGAAGGCCGGACCTAAATTTTTCAAGTGAGGCCGAATTCTTCAATTGAGGCTTGGTTCAAACAGGCGTCGAAACAAAGAGTGAGAGCGAGAGTGCCATGACCGAAACCGCCACGCATTTTTCCTTCGTGAATATGCTGCTCAACGCCGATCCGGTGGTGAAGGCCGTCATGCTGATCCTTGTGATCTCCTCGGTCTTGTCCTGGGGCCTGAGCTTCGAGACGGTGAGGCGGCAGGCGAAGCTGCGTCGGCTGCTGAAAGCCGCAACGGCCAAGGGCCTCGGCGCGGCGCCGGCCGTAGGGCAGGCCTTGCATGCGCAGGGCGAGCAATCGGCCGGGCTTGCCGTGCCCGGCGAAACCGGCGGCGAATATCGAGCCCGGATCGAGCGAGCCATGCGCGAGGCGGCCGGCGGGCTGGTCGGCGCCAGCGATGCCGGTCTGTCGATCCTCGCCACCATTGCCGCCGTGACGCCCTTCATCGGGCTGTTCGGCACGGTGTGGGGCGTGATGAACTCCTTCTCCGCCATTGCCGGCGCCAACGACACCTCGCTGGCCACCGTTGCTCCGGGCATTGCCGAAGCGCTGTTCACCACGGCGCTCGGCCTGGTTGCGGCCATTCCCGCTCTGATCGCCTATAATCGATTGTCGCAAGGCATGGCCGGCCTCGGCCGCTTGTTCGAGCAGGTCCTGCGCCGCGAAGCGGAAACCATGGCGGCCCGCCGCGGAACGTCCGCCAAGGCCATTGGCTTCAGGGAGGCGGCAGAATGAGCTTCTCCCTCCACGAGCCCGAAGGCGGCGAAGCGTCTGGCTATGGGTCTTGGGCGCCCAAGGCCGTTTCAGACATCAATGTGACGCCCTTCGTCGACGTGATGCTGGTGCTGCTCATCGTCTTCATGGTGACGGCGCCCATGCTGGCGGCCGGCGTCAAGGTCGATCTGCCCAAGGCGAGCGGCGTGGCGGCGATGTCGCCCACCAAGGAGCCGCTGGTGGTTTCCATCAAGGCGGATGGCTCGCTCTATATCGGGCAGGACGCCCGCAGCGGCGAGGCTTTCGATGCCGATATCCGTGCCCGTCTCGCCGCCGATCCCAAGGTGATGGCGCATATCCGCGCCGACGCCAGCGTGCCCTATGAGAAGGTGCTGGATCTGATGGCCGATCTCAGCCGCAACGGCGTGAGCCAACTTGCCTTCATCGGCAAGGCCGACAAGGCGGCTGCCCAGCCATGACGTCGGCCGACATCTTCAGGGATTGGCGGGTCGGCATGATCGCGGGAGCGGCGCTCCTGCATCTGACGGCGTTCGCCGGTGCCTGGGTGATGGTGCCGCATGACGGCGTGGAAACGCGCTTGAATCGCCCGATCGAGGCATCGCTGATGCCAGCGCCTTCGAATGATGCCGTAAACGAGGTAAGTTCGCCGCTGTCGCAGGAGGTCGTCTCGCCGGTAGCCGAGAGCGAGGCGCTGACCGAGGATACCGTCACCGAGATATCGCCCGATGCGGTCGCCGCCGAGCCCGCGGCGCCTCACGAGCAAAGCGCGGAATCCCCGCCCGTACAGGTGGCCGAAGAGGCTCTCCCGACGCCTGTCGAGCCGGACAGGATGGCAGCGCTGGTGCCTGACGTCGTCACCACAACGTCGACGCAGCCCAGCGCGACCGTTGCAACCGTTCCCGACACTGTGCGGAGCGAGACGGTGACGGAGCCGAAAAAGCCGATGATCGAGAAGCCCATTCCGGAAAAGCCCAAGAAAAAGGTTGAGAAGCCTAAAGAGCAACCCTTGAAGACGAAGGCGGTCGAAACGCCGGTCAAGGATAAGCCGGAGGTCAAGCGATTGGCCAAGCTCGATACGACCACGCAGACTCGCCATGCGCAGAAAGGCGGAGAGGGGGCGATGTCGGACATCGGTGTCGCCGACAGTGCCCGAACCAATGGTGCTGCGGTGAAAAAATACAATGCCATTCTTGTCGCGGCCGTGAATAGTCGCGTGAGGGCCATGGGCGGAATCGCGTGCCAAGGTGGCAGGCGTGCCAATGTTGGCTTCAATGTCTCCGCATCGGGTAGCGTTGGCAGCGTACGTCTCAGCAGCCCGTCGGGGGACTCTGCACTGGACAGAGCCGCGCTGGCGGCCGTCCGCGGAATATCGCCGCCGCCTCCACCGGGAGGCGCCGTTTCGCGCATCGTCCCCGTTCAATGTCCAAGATCCTAACAACGAAAGGAACCACCCATGTTCATCGCCATGAACCGCTTCCAGGTGAAGAAGGAATCCACCGCGGATTTCGAGACCGTCTGGCGCGATCGTGAAGTGCATATCGACAAGCTGCCCGGCTTCGTCTCCTTCCACCTGCTGCGCGGGCCGGAGCGGGAGGACCATGTCCTGTATTCCTCGCATGTGGTCTGGCGGTCCAAGGCCGATTTCGAGGCCTGGACTCAGTCGGAGGCTTTCCGCCTGTCGCATCGTAATGCCGGCAAGGGCCCGGCGCTGACGCTCGGCCACCCCGTCTTCGAAGGTTTCGAGGTCTTGCAGACTTTGGATGCGCCGACTGAGAGCAAGGCGGCCTGATCATCACGCATTTCCCCCCGCTACGAGGGGAATGACGGGCGGGTTTCGGCCTCGTCCTCCCGGGAGAAGGCGACCTCCAGCTTCCGGGGAGACCAGGGCAGGAACCCGCCCGTTTTCTATGCACTGCCTTGTGAGAGATGCTCGTCTGGCATCGCAGGCATCTCAGTGACATGCTTGCATGTCGCGATTGCCTGCTCTTCTTCTCAAACGGTCGAAGTGCTCTAAAGGCAGGCAGGGATGTGATCCCAGAAGTAGCGATTCCTCTCACAGCACCGTCCGCTTGAGGATCTCCGCCGTCTCGGCGTTGGCGGGGTAGAAACATTCCAGCGCCAGCTCCGACAGGGTGATGTCGACGGGCGTGCCGAACACGGTGGTGGTGGAGAAGAAGCACATCAGGCCCTGCGGTGTCCTGAGCTCGAAGGGCACGACGATGCCGCCGAGATCGGCGCGGGGCTTGCTGCGCGAAGCCGGAACCGGATAGGCGGAAAGTTCCTCGAGGAGACGAGCGAGGATCTCGTCGCCGCTGACGGCGATCTGCTGGCGCAGGCGCTCGAGCAGATGATCGCGCCATTCGGGCAGATTGGCGGTGTGGGGCGCGAGACCGCCGGGATGCAGGCCGAGGCGCAGCACATTGACCGGCGGCTCCAGCAGGCTCTTGTCGGCAACTCCGACCAACAAGGGTGCGATCGCCTTGTTGGCGGCGACCAGCGTCCAATGGCGGTCGACCGCAAGGGCGGGGTAGGGCTCATGCCCGCCGATCACCAGGTCGATCGCCTCGCGGGCCGGGGCGAGGGCCGGATCATCCAGCCCGCGCTCTTGATAGACCGGTGCGTAACCGGCCGCGAGCAGCAGGGCATTGCGCTCGCGCAGCGGCACTTCCAGCCTCTCGGCCAGATGCAGCACCATCTCGCGGCTTGGCTTGGAACGGCCGCTTTCCATGAAGCTGAGATGGCGCTGGGAGATTTCCGCCTCCAGCGCGAAATCGAGCTGGCTCATGCGGCGATGCTGGCGCCAGGCGCGCAGATGGTCGCCGACTCCCCGGGGGGCCCTCGCCTGCGGCGAGCCGCCCGGTCGGCGGGCGACCTGGATGCTGCCACGGGCGCTCATGCCGCTGCCGGGACCTGGTCGAGGAAGCCATTCACTTCGCGCAGCCGCCCCTGGTCGAGCCGGGCGAAGTCGGTGCCTTTGATCGGCCCATCGGCGCCTTCCGGACCGAGCTGCCAGGAGAAGCGGATCTGATCGCCATGGCCGTCCGCCTCGCCGATCAGGGAGAAGAGAAAATCGGGGAAGCGCTGCTGCACGGCTGCGATCAGGCCATCGATCTCGTCATGGCCCTGGCCGCGCATCAGCGGGTCGACATAGAGGGCGTCATGCGTCCAGGAGGCATCCAGCAGGGCGCGCCGGCGCCCAGGATCGGTCTCGTTCCAGGTGGCGATATAGATACGGGCAATGGTGGCGGGATCGGTCATCGACATGTTCCTATTGGCAGGCCTGATTGCTTCAGGCCCGCTCAGCATGGCCGGGAGAAGGGGGCGTCTCAATTACGCGCCAGGTAATCAAGGCGGTCTTTCTGGACGAATCTTTCCGAAGGCACATTATCGTCGTTGTCGACATGTCCTGGCCTTCCGGTCGCGCCTGTTTACAAGGTTGCAGGAAACACGGAGTGTCAGCCTCTGGCTGACATCTTGTTTCCTTTCTTCAAGATGTCAGCCAGAGGCTGACACTCCAAATCCGCTTTCATGAAAACCGCAAGCGGCGACAGGGATGTTTCGGTCGGCAGGCCGCAATTTCGTGAGCGGAGAACACTGTGTCCCTCGATCCACCGCCCGCCGGCCTTGTCAGCGAACGTCTTCTGCTCAGGTCCTTCACACCCGATGACGCCGACGAGATCTTTGCCTGCATCACGCCGAGCCTGACGCGTTTCATGGCATGGGAGCCTTTGCCGTCACGCGAGGCCTTTGCCTCGATCTGGCGCAATTGGGAGACCTTGGCCGAGGTGGGCAGCGATCACATTTTCGTCGTCCGCCGGCGGGATGGACTGTTTCTCGGCCTGGCAGGGCTGCATCGGGCCGCGAGCAAGACGCCGGAACTCGGTATCTGGATCCGGGAAGACGAACATGGGCGCGGCTATGGCCGTGAGGCTGTCGCTGCGATTGCCGACTGGGCGTCCGAGGACCCGGCCGTGCGATATTTCGAATATCCCGTCGCAGAGGCGAATCTGGCAAGCCGCCGGATTGCCGAGGGCCTGGGTGGAATCCCGGCGGCCGAGCGGCGTGACAGGAAATATACCGCCGTGATTTATCACGTGCCGCGGCGACGCCGCTGACACGCCTTGCGTGGCCAACCGCTCAGAACCCATGGTTCTCGCTTGCACGTACTGGCCGGCTCGCCTAAATCCGAGCCATGATCGAGAAGGATGGGGCAGGGCGTATGGCCCGGGGGTTGAGTGCGGGCGAGGCGTTGCCTCTGCTGATCGAGGCTGTGAGGGAAGCGGGCGAGATCGGGCTCGGCTTTGCGCGCGAAGGGGCCCGTGTCTTCGACAAGGCCGACAAGTCGCCGGTCACCGAGGCCGATCTTGCCATCGATGCTCATCTGGCCAAGCGGCTGCGCCACGTCTCCAGCGCGGTCGGCTGGCTGTCGGAGGAAGCCGTCGACACCGCCGAGCGGCTGGACAAGCAGCAGGTCTGGGTGGTCGACCCCATCGACGGCACGCGCGGCTTCATCGCCGGCAACGGCGAATGGGTGATCTCGGCCGCGCTGGTCGAGGCCGGGCGTCCGCTGGCGGGCGTGCTCTTGCGTCCCAGCAATGGCGATCTCTATACGGGCGGTCGCGGCCTGGGCGCCTTCAAGAACGGCGTTGCGCTCAATGCCAGCCAAGGGGCTCTCGCTGCCATCCGCACGCTGGCGGGCCCCAAGCCGATGTTCGATCTGGCCCAACGCGCCTTGCCGCGGGTCGAGCGGGCCTCGTCGATGTCGTCCTTGGCCCTGCGCATCGCCATGGTGGCGGAGGGTAGCGTCGACGGCGCTTTCGCTTCGGGATCCTCGCATGATTGGGACATTGCCGCAGCCGATATCATTCTCAGCGAGGCCGGCGGGCTTCTCACTACCGTGGCCGGCAGGGACATCGTCTATAACCGCCCCGACCCCGTGCACCGGCCGCTCGTGATGGCTGGGCGGGAGCGTCAGGGCGCCCTGGTTGCCCTGTTCGAGGGCATGAACTGAGTTTTAGAGCAAAATGACTTTTCCCTGAATTGTCATTTTGATCTAACTATTTGTTTTAACGCGTTTTCTTGATCTAAGAGTCTGTCAGATTTTCCGGAAAACGCTATAGGAGCATGGGATGAGCGAACCTCAGAAACAATTGCTGCATCTGGTCTTCGGCGGCGAGCTGAGCTCGATCGAAGGCGTGGAGTTCAAGGACCTTCAGGGCCTCGACATCGTCGGCATCTACCCGAATTATGCCAGCGCCCAGGCGGCCTGGAAGGCCAAGGCCCAGGCGAGCGTCGACAATGCCCAGATGCGCTATTTCATCGTGCATCTGCATCGCCTGCTCGATCCGACGACCGACACGACCAAGCGCTGATAACCATGGTCGATGATAGGCCCCTGGAATGATCAAGAATATCGGCCGATCCCGCTTCGTGCAGAAGGCCATCGGCGAGGGCCTCGCCGCATGGCTGAAGCTCGTGCACGGCACCAGCCGCTTTGCCGACAGTCCGGCCGATCTCTACGGGCCCATTCGCGACCAATATCCCTATATCGTGGCGATGTGGCACGGGCAGCATTTCCTGGTGCCCTTCATGCGCCGCGAGGGGCATGAGTTCCGCATCCTGATCTCGCGCCATGGCGACGGCGAGATCAACGCGGTTGCGGTGACGCGTCTGGGGCTCGGCCTGGTGCGCGGCTCGGGTGGCAGGCCCCAGCGCCAGCACCACAAGGGCGGTCCCGCGGCCCTGCGCGAGCTGGTGGCCACCCTGAAGGACGGCCAGTCGGTGGGCGTGACGGCGGACGTGCCGCGCACCGGCGGCGTGGCCGGGCTCGGCATCGTCACGCTTGCGCGCCTGTCGGGACGGCCGATCGTGCCGGTCGCCGTGGCGACCTCGAACATGATCCAGCTCTCGACCTGGGACAAGGCCGTGATCAACATGCCGTTTTCGCGCGGCGCCTTCGTGGTCGGTGATCTCGTGCATGTGCCCGAGGATGCCGACAAGGCGCTGATGGAGGCGAAGCGCCTGGAGGTCGAGAACGCCCTCGATGCGGCGCATCGCACCGCCTATGCCATGGTCGGGCGAACCTTCGTGAAGGCAGGTACGTGAGCACAGCGCTTCCCCTCAGCCTCAGGGCCTACCGGCTGGCGACGAGCTGCTTTCGTCCGTTCGCCGGCCTGTTGCTGGACAAGCGCCAGCGCCGCGGCAAGGAAGATGCTTCGCGCCGGTCCGAACGCCTTGGCATTGCCGGCCGGCCTCGGCCCGAGGGGCGGCTGGCCTGGCTGCATGGTGCCAGTGTCGGGGAAGCCATTACCCTGTTGCCGCTGGCTGCGCGCCTGGCGGCGGAAGGCTATCGTATCCTGATGACGACCGGCACCGTCACCTCGGCGGCCCTGATGGCGGAGCGCCTGCCGCCCGGGGCGATCCATCAGTTCGTGCCGCTCGATATTCCCGCCTATGTCAGGCGTTTCCTCGAGCACTGGCGGCCTGATCTCGTCTGTTTCCTGGAATCGGAACTCTGGCCGGGGATGATCGCCGAGATCAAGGCGGCGGGCATTCCCCTGGCGCTGGTCAATGGGCGGATGTCGCCGCGTTCCTTCGCGCGCTGGTGCCGCGTGCCGCGCACCAGCGCCGCGCTGCTCGGGCGCTTCGACCTCATTGCCGCACAGAGCGAGGATGACGGACGGCGCTTTGCCTCGCTCGGGGCACCGCGCGTCGTGGTCACCGGCAATCTCAAATTCGACGCACCGCTGCCGCCCGCCGATCCCGGCGTGCTCGAAGGTTTGCGGCAGGCGGTGGCGGGTCGCCCGCTCTGGCTCGCGGCGGTGACGCATGAGGGGGAGGAGGCTCTGGCGGGTGAGGTGCATGCCGCACAGAAGGACCGTTTTCCCGGCCTGTTGACGCTGATCGTGCCGCGGCATCCCGAACGTGGCGAGGCGATCGCCGCAGCCTTGCGGGAAAAGGGATTGAACGTCGCCCTGCGCTCGCGGGGCACTGCCCTGGAAGTGCGGCACGATGTCTATGTCGCAGACACGGTTGGGGAAATGGGCGTGTTCTATCGCCTAGCCCGCATCGTCTTCATGGGCAAGTCGCTGCTCGGCAAGGGCGGGCAGAATCCGATCGAACCGGTCAAGCTCGGCGCAGCCGTGCTGCATGGGCCCCATGTCCAGAACTTCGTCGAGGCTTATGGCGCGCTCGATGGCATGGGGGGGGCCGTGGTCGTGCACGGCTCGGCTGAGCTGTCCGGTGCCGTTGCGCGGCTGCTGGCCGAGCCGGCTGAGGTCGAGCGCGTCGCAGCCGGCGGCGCCAAGGCAATCGCGACGCTGACCGGGGCGCTGGAGCGGACGCTCATTGCCCTGCTACCGCTCGGGGCGGGGCGGCCATGAGCATGCGCATGAGCCTGAAGGCGCCGGCCTTCTGGTACCGACCGCGGGGCTGGCTGGCCCGCCTGCTCATGCCGCTGTCCCGTTTCTATGGCGGAAAGGTCGCGGCGCGTATGCGCCAGCCAGGCAGCCGGGCCGGCGTTCCCGTGGTCTGCACCGGCAATTTCACGCTTGGCGGCGCCGGCAAGACGCCGCTGGCGCTGGCGGTTGCCGATATCCTGATCGCGGCGGGCCAGCGCCCGGCCTTCCTCACCCGTGGCTATGGCGGCAGCGAGAAGGGGCCGCTGGTGGTCAAGCCCGACGCTGCCGCCGACAAGGTTGGCGACGAGGCTCTGCTGCTGGCGCGCAAGGCGCTGACGGTGAAGTCGATCGACCGGCCGGCCGGTGCGGCGCTGGCCATCGAGCAGGGGGCCAGCATCATCATCATGGATGATGGCTTCCAGAACCCCTCTCTCACCAAGGATTGCTCGATCATCGCCGTCGATGGCGAGACGGGCATCGGCAACGGCCTGGCCTTTCCGGCCGGCCCCTTGCGGGCCGATATCCATGACCAGATCGGCTTTGCTTCGGCGGTGGTGGTGATCGGGCCCGGCGATGCGGGAACGGCCGTCTATGATTTCGCCCGCGGCTCGAGTGTCGCCGTCTTCCGGGCCCGCATCGGCCTCGATCCGCAAGCCCCGTCTCTGCGCGGCAAGCGGGTGCTGGCCTTTGCCGGCATCGGTCGTCCCGAGAAGTTCTTCAAGACCCTGGCCGATATGGGGGCCATCATCGCCGCGACGGAGGTCTTCGCCGACCACCATGCCTTCAGTGAGGAGGAGGCGGCCAGGATCGCGGCGCGGGCACAGGCCGCGAAGCTCGTTCCGGTGACGACGACCAAGGATATGACCCGCCTCACAGGAGGCCCTGCGCGCATCGGCCTCGCCTCGATCAGCCAGACCGTGCCGATCCAGCTTTCCTTCGACGACGAGGAAGCAATGCACGATTTCCTGGTGAAGCGCTTCCGCCTGGCGGGGTGAGGACGCCTTGGAGCGCGGACATCCTGTCCGCTCTTGCTTGACTGCAAGCGCGCTGTTTCCAAGAGCGGACGAGACGTCCGCGCACCCGGATTCTCAGATCTCGCCGAGCCCTTTCAGCCGCTCCAGCACGGCCTCGCGGCTGGCATAGGCTTCCTGGCGGTCGACGTTCCAATAGCGCAACTCATCGATCGGGATATGCGTGCCGGTCACGGCGCAGCGCACGTAATTGCCCGGCTTGAGGATGCGGAAATCGGAATCGAGGTACTGGACCTGTGCTTCGCCGGGCAAAGTCATGCGGCTTTCGTGACGGTTCATGGAGGCGCTGGCCTATGTGTTGCTGATCTTGTCGAAACTATAACAGAGCCAATTCTAATCGTCGAACAGGCTCGGTTGCGGACCGGCCTGTCCGCTCTTCGGCTTGGCTTTCGCCACGCCTGGGGCCGGCGGGGGCGCACCCTTGCCCACGATGAAATGGCCATCGGCGAATTGCAGGTCGAGGCTCGCTGCGGCCTGGGCTGCCGCGACATTGCGTATGGGGCTGCCTTGCTCGTCGCGCACCAGGGCAAAGCCGCGCTGCAGCACGCCCTGGTAGGAATAGGCTTCCAAGAGCACGGCGAAGCGGTCGAGCCTTTCGCGCTGGGCCGATGTGCGCGCGGCCGCGGCCTGCAGCAGGCGGCCGGCGAGGCTCGACAGGCGCTCGCGCCCGGCCTCGCTGCGGCGGGACAGCAAGAGCGGGGTGAGCTGGCCGGCTCGGCCGGCAAAGGCCTCGCGCTTGCGGGCGAGGGCGATGCGCGCCGAAGCCTCCAGGCGTTCGGCGATGGCGTGGAAGCGGTCGCGGCTGCGGTCGAGCCGGTTGGCGGGGCTCTGCGTCAGCAGCCGGCGGGTGAGGGCATCGTAGCGCTGGTGGTGGCGGCGGGTGTTGAGCGTGAGCGCGTGCACCAGGCGGCCGGCGGCAAGGTCGAGTTTCTGGCGCGGAGTCGCGAGCAGGGCCTCGCCACTGGGCAGGGCCCGGCCGAGATTGCGCAGGTCCTGGCGCCGGCGCTCGATCATGCGTAGCGCATGGCCGGTGAGGCGGGCGCCGAGATCGTGCAGATTGGCGAAGAGGTCGGCCCTGACCGGGACGGCCATTTCGGCGGCACCGGTCGGCGTCGGGGCCCGGCGGTCGGCGACATGGTCGATCAGCGTCCAGTCGGTCTCATGGCCGACCGCCGAGATCAGCGGGATCGAGCACGCCGCGGCGGCGCGCACCACGACTTCCTCGTTGAACGACCACAGATCCTCCAGGCTGCCGCCGCCGCGCGCCACGATCAGCACGTCCGGGCGCGGGATCGGGCCGCCGGCCGGCAGGGCATCGAAGCCGGCGATGGCATTGGCGATCTCGGCGGCGGATGTCTCGCCCTGCACCCGCACCGGCCAGACGATGACCCGGCGCGGAAAGCGGTCGGTGATGCGATGCAGGATGTCGCGGATCACGGCGCCGGTCGGCGAGGTGACCACGCCGATTACCCGCGGCAGGAAGGGCAGGGGACGCTTGCGGCCCTCGTCGAACAGGCCTTCGGCCGCGAGCTTGCGGCGGCGCTCCTCCAGGAGCGCCATCAGCGCACCGAGGCCGGCCGGTTCGAGCCGGTCGATGATGATCTGGTAGGAGGACTTGCCGGGGAAGGTGGTCAGCCGGCCATGGGCGATCACCTCCATGCCCTCCTCGGGGCGCTGGCGCAGCCGGGCGAGATTGCCCTTCCAGATCACCGCATCGATCTTGGCGCCTTCGTCCTTGAGGGCGAAATAGGCGTGTCCCGACGCCACCGGGCCGCGATAGCCCGAGATCTCGCCCCGCACGCGCACATAGCCGAAGGCATCCTCCACGGTGCGC
Source organism: Labrys sp. (in: a-proteobacteria) (assembly GCF_047605565.1). Lineage (NCBI taxonomy): Bacteria > Pseudomonadati > Pseudomonadota > Alphaproteobacteria > Hyphomicrobiales > Xanthobacteraceae > Labrys > Labrys sp. (in: a-proteobacteria). Next base: position 143,939 of record NZ_JASGFM010000002.1, read on the forward strand.
TTGAGGGCGCCGGAGAGCTCGGAGACGGACCATTCAGGGGCGTTGGAGGGCTGAGAATCAGGAGAATTGTCGGGCATGGCGGCCATCTTACATGGAGCGCGGACATCTTGTCCGCTCTTCGCTCTGAACGCTGGCGGTTCAAGAGCGGACATCGCGACATAAGCATGTCGCTGGGATGTCCGCGCTCCAAGGAAATGCCGGCGGGTACTATCCCGCGGCCCCGAATCCGGCCTAGAATTGTATGAACAATCAAAACAACAGGCGGAGGCAACGATGAAGGCAGTGCGGCTCGATGCGGTGGGAGAGCTTTTTCTGAAGGAGGTGGAAAGGCCGAAGCCCGGGCCGGGCGACCTGCTGGTGCGGGTCGAGGCCTCCGGCATTTGCGGCACGGACCGCCATCTGCTCAAGGGCGAGTTTCCCTCCAAGCCGCCGGTGACCCTGGGGCATGAATTCTGCGGCATCATCGAGGAAGTCGGCCCCGGCGTGCAGGGTTTTCGCACCGGCATGCGGGTGACCGGCGATCCCAACATCGTGTGCGGGCGCTGCGTGCACTGCCAGAACGGGCGGATCAATCTGTGCCGCAATCTCACCGCCATCGGCATTCACCGCGACGGCGGCCTGGCCGACTATGTTATCGTGCCGCAGCAGCAGGCTTATGAACTGCCGCTGTCCCTGAAGGCCAGCCATGGCGCCTTCTGCGAGCCGATTGCCTGCTGCCTGCACGGCATCGACATTGCCGATATCCAGCCGGGCTCCTCGGTGATCGTGCTCGGCGGCGGCGTGATCGGGCTGATCACGGTGCAACTGGCCAGGCTCGCCGGCGCGTCACGCGTGGTGCTGTCCACGCGCCAGGCGGTGAAGCGCGAGCTGGCCGAGCGCGTGGGCGCCACCGCCAGCATCGATCCCACCCGGGGCGATTTCATCGCCAACGTGACCGGCCCCGACGGCCTGCTACCCGGCGGAGCCGACGTGGTGATCGAATGCGCCGGCGTGGCCGAAACGGTGGAGCAATCCTTCCGGCTCGCCCGTCCCGGCGGCACCGTGGTGATCCTCGGCGTGATGGCGCAGGGCGAGAAGGTGGCGGTCGAGCCCTTCGACATCCTGTTCCGCGAGCTGAAGGTGTTCGGCTCCTTCATCAACCCCTTCACCCATCGGCGGGCGGCCGAGCTGGTGGCCAGCGGAGCCCTCAAGCTCGACGAGCTGATCTCGCGCGAGGTCAGGCTGGAGGAGGTGCCCGCCATCATTGCCAGGCCGGCCGGGCCGGGCGAGGTCAAGATCCTCTTCGTGCCCTGACAAGCCGCCGGACCGTAAACGTTTCGTGAACAAAATACTGGCGCGGGGCTGGCGACTCGGCCGGGAAGACCTATCTTGCAGGGCATGAAGGCTGGGAGCGTGCTCCCAGCCGCCCCGTATCCTGGCGAGATTGCATGCCCCGTAAACTGCCTTCCATCGACAAGACGCAGGCCCGGCGCATCTGGCTGAGGGCCCAGCGCCTCGACAGCCTGGCTCCCTTCGGCGACGGGCCGCAGGCGACTCCTGCGGCGACCGCGCATCTGGGCTATGTGCAGATCGACACCATCAACGTGATCGAGCGCAGCCACCATCACATCTTGTGGACGCGCATTCCCGACTATCGCCGCGACCATCTCGTCCAGGCGCAAAGCGCCGACAAGTCGGTGTTCGAATATTGGACGCATGCGCTGTCCTATATTCCCACCCAGGACCTGCGCTACTTCCTGCCCGACATGAAGGCCTATCTCGACCGGCCCAATGGCTGGTTCGAGAGCGTGTCGAAGGCCGATCTGCGCAAGGTCCTCAGCCTGATCCGCAAGGGTGGGGCTCTCTCCATTCGCGACATCGACGACGACGTGCTGGTGGAGAAGACCCATCCCTGGGCCAGCCGCAAGCCTTCGAAGAAGGCGCTGCAGCTGGCCTTCTATACCGGCGTGCTGACCATCAGCGCCCGCGTGGGCATGCTCAAGACCTATGAGCTGATGGAGCGCCATTTCGGCTGGGCTGAGCAGCGGGACCTCAAGCCCAAGCCGGCCACCGAGCGCCAGCGGCTCGACTACATCATCGACCGGGCGCTGCGCGCGCAGGGGCTGATCAGCCTCGATTCCATCTGCCATCTCGATGCCGGCCGCAAGGGTGCGGTGCGCGAGCGCCTCGAAAGCCGGGTGCGGCGCAAAGACCTGGTGGCCGTGGAGGTCGAGGGGGCCGGCAAGACCGAGCATTGGGCCAGCCCCGAAACGCTCGACGCCGTCGCCGCGGCGCCGCCGGCCGAGCTCGTGCATATCCTCTCGCCCTTCGACCCCCTGGTGATCCAGCGCAAGCGGTTAAAACTCTTCTTCGACTATGATCACCGCTTCGAGGCCTATGTGCCGAAGGAAAAACGGGTTTTCGGCTATTTCGCTCTGCCGGTGCTGGTGGGCGAAGAGGTGGTAGCGGCCATCGATCTCAAGACGGACCGCGCCGCCGGCAAGGTGCTGATCCAGCAATGGAACTGGGTGGGCGAGGGCGATGCCGCCGCCCACAAGCCCGCGATCGAGGAAGCGCTGGGACGGTTCGAGGCCTTCCAGCTGGCGGAGTGATGCCGGCACGTTATCGATGCTGATGGGCAGCATCCACTGTTGCCTAAAAGACATGTCATCCCGGGCGGGGTCGAAGACCCCGGGAAGGGGATCCAGGAGTTACAGGACGAAACTCATAGCCCCTGGATCCCCTTCCCACGGCCTTCGGCCGCGCCGGGGATGACGGGAGCACTTGTTTTCCAATTCTGGTCAGATCAACGAGTACTCGGACCGGATGCTCGTTCGTTCTGGTTTGCCGTGCCCTTTCACGGGCACGGCGTTACTGGTCGGCTATTTTGCGTCGGCGCGCAGCTTGTCGTTGCCGCGGTTCCCGTCGGGGATCTTGTGGTCGGGATCGAGGGTGGCCTGCACCACCTTCTTGCCGGGCTCCACGATGACGGTGGTCGAGGCTTGCCTGATCCAGCTTTCGGCGGGCAGACGATAGTCGCGATGGCTGCCGTCGGCGAAGTCGACCCGCAAGGTCACCGGCATGACCAGCTTGTCGTGGCTGCCGACGGTGATGGCCGTGCCCTTGGGCGCCTTGTCCTTGTTGTCCTTGTCCTTGTCGTCGGTCGCCGGCCCGATCTTGTCGATGGCGAGGTCGAGCGTCCAATTGTGGTCGTACCAGCCGCGCCACCACCAGGAGAGGTCCTCGCCGGTGCTGCTTTCCATCGCCCGGAAGAAATCGTCCGGCTTGGGATGCTTGAAGGCCCAGGCCGCGGTGAACTGGCGGAAGGCCGCGTCGAAGCGCTCCGGCCCGAGGATCTGCTCGCGCAGCAGCACGAGGCCGAGCGCGGATTTGAAATAGGTCACCGGGTGGCGGTATTTCTCGATCACGGTGTCGGCCCGCGAGAGGATCGGCGGCGCGTCGCGGTCCTTCAATACCTCGATGATCTCGTCGACGGGATTGCCACCGCCCGGCGCATATTCGACATCGCGTTTGGGCGCATATTCGCCATGGTTGAAATCGTCCGACTCATAGACGTCGATGAAGGTGTTGAAGCCTTCGTCCATCCAGGCGTCGCGCCGCTCGTCGAAACCGACGACCATCGGAAACCAGGTGTGGCCGATCTCATGGGCGGTAACCCAGAACAGGTCCTTGGTCTTGTCGCCAATGCCGTCGAAAAGCAGGCCGGGATATTCCATGCCGGCGAGATCGTCGGGGCCGGCGATATTGACAGCGACCGGCCAGGGATAGGGATACCAGCGGGCCGAAAAGCGTTCGACCGCGTCCTTGAGATATTCGGTCGAACGGCCCCAGCGCTCGCTGCCCTGGCTTTCAGCCGGGTAGAAGGACATGGCGAGCGCCGACTTGCCGCCCGGTAGGTTGATGCGCGCCGCGTCCCAGGCAAAGGCGACCGAGGCTGCGAAAACCACGTCGCGGCTGTTCTGCATGCGATAGTGCCAGGTCAGCGTGCCGTCCTTCTTCGGGCGTGACTTGGGATCATCGATTTCCGGGACGCTGCGGATGGTCACGGTCTTGTCGCTGGCGCGGGCCTTCTTGAGCCGACTTTGCTGCTCGGATGTCAGCACCTCCTGCGGGTTTGCCAATTCACCCGAGCCCGCCACCAGCATGGTGCTCGGTGCCGTTACCCAATAGTCGAAATTGCCATAGTCGAGATAAAACTCCTGGGCTAGGTAGGGCAGCGTGTCCCAGCCGCGGATGTCGTCATAGACGGCCATGCGCGGATACCATTGCGCGATCTCGTAGACGGGCCCGGCCTTGGCCTTGCCCCAGCCCATGCGCCCGCCCCATTCGCCGGGAATGGCGAAGTGATAGCGGATGTGGAGCTTGACCTGCCCGCCCTTGGCGGCCAGCGGCATCGGCAGGGCGATGCGCAGGCGTGTGTCGCTGACGGTATAGGAAACGGGTGCTGCCTTGCCGCCGCCGATCGCGACGCTGTCGAGCACGAAGCCGTCCGTGGTGCCCTCGCGCGCCTTGCCGTTGGCGTAACCGCTGCGGCTGTCGGTCTTGTAGATGTTCTGGTCGAGTTGCAGCCAGAGCTCGGTCAGCCGGTCGGGGCTGTTGTTGGTATAGGTGATGACCTCATCGCCGCTGATGGCAGGCTGATCAGGCTGGAGCGTGGCATGGATCTGATAATCGGCCTTGTTCTGCCAATATTGAGGACCGGGCAGGCCATTGGCCGAGCGATAGGCGTTGACGGCCTGCGCCGGCGGGCGCGGCGCAAAGGTTTCCCGGGGCTGATACTGTGCCAGGGCCGGCGTCGCAGCCAGACAAAGGAATGCAATCGGAAAAAGATGCGCGGGCCGCCGCCTATGATGCAAGAATCGTTGGTATATTTCTGCCGTATTCATGGAAATACCTGCTGTCGATGGACTGTCCCCTCCATCCCAATCGGATATCCCCGCTCACTTCTTAGAGCATGAACGCTGTCCTCGCCATGATTTGTACGACCGATGCAACAAATTGATGCCGGCGGCGGGACGACTGCCCGGTCCCGACATCTTGCCGGGTGTCGTCGACATGAATAGGATGGGTGCGTCGATCGGATGTTACATGTGCGACGTCCCGGCACAGGGAGGCGCGGCGTGAGCGAAGCGGGGACAAGGAAGCCGGCTCGGTCCGAAAAGCAGGCGCCGCGGCTGTCCGTCGGCTTCATCCTGGCGCGTCACTTCACCCTGAACGCCTTTGCCAATTTCGTCGACGTGCTGCGCCTGGCGGCAGATGAAGGCGACCGCAGCCGGCCGATCCGCTTCGAATGGAGCGTGCTGTCCGACACCATGAGCCCGATCGCCTCCAGCAGCGGCGTGGTGGTCGCGCCCAGCGAGAGGCTGGGGGACCCCGGCAAGTTCGACTATATCGTGGTGGTGGGCGGGTTGATCGACGAGGTCCCGAAACTCAGCCCCGCCTATTCGCGCTATCTCCAGCGGGCGGCGGCGGCCAGGGTGCCGCTCGTCGGCGTGTGCACCGGCGCCTTCATCCTGCACCATGCCGGGCTGATGGAGGGCTATCGCTGCTGCGTGAGCTGGTTCCACCACACCGATTTCCTGGAGCAGTTCGACGGTCTCCAGCCGGTGTCCGACCAGATCTTCATCGTCGATCGCGACCGCCTCACCTGTCCGGGCGGCGCCAGCGCGGCCCATCTGGCGGCCTTCCTGGTCGAGCGGCATTTGGGCAAGGCCGCCGCGACCAAGAGCCTGCACATCATGATGATCAACGGGGCGGAGGTCGGCGAGGCGCCGCAGCCGAGCCCGACGCTCGATTTCAACACCTCCGATCCCTTCGTCAGGAAGGCGCTGCTGCTGGTGCAGCAAAGCCTGGATGCGCCGCTCTCCGTCGGCCAGATCGCCCGGCATCTGGGCATCACCAAGCGCCGGCTCGAGCGCCATTTCGAGAGCGCGCTCGCCACCTCGCCGCGCGCGGCCTTCATGGAGATGCGGCTGTCGCTCGCCCGGCATATGGTCGAGACCTCCAACAAATCCTTCGCCAAGATCGCCATGGAGTGCGGCTTCTCGGATTCCGCCCATTTCAGCCGGCGGTTCCGTCAGCGCTTCACGACAACGCCGAGCGAATTCCGCAAGGAATGGCAAATTAATTCGGGGACAGTTTACTAATTTAACGCGACCGATCATGATCGGCGCATGGCCCGTATCGCCCGTCTGGTCGTTCCCGGTTTTGCCCATCATGTCACGCAGCGGGGCAATCGCCGCGAGCGGGTGTTCTTCTGCGACGAGGATTACCGGGCCTATCTCGATCTCCTGAAGATCTATGCCCCGAAATCGGGCACGCGGCTGATCGCCTGGTGCCTGATGCCCAATCACGTTCATCTGCTCGCCATTCCCACCGAACCGGACGGGCTCAGGGCCATGCTGGGCGAGACGCATCGGCGTTACACCGCGCGCATCAACACGCGCCAGCAATGGACCGGGCATCTGTGGCAGGGACGCTTCGGTTCCGTGGTCATGGACGAGACGCACCTGGCCCATGCGGTCCGCTATGTCTGCCTCAACCCCGTCCGCGCGCGCCTGGTCGAGCGGGCGCAGGACTGGCCCTGGTCGAGCGCGCGGGTCCATCTCGACGGCCGCGACGACGGGCTGACCGATCTCGGCCCCGTGCGCGAACGTTTCCCCGATATCGCCGGCCTCCTGCAGGCCGGGGAGGACGAGAGGGCGGCGAACGCCCTGCGTCTGGCGGAGACGTCGGGCCGGCCGCTCGGCGGCGGCGCCTGGATCGAACAGCTGGAGGCCGTGACCGGCCGTGTCCTCAGGCCGCAGAAGCGGGGCAGGAAGAGCAAGCTGGACGAAGGGGACCGGTCGACATCGCGGTGAAATGAACGGAAAATCGGAGACAGTTTACTAATGACGTAGCTTCGCTTGATCCGTACGTGGACTCATCGTTGAAATTAGTAAACTGTCCCTGAATTAATTTAATTTGCTCCTCGCTCACGGCACCAGGTCAGTGTCCTTGACCGATTCCATCACCACGAAGGTCGAGGTGTTGGCGACATGGGGCAGGCTCGAGATGCGTTCGCCGAGCACCTGGCGATAGCGGCGGATATTGGCGGTGCGCACCTTGAGGAGATAGTCGTAGGAGCTTGCGATCATATGGCATTCCTCGACTTCCGGGATCTTGAACACCGCCGCGTTGAAGGCCTTCAGCGCGGCCTCGCGCGTGTCCGAAAGCTTCACTTCCGTATAGGCGATATGGTCGAGGCCCATCTTGCTGGAGTCGAGAATGGCGCGGAAGCCGCGGATGTAACCCTCGTCGACAAGGCGCTTCAGCCGCTGATGGCACGGTGTCTTGGAAAGCCCAATCTTTTCAGACAGTTCGGTGATGGAGATGCGGCCGTTTTCGACCAGCGCATCGATGATCTTGCGGTCGTAACCGTCCAGATTTCCTGTTTCTGTCGTTTTTGCCATCCAAAAGTCCTGGATATCGATGAATCAAAAGTGATATTGTCTACAAAGGCGCATAATCTTGGCAAAAATGCAAGAATGGGGCGTGCTATGTGATCGCCACGACGCGAGGTATCATCGCCGATCCGGCCCAATGGCACCTGACGTTTCCCCAGAGCGAGACAGCCATGACGACATCTGCCGCACTCAGCCAAGGTTCCTTGCAAAATCCCCAGCCTGCCCCCAGGCCCTTCGCCGATTTTGCGCCGCCGATCCGGCCGCAGACGCCGCTGCGCCAGGCCATCACGGCGGCCTATCGCCGTTCCGAGGAGGAATGCGTGGCGGCGCTCCTGGAGCAGGCCAACCTGCCGGCGGGTGTCAAGGAGGCGATCAGCGCCACCGGCCGCAAGCTGATCGAGGCGCTGCGTTCCAAGCGCCGGGGCGGCGGTGTTGAGGCGCTGGTGCATGAATATTCGCTCTCCAGCCAGGAAGGCGTGGCGCTGATGTGCCTCGCCGAGGCCTTGCTGCGCATTCCCGACATGGCGACGCGAGACGCCCTGATCCGCGACAAGATCGCCGATGGCGATTGGCGCTCCCATGTCGGCGGCGGGCGCTCGCTCTTCGTCAACGCCGCGACCTGGGGCCTGGTGGTTACAGGCAAACTCTCGAACACCGTCAATGACCGCGGCCTGTCGGCGGCGCTGACCCGGCTGATCGCCCGTTGCGGCGAGCCGGTGATCCGCCGCGGCGTCGACATGGCGATGCGCATGATGGGCGAGCAGTTCGTCACCGGCGAGACCATCGCGGAAGCGCTGAAACGCGCCCGGCCGCTGGAGGAGAGGGGCTTTCGCTATTCCTACGACATGCTGGGCGAGGCGGCGACCACCGCTGCCGATGCGACGCGCTACTACAAGGACTATGAGACCGCCATCCACGCCATCGGCCGCGCTTCGGCAGGCCGCGGCATCTATGACGGGCCCGGCATCTCCATCAAGCTCTCGGCGCTGCATCCGCGCTATGTGCGCGCCCAGGCCGAGCGGGTGATGGCGGAATTGCTGCCCAAGGTGAAGGCGCTGGCCGCCATCGCTAAGCAATACGACATCGGCCTCAACATCGACGCCGAGGAGGCCGACCGGCTCGAACTCTCGCTCGACCTCCTGGAGAGCCTGTGCGAGGACCCCGATCTCAAGGGCTGGGACGGCATCGGCTTCGTGGTCCAGGCCTATGGCAAGCGTTGCCCGTTCGTGCTCGATTTCATCATCGACCTGGCGCGCCGCACCGGGCACCGCATCATGGTGCGCCTGGTCAAGGGCGCCTATTGGGATGCCGAGATCAAGCGGGCGCAGGTCGACGGCCTGCCCGACTTTCCGGTCTTCACCCGCAAGGTGCACACCGACGTTTCCTATATCGCCTGCGCGCGCAAGCTGCTGGAGGCCACCGACGCCGTCTTCCCGCAATTTGCCACGCACAATGCCCAGTCGCTCGCCACCATCTATCAACTCGCCGGCGCCGACTTCAAAACTGGCCAATACGAGTTCCAATGCCTGCACGGCATGGGCGAGCCGCTCTATGACGAGGTGGTCGGGGCGCACAAGCTGCGCCGGCCGGCCCGCATTTATGCCCCCGTCGGCACGCATGAGACGCTGCTTGCCTATCTCGTGCGCCGTCTCCTGGAAAACGGGGCGAATTCCTCTTTCGTCAATCGCATCGGCGACCCCAATGTTTCGGTCGACGAACTGATCGCCGATCCGGCCGAGGTGATCAGCGCGATGGCGGTGGTCGGGGCGCGCCACGACCAGATTTCCCTGCCCGCCCAGCTCTATGACGAGCGTGCCAATTCCGCCGGGCTCGACCTTTCCAACGAGACGACGCTTGCCGAGATCGGCGCAATCCTCAAGGAGAGCGCCGGCCGGGCCTGGACGTCCGTGCCGCAGCTTGCTGGCGCTCGCAGTGCCGGAGAAAGCCGGCCCGTGCTCAATCCCGGCGACCATGAGGATGTCGTCGGTGAGGTGACCGAGGCCACCGAGGCCGATGTCGCCACGGCGATGGCGAACGCGCAAAAGGCGATGCAGGGCTGGTCCCGCTGGACACCGGGCGAGCGCGCGACCGCATTGGAGCGCGCCGCCGACATCATGCAGAGCGAGATGCCGGTGCTGCTCGGCCTGATCATGCGCGAGGCGGGCAAGTCGATGCCGAACGCCATCGCCGAGGTGCGCGAGGCCATCGACTTCCTGCGCTATTACGCCGACCAGGCCCGCCTTACGCTGGGCGTCGCCCACAAGCCGCTCGGGCCGGTCGTCTGTATCAGCCCGTGGAATTTCCCGCTGGCGATCTTCTCCGGCCAGGTTGCCGCCGCTTTGGTGGCGGGCAATGCCGTGCTCGCCAAGCCGGCGGAGGAAACGCCATTGATCGCCGCCCAGGCCGTGCGCATCCTGCACGAGGCCGGTGTCCCGGCCGATGCCCTGCAGCTCCTGCCGGGCGACGGCCGGGTCGGCGCGGCACTCGTCGCCGCGCCGGAGACCTCTGGCGTGATGTTCACCGGCTCGACCGAGGTGGCGCGCCTGATCCAGGCCCAGCTCGCCACGCGCCTCGGCTCCCATGGCAAGCCGATCCCGCTGATCGCCGAGACCGGCGGCCAGAACGCCATGATCGTCGATTCATCGGCCCTGGCCGAGCAGGTGGTCGCGGATGTGATCGCCTCTGCCTTCGATAGCGCCGGGCAGCGCTGTTCGGCCCTGCGCGTGCTCTGCCTGCAGGAGGATGTCGCCGACCGCACCCTCACCATGCTCAAGGGCGCGCTGAAGGAGCTCAGCATCGGTTCAACCGACAGCCTGAAGGTCGATATCGGCCCCGTCATCACCGCCGAGGCCAAGGCCACCATCGAGGGCCATGTCGAGGCCATGCGCGGCCGCGGCCGCAAGGTGGAGCAGGTGGCGCTGGGCGAAGCGACGCAGGCCGGTACCTTCGTGGCGCCCACCATCATCGAGATCAACGAGCTGGCCGATCTCACGCGCGAGGTCTTCGGGCCGGTACTGCATGTGGTGCGCTACAAGCGCGACGATCTGGAACGCCTGATCGATGCGATCAACGCGACCGGCTATGGCCTGACCTTCGGCCTGCACACCCGCCTCGACGAGACCATCGCCCATGTCACCAGCCTGGTGAAAACAGGCAATGTCTACATCAACCGCAACACCATCGGCGCGGTCGTCGGCGTGCAGCCCTTCGGCGGGCGCGGCCTGTCGGGCACCGGTCCCAAGGCGGGCGGGCCCCTCTATCTCGGGCGCCTGGTCGACACCCCGCCAATCCCCCCGCGGCACAGCTCGGTCCATACCGATCCGGTGCTGACCGACTTCGCCAAATGGCTGGGACAGCGCGGCATGAACAATCTGGCCCAGGATGCGCGCGAAATCGGCGGCGACTCCGCCCTCGGCCTGGAGATCGAGCTGACCGGCCCGGTCGGCGAGCGCAACCTCTACGCCCTGCATCCGCGCGGCCAGATCCTGCTGGTGCCGCAGACCGAGATCGGCCTGCACCGGCAGCTCACGGCGGCGCTCGCGACCGGCAACAGCGTGGTGATCGATATGGCTTCCGGGCTGCAACCCGTGCTCAAGACCCTGCCGGCCAGCGTGGCGGTGCGGGTGAGCTGGAGCAAGGACTGGAGGAAGTCGGGCCCGTTCGCCGGTGCCCTGGTCGAGGGAAACCCGGATGAGATCCAGGAGGCGAGCAAGGCCATCGCCGCCTTGCCGGGGCCGCTCGTCCTGGTGCAAGCGGCCTCCTCGCAGGAACTCGCGGCGAAGGCGGACGCCTATTGCCTCAACTGGCTCCTGGAGGAAGTTTCCACCTCGATCAACACCACGGCCGCCGGCGGCAATGCCAGCCTGATGACGATTGGGTAGGGGACAGGCAGATGCTCGCCTTACCGTGCCCGAACGAACATCGCCTTGTTCCCCCGGAAACCTCTATCCCCAGCCGAGCTTGAAACTTCGCTCCATGGCGATTGTCTTGTCGCCGCGCGCCGATATCTTGGCGCCTGCGCCGATCCCATGAATCGGCAGCAGTGGAGACGACAATGACGGATGGACGGCGGGCTGTGGCGAATACCGGGAAAGGCCGGACTTTCCTCGCGGCATCTTTGGCGAGCGCGTTGATGCTGGGCGCCCCGGCGGCCATGGCTGCGGCGATGGGCATGGGGGACGAGCCGCCCTCCACCAGCAGCGAGGTCAAGGGCGTGGCATTCCGCCTTCTGACCACCCTGCCGCGTGCCCCCCGGGCGGTGGAAGGAGCAGACGAGTGCAGCCAGCTGGTTGTCAAGCCTGCCTCTGAAGCCGGCCGTGTCGTGGCGGAGCGCGGCTGGGCCGTGACGGGCGAGGCCAAGCTGGGGACCTCCCTGCGCGCCGTCAGCTTCGCCGGTGGGTTCGAGCCGGGCACCAGCGGTACCTGCCTGGTCAATGACGGCAATGTCGGTGTCTTCGACGGCGGCAAGCTGGTTGCCCTGCTCTATGCCGAAAAAGGCTCCAAGCAGTCGCTGGGCCGCGTCCAGGCTCTCGAAGGGGGCGGGGTGCGTGTCATCGACGGCGATTATCTCGCCACACCGATCGGCGATATCCGCTCGATCGACGACTACAAGTTCGAGTTCAACCCGGTGGCGGCCAGTGACGGCGTCTGCGGCGGCCGTGCCAAGGTGCCCAACATCAACAACATGCCGATCGACAAGGCGCGCGCCGCGCTGAAGGCGAATGGCTGGGAGCCGGTGCCTTCAAGCGAGCAGGATCGCACCGACAGCCGCGTCGCCGAACTCGTCAAGCTCGGCGTGATCGAGGCGGAGGCCTGCTCGGGCACCGGCCTCGGCTATTGCAGCTACAATTATCGCGGCGAGGCGGGCACCCTGTCGGTCACCACGGCGGGTGACAACGACTACCCCTCGGTGTCGGACTATGACGTGAAGTGCAATTGAGGCTTCGGCCGGCGCAAGCAGATTTGAACTCACGCGACCATTGTCATTGCCGGGCTTGACCCGGCAATCCAGCTCTTTTCTCGCCATTGCGCAGGGCACTGCGGTGGATGCCCGGGTCAAGCCCGGGCATGACAAAGCTCAGCGCCGCCCTTCATGGACGGGTCCTCACACCGTCGGGTCGACCCAGCCGAAGGGCGGTTCGAAGCCGGCCATGGTCGACGGGCCCCAGGTACCGGGTTGGTAGGGGGTAACGGGCACGACATTGCCGATGACGGGATCGAAGATGCGCCAGGCGATTTCGGCGGCATCCTGCCGGGTGAACAGGGCGTTGTCGCCCTCCATGGCGTCGCCGATCAGTCGCTCATAGGGGGCGAGGTCACCGGTGCCGTCATCGACGGCGACGAGTTCGACCGGCTCGCCCACCAGGTTCTCGCCGGGCGCCTTGATACGCGAGCCGAGTCCGATGGTGATCTGCGGATTGATGCGGAAGCGAAGCTCGTTGGAGGGCCCTTGCAACCGTTCGGCGAACACGTCGTGCGGCGGCTTCCTGAAGCGGACCACCACCTCGGTGCAGCGCACCGGCAGGTTCTTGCCGGCGCGGATATAGAAGGGCACGTCGGCCCAGCGCCAGCTGTCGACGAACATCCTCACCGCCGCGAAGGTCTCCACGGTGGAATTCGGTGCCACGCCGGGCTCGTCGTGATAGCCGACGAACTGGCCGCGCACCACGTCCTGCGGCGTCAGCGTGCGGATCGCCTTGAAGATCTTGACCTTCTCCTCGATCAGATCGTCCTCGAGCCGGCCGGCCGGCGGCTCCATGGCGAGCAGGATCAGCACGTTGACGAGATGGTTCTGGATCACGTCTCTGATGGTACCGACCTCGTCATAGAACTTGCCGCGGCCCTGCACGCCGAAGTTCTCGGCCATGGTGATCTGGATGCTCTCGACGAAATTGCGGTTCCAGACCGGCTCGAGGAAGGCGTTGGCGAAGCGGAAATAGAGCAGGTTCTGGATGGCTTCCTTGCCGACATAGTGGTCGATGCGGAAGATGGCGCTCTCGTCGAAGAAGCGATGCAGGACGGCGTTGAGTTCCTTGGCGGAAGCCTCGTCATGCCCGAAGGGCTTTTCCACCATCAGCCTGGCATTGGCGGCACAGCCCGATTGCTGCAGGCCTTCAGCCACCGTTTCGAACAGGCTCGGCGGGATCGCCAGATAGTGCAGGGGGCGGCTGGCCTGGCCTAGGGCCGCCTTCAGCTTGGCGAAAGTCTCGGGGCTGCGGTAATCGCCGCTGACATAGCCGAGAAGATCGGAAAACCTGGCGAATACGCTCTCGTCGAAGGCATCGCCATAGGCCTTCACCGTGCTCTCGCGGGCCCGGGCGCGCAGCTTCTCCACGTCCCAGGGATCGAAGGCGACGCCGATCACCGGGACGGAGAGGGCGTTGCGTCGGACCATGGCATACAGGGCAGGAAAGATCTGCTTGAAGGCGAGATCACCCGTGGCGCCGAAGAGAACGAAAGCGTCGGAATGCGGTGCCGGCATGATGTCTTCCCGAATTGAACTGCCACCCAGCGAAACTACCAGTTGGTAAAACGGAAGAGGCCTGATGGGAAGTCGGAAAGACGTTACGTCAGCGCAGCAGGCGACGGACACCGGCAGGATGGACCTTTTGTCCGCCAGCGCCCCTATAGCCGCATGCCCATATAGATGCTTGCCGGTCGTGCGATCTCCCGAAAACCCAGTTTCTCGTAGAAGCCGATCACCTTGGCGTTGCCGGCGCTGACGCCGAGATGCAGGCCCGGCACGCCTTTGGCTCTGAGAGCCGCGAGTTCGGTCTCGACCAGGCGGCGGCCCCAGCCGCTGCTTTGGAACGGCGGCAGCAGATTGATGTGGAGATGGGCCGGATAGTCGGCGATCATGGCAGGATCCTTCCGCTCGGGGCGGCGGATCAGCGACAGGGCTCGTTCGTCACTGGCCTTGCTGGGCGTCAGGTCAGCAACCTCGAGGCGCACCTGCGGCCACCATTCGCTGTCCAGTCGGTCGGCGAAGGCGGTGGTGTCTGGCGCGGCCACGACATAGCCCACGGCTCTGCTACCGGCGTCGAGGACGAAGGCGAAATCGGGTGCCAGGGCCTGGTAGGGTACGGCCCAAATGAAGCCCGGCAGGCGCGGCTCGGAATAGAGATGGCCGGCATCGGAGCCGTTGTCGGCCGTGCGCAGGCAGATTTCAAAAAGGGCGGGGCGGTCGGCCTCGGTGGCGGGGCGGATGACGGCGGTGTCGGCCAAGGAGGAACTCCGTGCGGAACCGGCGGGGAGGGGAGGTATGGGAAGAGGCTCCTGGCCGGCCATTCAGCCACTATCGTCTTACCAATACGCAATTGCAACTTGCCAACGGCCTGCTTCCCCGTGATGGTAGCGCCAACCAAGAATGGGGCGCGGCCGTTCGTACATCCAATTCGGACAGGCGACCAGCGTCCAGCATAGCGCAACGCAGAGGGGGACCACCGATGTTGCGGACTGGGACGTCTTCTTTGAGAACCAATGCTCTATTGCGCCGGCTTCTGCCGCCGCTGGCAGTTGCCGCCCTGTGGTGGGGAGGCACCATTCAGGGCGCCGGTGCGCAGACTCTGACGGTCTGGGACGACAATGCGCTGCCTTCCCAGGCCAAGGTCATCACCGATATCAACGCCAAGTTCGAGGCGGCGCATCCGGGTGTGAAGATCGCCCGCACGGCGCGAACCTTCGATGATCTCGCCATGACCCTGAAACTGACGCTCTCCACGGGCGAGGGGCCCGCGGTGACCAAGGCCAATCAAGGCGCCCAGGAGATGGGCGCCATGGTCAAGCAGAAGCTGCTGCTGCCTATCGATGACTACATCAAGAAATATGGCTGGGACAAGAAACAGTCGGACAGCGTGCTGGCGCGCGACCGCTGGTCCGAGAAGGGTGAGTTCGGCACCGGCCCGACCTATGGCATTTCGGCCCTCGGCGAGTTGGTGGGCCTCTATTACAACGCCAAGGTGCTGAAGGAGGCCGGTATCGACAAGCCACCGGCCACGCTGGACGAACTGGCCAAGGACGTCGAGACCTTGAAGGCCAAAGGGGCCGTGCCCTTCACCATCGGCCTGACCAAGGGCCACATGTCGCTCCATATGTACGCTGCCTTGTCGCAGGCCATGATCGGCGCTGCCGATCGCAAGGGGCTCGATGACCTCGTCTATGGCCGGGGCGGCAGCTGGAATACGCCGAGCTATATCGCCGCTGCCAAGCAGATCCAGGATTGGGCCAATGGCGGCGCCTTCAACGATGGCTATCAGGGCATTGCCGATGACGATGCCGTGCAGCTCTTCGTGGGCGGGCAGGGCGCCTTCCAGGTCACCGGGACCTGGCGTTTGGGCGACATGCAGGCCAATCCCGACATCCATTTCATGGCGCTGCCGCCCGCGGCCGGCGTGAAGGACCCGCTGGTGGTCGGCGGGGTGGAGCTTGCCTGGGCCATCACGGCGCTCGCCAAGGACAAGGCGACGCAGGATCTTGCCGGCGACTATATCAACTATCTCCTGTCCGACGATGCCGCGGCGGCCTGGGCGGCGGCGGGCTACCTGCCTGTCGCGGCGCTGGAGAAACCCGACAAGGTGCAGATCCCGGCCCTGCTCGGCGAGACCATCAAGGTGTGGAACACGGTCAACGCCGCCAATGCCCTCGGCCATTATCCGGATTGGGCCAGCCCTACCATGCTGAAGACGCTCTCCGATGGCCTGACTCGGGTGATTGCCAAGGAGGATACACCCGAAGTGTTCGTCGCTGCGGTCGACAAGGACTATCAGGGCTATATTGCGAGCCTGAAGAAATAGGGAACGGAAGGCATCTTCACGCATTGGCCTTGCCGGATGAGGCGCGGCAAACCTTCTCCCCTTGCGGGAGAAGGTGGCCTCGCGAAGCGAGGTCGGATGAGGGGTGCAAAAGCGTACTTTCCAAAGGTTGCGTATCTCTCCTCATCCGCCCCTTCGGGGCACCTTCTCCCGCAAGGGGAGAAGGCTTCTCGTCCATCTTAGGATCGGATCCGAGACAGCCTCATGCTCGATGCCTCCAAATACCGCAATCTTCTCTATGTGTTGCCGTCGCTCCTGATCTATGGCGCTTTCGTTCTGGTGCCGATCCTCAGCTCCATCGTCCTTGGTTTTACGGCCTGGGACGGTATCAGCGCGCCACGTTTCGTCGGCTTGGAAAACTATATTGCGCTGTTTTCCGACCCGGTGTTCACCATCGCGCTCAAGAACAATCTCCTGCTGCTGGTCTTCTACGTGGCCTTGCCTTTGCTGCTGGGCCTGGTGATGGCGGCCATCGTCACTTCGATCCGAAGCAGTGAGCAACTCGTTCTCCGCACGCTCTATTTCATGCCTTATGTGATGCCCACGGCCGTACTCGGCATTATCTGGCGCTGGCTCTACAATCCCGCCTTCGGACCGCTCAACCAGGTCCTGAAGGCGATCGGCCTCAAATCGCTTGCTCTGCCCTGGCTCGGCAGCTTCACCTTTGCCCTGCCGGCCGTCGGCTTCGTCGCCACCTGGTATTATGCAGGGTTCTGCATGGCCATCTTCATGGCGGGCCTCGCGCGTATCGAGCCCTCGCTCTACGATGCCGCCAAGGTCGACGGCGCCACGCCGATCCAGTCCTTCCGCCACATCAGCGTGCCTTCGCTGCTGCCGGAAATGCGCATCGTGCTGCTCCTGACCGTGATCGCCTCGATCAAGAGCTTCGATCTCGTCTTCACCATGACGCGTGGCGGCCCCGCCAATGCAACCCTGGTGCCCAACCTCTACATGTATCAGCTCGGTTTCGATCTCGGGCGCTACGGCTATGCCTCGGCGGTGGCGGTGATCGGGGCGATTCTGATCTTTGTGGTGAATGCCGTCATCCATCGCTTCATGCCAGAGCGGGGAGGGGATCGCTGATGGCCGCCTCACCACGCCGCGCCGCCTCCATGCTGCCGCTACGGGCCTTGCTCTGGCTGTTTGCCCTGCTGACGGTCTCGCCTTTTGCGCTGCTGCTGCTGACTTCGCTCAAAAGCCAGAAGGACCTTCTGGCCGGCGCTTTCGTCCTGCCCCAGCAGCCGCATTTCGAGAATTTCGTGCGGGCCTGGGTAGACGGGCATTTCGGCACCTATTTCCTCAATTCCGTGCTGGTGGTGGTGCCCGTGGTCGCCATTGCCGTCATGCTCGGCATTCTCTCGGGCTTTGCCTTCGCCTTCCTCACATTGCCGCTCAAGCGCACGCTCTTCGTGATGCTGACGATCGGCATGATGGTGCCGACCGAGGCCTTCATCATTCCCTTGTTCTACGAGTTCCACTGGCTCGGCTTGCTCAATACCTATTGGGCGCTGATCCTGCCGCAGATCGGCATGTCGATCCCTTTCGCGACCCTGTTCATGGCGAGCACCATGCGGCAATTGCCGACCGAGCTCGTCGACGCCGCGGTGATCGACGGCGCGACGCGATTGCAGGTGCTGCGCCATGTCATCCTGCCCTTGATGAAGCCGGCGATGTCGACGCTCGCACTTTTCCTGTTCATCTGGACCTGGAACGAATTCCTGATCCCGTTGATCCTGGTCAACAACGATGCCGTGCGCACGCTGCCGATCGGCATGCTGTTCTTCCAGGGCAAATATATCGTCGACATCCCGACCCTGACGGCGGGCGCGGTGATCATCGTGGCGCCGATCATCGTGGTCTATCTGATCTTCCAGCGAAATTTCATCCAGGGCCTCACGGCCGGAGCGGTCAAGTGAGGTGCCTCCAGGCTGTGGGGGAACGTCCGTTGCCACCAAGGATGTGTTCAATCGTCCGCGGAAGCCCTGTAGGAATTGTCTGAACAGTCATGGAGCGGAAACGATGAAGGTCGGCATTATCGGGCTCGGTTATCGCATGGGCTATCTCGCCCGCATCTTCAGCCTGATGGTGCCGGGCTTCACCGTGGTCGGCTATGTCGACCCGGCGCCGGCGGGCCTCGGCTACATGAAGGAGCATGGCATCGAGGCGGGACGCGTCCATGACAGCCCCGAGGCCTTGCTCACCGCCGAAAAACTCGACCTCCTGATGGTCGGCTCGCCCAATGCAATGCATCTCGGCCATATCCAGGCGGGACTCGAGCATGGCGTGAAAGTCTTTGCCGAAAAGCCGGTGGTGACCTCGCAGGAGGACACCTTCAAGCTGCTTGAACTCCTGCGCATCCATGGCACCGACAGCGTGATGGTCGGCCTGGTGCTGCGCTATGCCTCGCTCTACCGCGATCTCACCCGCATGCGGGACGAGGGGATCCTGGGCGACATCGTCTCGATCGAGGCGTCCGAGCATCTGGCACCCTATCACGGCGCCTTCTTCATGCGCGACTGGCGGCGCTACCAGCATTATTCTGGCGGCTTCATGCTGGAAAAATGCTGCCACGACATCGATCTCTACCAGGGCCTGGTCGGCTCGCGTCCGGTCCGGGTGGCGAGCTTCGGCGGCCGCCGCACCTTCCTGCCAGGCAATGCCCCCACGGCCGTCGGCATCAACGACATGGAGGTCTATCACCGCAAGCCGAGCGGCTGGCTGAGCACGGACAAGGTGTTCGATTCCGATGCCGACATCATCGATTTCCAGGTGGCGATCGTTGAGTTCGAGAACGGCGTTGCCCTCAATTTCCACACCAATATCAACGTGCCCGACCAGTTCCGGCGTTTCTGCGTGATCGGCTCCAAGGGCATGGCGGAAGGCGATTTCGTGCGCAACTACTTCCGGGTGCACGATGCGCGCACCTCGCAGAAACTGATCGACAAGAGCTATGAGGTGACCGAGCTTTCCGCTCATTACGGCGCCGACGAGCAGATGGCCGCCGATATCGGCAAGCATCTGATCGACGGCGCGCCGCTGCCGGTCTCGGTGGTGGACGCGCTCGCGGCGGGCCTGACCGCCATCAAGATGGACGAGGCTCGCGCCAGCCGCGCCGTGCTCGACCTCACCGACAGCTGGCGCCGCTTCGATGAGGCGCTGACGGGCGCGTAGCGCCCTATAGCTCCACCACGCGGTTCGGCAACTGGTTCCGCGGTTGGCTCTCGGGCGGAAAATGCTGCGCCAGCAGGTTTCCGCATTGGCCGATGGCGGTGACCAGGCCCTCGGCGAGACGCCCGGCCGCAGCAGCCTCGGTCAGGCCGGCGATGGTGTCGTCCCAGACCTGCTGCTCGACCTTGGCGTCGATACCATCATCGGCGATGAGCACGGCCTGCCGCTCGGCCATGGCGATGAACAGCAGAAGGCCGGTGCGATCGGCTGTCTGCTGCAGGCCCTGGGCCAGGAACTGGCTGCGGGCTGCAAGCATCACCTTGTGCCGGCGCATGGGCGGCGGTGCGAACCAGAGCCGCACACGCTGTGGCCAACTCAGGGCCGTCACCACCGCAAAAACGGCGATCTGGATCAGGCTGACAGTGAGCAATCCCCTTCTGAGGGAGGACGCCATGTCGGCCTGGCTGAAATTGCCGCTGCTCCAGTCCGCGCCGAACAGTGAGACGTGCAGCAGCCCGGGCGCCAGCAGGCCGATCAGCACCGGCGTGAGCAACACCGCGACCGCGCCCAAGGTCACCGGAATCCAGCGATAGCTCGCCACGGCATGGCTGACGACGCAGTAGATCTCGCCCGACGTTTTCGCTTCCGCCGCGCTTATGGCCGCTGCGATGTGCCGATGATCGTCCTGCGTCAGCACCCGGGTCATCTCACCAGCTCCCACTCGAACCGCCGCCGCCGAAGGAACCGCCTCCGCCGGAAAAGCCGCCGCCGGACGATCCTCCCCCACCGCCCCAACTCGAGCCACCACCCCAGCCCGACGAGGTCGGGATGAAGACGGGACCGGAGCCGCGCCGCCTGGCGCCCGGTCCTCGCGGGCCGCCGCGCGAGGAATCGATCCAGCCCGAGGCGATCACGAAGATGAAGAACAGGATGAAGAGAATCACGAAGACGGTCTGCGGGTCGAAACCCTCGTCGCTGCGGGCGCCATCCCTGGCGCGCTGCTTCCATTCGCTCTCATTGTTGAGCAGCACGTCCTCGATGGCGGCGACACCGGCCTTGATGCCGGCTGGCATGTCCCCAGCCTTGAATTTGGGCAGGATCGCCTGCTGGATCACCACGCTGGAGAGTGCGTCGGTCAGGGTGCCTTCCAGCCCGTAGCCGACTTCGATGCGTACCTTGCGCTCGTTGGGGGCGACGATCAGCAGCACGCCATTGCTGAGCTTGCCTTGGCCGATGCCCCAATGACGGCCGAGCTGATAACCGTAATCGGCGATCTCCAGGCCTTCCAGGCTCTTAAGGGTGACGACGACGAGCTGGTCGCTCGATTTGTCCTCCAGAGCCTTCAGGGACTGGTCGAGGCTGGTGCGTTCGCCGGCCGGAATGATGCCTGCCTGGTCGACCACGCGATCCGTCAGTGCGGGAAAGTCGATCGCGAAGGCGGAGGAGAGGAAGAAAAGCAGCAAGGCGAGCGCAGCAAACAGCGATGTGCCGATCTTCTCGGCTCCACCGAGAGATGGAGCGAGACCGGCTTGTCCTGCAACGCATGTCGGTCTGACGACCGGCACAACGAAGAACGCGCGATCGCTCATGCCGATCCCGGCCTCAGTTGAAGTTGACCTTCGGGGCCGCCTGGTTTTCCGGCGCCGCGCTGAAGGTCTCCATCGGCTTGGTGCCGCTATAGAAGATCGCCTTGTAGATGCTTTGGGGGAAAGTGCGCAGGTCTGTGTTGAAGACCCGGACCGCCTCGATATAGTCCTTGCGCGCCACGGCAATGCGGTTCTCGGTGCCTTCGAGCTGCGACTGCAGCGACAGGAAGTTCTGGTTCGACTTCAGGTCCGGATAGGCTTCGCGCAAGGCGATCAGACGGCCGAGGGCGCCGGACAGGCCCTGCTGGGCTTCCTGGAACTGCTTGAATTTCTCGGGATCGGTGATGGTGCTGGCGTCGATCTTCACGCTGGTTGCCTTGGCGCGGGCTTCGACCACCTCGGTCAGGACCTTTTCTTCCTGCTTGGCATAGCCCTTCACGGTTTCCACCAGGTTGGGCACCAGGTCGGCGCGGCGCTGATACTGGTTCTGCACCTCGCTCCAGGCAGCCTTGGCCTTCTCCTCGTCGGTCGGAATGGTGTTGATGCCGCCGCTGACCACCAGGCCGACGACCACCACGATAACGGCAAGGATCGCAAGAATTCGTGCCAATCCCGACATGCAAGGCCCCCTTTGTCGCGCCGGCGATGAGCCGGCCATCATGTCCTTATATCCACGCGGCCGGCGGGGGCAAAGCATCCCGAAGAACAGCCCACAGCCCCGTATGTCGTTGTCACGGCGCGATAACGCCCGCCATTGCATGACAACAGGCGGAACGTTCGGCACGACGGCAGGCAGGGGGAGGTCATGAGATCCTATGTCATTCTGCGTCGACCCAAGGCGGCTCCGCCCGGTCGGATGGGGCTGGAGAGGCTCGAGCCCAAGCCGCCGGAAATCACGGTCGAGAACCTGCCGGACCATGCCCTGCGCGAGCTGGAGGCCGATCCCGACACCTCCTATGCCGAGAACATGCCGACGGCGCTGATAGAACCCCTCGACAGCCCTGCGCCGGCGGCGGCCGAGGCTGGCGCAAGCTGGGGGATTGCGGCCGTCGGCGCCGATACCAGCCCGTTTAGCGGCGCCGGGGTCACGGTTGCCGTGCTCGATACCGGCATCGAGGCGGCCCACCCGGCCTTTGCCGGCGTGGCGCTGGTCGAGAAGGATTTCACCGGCATCGGCAATGGCGACGTCAAGGGCCATGGCACCCATTGCGCCGGCACCATTTTCGGCCGCGACGTCGGCGGCCGGCGTATCGGCATCGCGCGCGGTGTCGGCAAGGCCCTGATCGGCAAGGTGCTCCGCGATGACGGCAAGGGTGATTCCGGCATGATCTTCGAAGCCCTGCAATGGGCGTTGACGGAGAAGGCCGACATCGTCTCGATGTCGCTCGGCTTCGATTTCCCGGGGCTGGTGAAGCGCCTGATTTCGGAGGGCTGGGACATCGAGCCGGCCACCTCGATGGCATTGGTGGGCTATCGCAGCAATCTGCGCATGCTCGACACTATCATGGCGATGCTCAAGGCCCATGGCGCCCTCGGCACCTCGCCGCTGGTGGTGGCGGCGGCGGGCAATGAGAGCAAGCGGGCCGCGGCGATACCTTATCGCATCGCCGCATCCCTGCCGGCTGCGGCCGATGGCGTGATTGCGGTGGCCGCGATCGGGCGGGACGCCGACACCTACAAGGTGGCGGCCTTTTCCAACATGCTGGCCGCGGTGGCGGCGCCCGGGGTCGACATCACCTCGGCCTGGCCAGGTGGCGGCCTTCACACCATCAGCGGCACCAGCATGGCCTGCCCGCATGTCTCGGGCGTGGCTGCCTTGTGGTGGCAGGCGCTCGAGCAGAAGGGCATCAGCGGCAGCGCCGCCAGCGTCGGCGCCCGCATTCTCGCCAGCGCCCGCAGGACCGTGTTCGCCGCTGATGTCCCCGAGGTCGATATTGGCCAGGGCATGGTTACGGCACCGGAATGAGATGTTCGGAAGTCGATTGTGATAGTCGGGCTTGACCCGGCTATCACAAAGGTCGTGCGAACTCGAAGACGCCTAAGTGAACCGCATTCGAGGTCAAGGCCTACTTTTTAGCCTCGAGTGCGGCCTGTGCGGCGGCCAGCCTGGCGATCGGCACGCGGAAGGGCGAGCAGGAGACGTAGTCGAGCCCGCTGCGCTCGCAAAAAGCGATCGAGGCCGGGTCACCGCCATGCTCGCCGCAAATGCCGAGCTTGAGATTGGCCCGCTGCTTGCGGCCACGCTCGACGCCGATCTCCACCAGCGCGCCGACGCCTTCCTGGTCGATCGAGACGAAGGGGTCGGTAGCGAAGATGCCCTTCTGCACATAGGTACCGAGGAAGGAGGCCGCGTCGTCGCGCGAGATGCCGATGGTGGTCTGGGTGAGGTCGTTGGTGCCGAAGGAGAAGAATTCGGCGCTTTCGGCGATCTCGCCGGCGCGAATGGCGGCGCGCGGCAGCTCGATCATCGTGCCGACCTGATAGACCAGCTTGACGCCCTTCTCCTTTTCCACCGCCTGCGCCATGGCATCGATGCGGGCCTTGACGAGGTCGAGTTCGGCCCGGGTCGCCACCAGCGGCACCATGATCTCGGGTGTCACCGGCTGGCCGGTGGAAGCGGCGGCCTCGACGGCCGCCTCGAAGATGGCGCGCGCCTGCATCTCGGCGATCTCCGGGAAGGCGATCGCCAGGCGGCAGCCGCGGAAGCCGAGCATCGGGTTGAACTCGTGCAATTCCTGGGCGCGGGCCCTGAGCTTGGCGGCCGAGGCTCCCATCGCGGTCGCGACTTCGGCGATTTCCTCCTCCGAATGGGGCAGGAACTCGTGCAGCGGCGGGTCGAGCAGGCGGATGGTGACCGGCAGGCCCGACATGATCTCGAAGAGCTGGCGGAAATCCTCGCGCTGCATCGGCAGGAGCTTGGCAAGAGCCGCGCGCCGGCCCTTCTCGTCGTCGGACAGGATCATCTCGCGCATGGCGACGATGCGGCCCTCGTCGAAGAACATGTGTTCGGTACGGCACAGGCCGATGCCTTCGGCCCCGAAACTGCGGGCCTGGCGGGCATCGGCCGGGGTCTCGGCATTGGTGCGCACCTTCATGCGCCGGACACCGTCGGCCCAGGTCATCAGCTCGGCGAACTCGCCGGAGAGCTCAGGCTGCACCATGGCGATCTTGCCGGCCAGCACCTGTCCGGTCGAGCCGTCGATGGTGATGACGTCGCCCTTCTTGTAAGTCTTGCCGCCGGCCAGCAGCGTGCCGGCGGCGGTGTCGACGCGGATGCTGCCCGCGCCGGAGACGCAGGGCTTGCCCCAGCCGCGCGCCACCACGGCGGCGTGCGAGGTCATGCCGCCGAGGCGGGTGAGGATGCCCGAGGCGGCCAGCATGCCCTTGATGTCCTCCGGGCTGGTTTCCTGGCGCACCAGGATGACGGTCTTGCCGGCTGCCTTGCCGGCTTCGGCCTCCTCGGAGGTGAAGACGATCTCGCCCGAAGCGGCGCCGGGGGAGGCCGGCAGGCCGCGGGCGATCTCGACGCGCTCGGCCTTGGGATCGATGGTGGGGTGGAGGAGCTGGTCGAGGGCGCCGGGATCGATGCGGCCGACCGCTTCTTCCTCGCTGATCAGGCCTTCCTTGGCCATCTCGACCGCGATGCGCAGCGAGGCCTTGGCCGTGCGCTTGCCCGAGCGCGTCTGCAGCATCCACAGCTTGTTGTCCTCGACCGTGAACTCGATGTCCTGCATGTCGCGGTAGTGCTTCTCCAGCACCTTGGTGATGCCGACGAATTCGGCGAAGGCTGATGGCATCGCCTCTTCCATTGAGGGCTTCGTCGAGGCGCCGGCCTGGGCCGCCGCCTTGGAGATCGGCTGCGGCGTGCGGATGCCGGCCACCACGTCCTCGCCCTGGGCGTTGATCAGGAACTCGCCATAGAGCGCGTGCTCGCCGGTGGAGGGGTTGCGGGTGAAGGCGACGCCGGTGGCGGAGGTATCGCCGCGATTGCCGAACACCATGGCCTGCACATTGACGGCCGTGCCCCATTCGGCGGGAATGGCGTGCAGCGAGCGATAGGTGATGGCGCGGGCGTTCATCCAGGAGGCGAACACGGCGCCGATCGCGCCCCAGAGCTGCTCCTGCGGATCCTCCGGGAAGGGCTTGCCGAGCTCTTCGAGTACCAGGGCCTTGTACTGGCCGACCAGCGTCTTCCAGTCGGCCGCCTGGAGGTCGGTGTCGAGCACATAGCCCTTGCGTTCCTTGTAGGTGTCGAGGATCTCCTCGAAATGGCCGTGGTCGACGCCGAGCACCACATCGGAGAACATGGTGATGAAGCGCCGGTAGGAGTCCCAGGCGAAGCGCTCATTGTTGGAGGCGGTAGCTACCGCAGCGACCGTGGTGTCGTTGAGGCCGAGATTGAGCACGGTATCCATCATGCCCGGCATCGAGGCGCGCGCACCCGAGCGCACCGAGACCAGCAGCGGGTTCCTGGCATCGCCGAAAGCCTTGCCGGTGATGCGGCCGATCTCGGCCAGGGCCGCTTCGACTTGGGTCCGCAGCTCCGGTGGGTAGCTGCGGTCATTGGCGTAGTAATAGGTGCAGACTTCGGTGGTGACGGTGAAGCCGGGCGGCACCGGCAAGCCCAGATTCGACATCTCTGCCAGGTTGGCGCCCTTGCCGCCCAGCAGGTTCTTCATGCCCTGTTCGCCTTCGGCCTTGCCGTCGCCGAACCCATACACCCACTTCGTCATTGCACTTCCTCAGTGATTTCGGATTGGCCGATTGTGCCGGCACGTATTTGGCGCAGAGCCTTTCCACAGCCGGCCGATAAATTCAATTCTTCAAACGTCTAAATCGATAGGTTGGGCGGATAACAAAATGTGTCAGAGTGTAATAATTGCGCCTGATCCCGCTTTTGTCTGAAGAACTGGCATGTTTGGGGCGCAATATGTCGGATTAATCCGGTCGAACGCTCGATGATGGCTTTGCCTGTCGCTTGTTTGCCGGACGAGCGCGGCGGTTCGCCGGACATGCGGCCATTTTTCCGCTTGCCATAACCGGCCCGGGCCTTGAAAACGCCAGGATACGATCTGGACACCAGACAGCAATTGCAGGAGCGTGCATGTCGACTTTCAAGGCTCTCGTCGTCACCAAGCCGGATACCGGCTATGCCTGCAACTTCGCCGAATTCGACGAGCGCGATCTGATGGACGGCGATGTCACGGTCCGCGTCACCCACTCGACCGTCAACTACAAGGACGGTCTTGCCGTCACCGGCAAGGGGCCGGTGGTGCGGCGTTTTCCGATGATCCCGGGGGTCGACTTCGCCGGCGAGGTGATCGCCTCCTCCTCGAAGGACTGGGATCCCGGCGACCATGTCATCCTCAATGGCTGGGGCGTGGGCGAGACCCATCTCGGCGGCTATGCCGAGCGAGCCCGCGTCAAGGGCGAATGGCTGGTTAGGGTGCCCTATGGCATGACCCATGCGCAGGCGATGGCGATCGGCACGGCCGGTTATACCGCCATGCTCAGCCTGATGGCGCTCGAGGCCCATGCCATCACCCCCTCGCGCGGACCGGTGCTGGTGACCGGGGCGGCCGGCGGCGTCGGCTCGACCGCGGTCGCCTTGCTCGCCCGGGCGGGCTACACGGTGATCGCCTCCACGGGACGCCCGGAGGAGGCCGATTATCTCAAGAATCTCGGCGCCTCCGAGGTGATCGACCGCGCAGAGCTGACCGGGCCGGTGCGCCCTCTCGGCAAGGAACGCTTTGCCGGTGCCGTCGACACGGTCGGCTCGCTCACCCTGGCCAATGTGATCTCGCAGATCAAATATGGCGGCGCCGTCGCCGCCTGCGGCCTGGCCGGCGGGGCCGACCTGCCCTCCAGCGTGATGCCCTTCATCCTGCGGGGGGTCTCGCTGCTCGGCATCGATTCGGTGCAATGCCCCCAGGTGGTCCGCCAGGAAGCCTGGCGGCGTCTGGCCAACGAACTCGACCGCGACAAGCTCGACGCCATGACCACTTCGATCCCCTTCGACGAAGTCCGCGAGACCGCCGCCAACATCCTGGAAGGCAAGGTCAGGGGGCGCGTCGTGGTGGAGATCGGCTGAGGCGCGGCAAGGACCGTTTGCGCGACCTTTGTCATTGCCGGGCTTGACCCGGCAATCCAACCGCGACTGCCGAGCCCCTGGATGCCCGGGTCAAGCCCGGGCATGACAAAGGTTGCGTTTTGCCCCCAAGCACTCTCCGCAATGGGCAAGCCAATCAGACGCGTCATTTACGAGGCACCAGCCTCGACGCTCATTCTCCCTCATGCCAAGGCCGCCATGCGCAAGGATCTCTTTGTGGGCATCGTGCTCGTCCTCATCGGGGCCTCCTGCTATGGCCTGCAGTCGACCTGCGTGAAGCTCGCCTATGGCCAGGGCTATTCGCCGGGCGAGGTTATCGGCACGCAATTCGTCATCGGCGCCGTCGTCCTCGGGCTGATCAAGCTGGCCAGCCGGATGCGGCCGGCCAGGCCCGGCAGCCTGCCGGTGCGCTGGCCCGACCGGCTCAAATTGATCGCCGGCGGTGCCAGCATCGGCTTCACCGGCTCCTTCTATTATCTGTCGGTGGCCTATACCTCGGTCTCGGCGGCGATCGTGCTGCTGATGCAGAGCGTGTGGATGGGCGTGGCGCTCGATGCGGTGCTGAGCCGGTCCTGGCCGTCGCCGACCAAGCTGGTCTCGTCCCTGCTGGTGCTGCTCGGCACCGTATTGGCGACCAATCTCCTCGGCGATGCCGCCCATTTGAGCGTGCTCGGCGTCAGTTTCGGCCTGCTCGCTGCCGTGAGTTACACCGCGGTGATCTGGTGCTCCAACCACGTGGCCGTGCATGTCGACGTGATCAGCCGAAGCTTCCTGATGGTGTTCGGCGGTGCGGTCGTCGCCGTGCTGATTGCCCTGCCGCAGCTGACGGTGCGCTTCGATCCGAGCATCATCTGGGGCTGGGGCCTCGTCATCGCCCTGTTCGGCACGGTGCTGCCGCCCTTCCTGTTCAACAAGGGCATTCCGGCCACCGGGGTGGGCCTGGCGGCGATGCTGTCCTCGGTGGAACTGCCGGTGGCGGTCGTCATGGCCGGGCTGATACTGCACGAGGCCTTCCTGCCCTCGCAATGGGCCGGCTCGGCATCATCCTCGGCGCGATCGGACTAGCCAATGTCGGCGCAGGGCGGGCCGCGGCGTAGGACGAAACCGGTGTGCGAGTCTTCGGACCGGCAATCCTGGCAACGCGGCGTTCCGTCCTGAGGCAGGCGCCGGTCTGGAGGCCGGCACGCACGGCAATTCCAAATCCGCGATTTTCGTGCTATCCAGCCGCTTCGGAGGGATAACCGAAGCGCTGCCTCGAAACCCGATCTCACATATCGGGAAGACCAGATGGATCGGCGCGTCCTGCTCCTCGCACTTGCCACTTTCGTCACCGGCACCGCCGAGAACATCGTCATCGGCATTCTGCCCGACATTGCCGGCAGCCTCGATGTTTCTCTCGGCCTGGCCGGCCAGCTTACCACGGCCTTTTCAATCACTTTTGCGCTGGCGGCGCCTGCCGCACTGCTGCTGACCGCGCGTTTCCAGCACAAGGCAGCCTTCCTCGCTGCCCTGGCCGCCTTCGCTCTTTGCAATCTCCTTGCAGCCGCCGGCCCCGGCTACGGCGCGCTGTTTGCCGCCCGTGTCGGCATGGCGGCGGCGAGTGCCACCATCGCGCTGCTGGCGACCATGCTGGCCACCGAACTCGTCGACGAGAGCATGAAGGGCCGGGCGATCGGCGTGATCTTCATGGGGGTGAGCGGCTCGCTGGTGCTCGGCGTGCCGATCGGCATGCTGGTCTGCTCGCTTGCGGGCTGGCGCAGCGTGTTCCTGGTGCTTGCCGCCCTGGCCGTCATCGTCCTGGTGGTCTGCCGCTCGAAGCTGCCCGATGTCGGTGCCCGCCGGCAGGGGCCGCCCGACTACCTTGCCCATTTGCGGTCTCGTCCGCTGATCTGTGCCCAGCTCGTCTCGATCCTGATGATATCAGGCCATTTCGTGCTGTTTGCCTATCTCGCCCCCTATCTAGGTGCCGTTCTCGGCATTGTCGGCATGGGTACCGTGCTGGCCTTCATCGCCTTCGGCATTGCCGGCGTCTCGGGCGGCTATCTCGGCGGTCTCGCCGCCGACAAGCTCACGCCGCGCCGGGCGATCATGCTGGTGCCGATGGGCTACCTCACGGCCCTGATGTTGATTCCGCTGGTGACGGGCACGAGCCTGTCCTTCTTCCCGGTGATGATGGCTTGGGCCTGCCTGAGCTGGATGATTTCGCCGGCAGTGCAGAGCTTCCTGATCGCGATGGGGCATGACACCGCGGAGGCTGGGGTGAGTCTCAATCTTTCCGCCATGCATGTCGGTGTCGGCCTCGGCACGGCGCTCGGCGGCGTCGCGGTGGAGCGGGTGCCGATCGCCTATCTGCCGGGCATCGGTGCGGCTCTGGCCGCCATGGCCCTGATCGCGGCAGCGCTGGCCCATCGTGGCACTGCCAGGCCAGCGGAGATGGCCGCGCAGAGGGAAGCAGGCGATCGCCTTGCTTGAAGGGTAGAGCGGCGATCGAGCCTGGGGAGACGGAGCGCGCTCAGACCTCTGCCGTTCCCTCCAGCACGGGCCTGAGCTTCGTCAGTGCTTCCCAGCCATGGTCCATGAAGGCGCGAACCTTGGCGGAGTGCTTGAGATCGGGATGGGTCAACAACCACAAGCCGGCGCCGACGCCCGGCAGCGGCTCGGAAAGGCGCGGCAGCGGCAGGGCGTCGCCGATATAGCAGGGCAGCAAGCCGACCCCGAACCCTGACCGCAGGGCCTCGGCGACGCCGAGAATGGTGTTGAGGCGCATCACGATGCGCTCGTTCGGCACTTCGCGCTCCACCCAGCGTGCCGGCGGAATGTTGGAAAGACCTTCGCCGGTGGCGATCCAGCGCTCGGCGAAGAGGTCGGCGAGCTCGGCACCCTTCAGCCGCTCCGGGCCGTAAATGGCCCAGGCAATGGTGCAGACCCGCCGCCCCACCAGCGTGTCCGGCGGCGCCGAGGTGGCACGGATCGCCACGTCCGCATCCCGCTTGGACAAGTTCAGCGGCAGGTTGGAGACGACGACGTCGAGGCGGATGTCGGGAAAGCTGGTCAGGAAACTGGTGAAGACCGGCATGGCGAGATGCGCCATGATGCTGTCATTGGTGGTGACGCGCAATTCCCCGGACGGCTTGACATCCCGGCCCGCCACACGGCGCTCGAAGCCGCTGATGTCGTCGGCCATGCGGCCGGCGAGGGCCACCATCTCCTCCCCCGCCGCCGTGAGGGCGTAACCGCTGCGCCCTCGTTCGAACAAGCGGGCGCCGAGCAATTCCTCGACGGCATTGATGCGGCGGAAGACAGTGGAATGGTTGACGCCAAGGGCCGTCGCCGCGCCCACCAGGGATTTGGTCTCCGCCACGGCGCGGACATAGCGGTAGTCATCCCAATTGGGGGAGGGACGCTGTAGGGTAGAGTCAGAAACGGTCATGCAGGCGTCCCCGGCGACAAGAAACGCAGATCCGGTGAAAGCTTTCTAGTGTTAGCACCGGCGAGCAATGGTGCAAGATCGTCTTGTGGAGACGAGCTCGGCCTGTGTTTTCATAGCAAGCATATCCGTCATCGCGAGCGCAGCGAAACAATCCAGCCTTCGCAAGATCGCTGGCCTATAGCCCCTGGATTGCTTCGCTGTGCTCGCGATGACGGGTCGATGAGGCTTGTTGGGGCCGAGTAGGAGAGCAAAGTGCGTTTAGGCGAAAACGCGTGTTTGCTCTCCCTCGTTGGTTCCAAGCCAATCCTGCGGATTGGCTGGAGCGTCTTTGCGATTCTCGGCGATTCCGCCAGATCGCAAAACGCTTCAGCCCTCGATGCGTGAGAAATCGGCGACGCTGCGGGTTGCTGTGCGGATCTCTTCCAGCAACTTCAGGCGGTTGAGGCGCAGGGCAGCATCGTCGGCGTTGACGAGGATCTTGTCGAAGAAAGCGTCGACGGGCCGGCGCAGCTGCGAAAGGGCCGTCATGGCGCCTTCATAGTCCTCGGCGGCAATGGCAGCCGATGCTGCCTGCCGGGCCGCCTGCAAGGCGGCCTGCAGCGCCTTTTCCTCCGGCTCGGTGAGGCGAGAGGCATCCGCGCCGCCGGCATAGGCACCGGCGCCGTCCTTCTTCTCCTCGATGCGCAGGATATTGGCGGCGCGCTTGGCTCCCGCCAGCAGGGCCTTGCCGTCCTCGCTGCCGAGGAAGCGGCCGAGTGCCTCGACCCGCCGGACGATGAGCAGGAGATCGTCCTGCCCGCCGAGACCGAAGACCGCGTCGACGAGATCGTGGCGCGCGCCCTGCTCGCGCAACTGCACCTTCAGGCGGTCGGCGAAGAAGGCCAGGAGATCGTCGGCGATGTCGTTGCTCTTGGCGAAGGGAGCCTTGGCGACGGTCGTGAGGAGGGGCAGGCGCAGCCTGTTGTCGAGCACCAGGCGGATGACACCGAGGGCGGCCCGGCGCAGGGCATAGGGATCCTTGCTGCCGGTCGGCTTCTCGTCGATGGTCCAGAAGCCGATCAGCGTGTCGAGCTTGTCGGCGAGCGCCACGGCGACCGCGACCGGATCACTCGGCGCGCCGTCGCCGGCGCCCTTGGGACGGTAATGATCCTCGATCGCGGCGGCGATGGCGGCGTCCTCGCCCTGGGCGGTGGCGTAATAGCGGCCCATCAGCCCCTGCAGTTCGGGAAACTCGCCGACCATTTCGGTGGCAAGATCCGCCTTGGCGAGCCTAGCCGCCCGCTCGGCCTTGGCGGGGTCGGCACCCACGACAGGCGCGAGCGCCTTGGCCAAAGCAGCGATGCGCTCGATGCGCTGGCCCTGCGTGCCGAGCTTCTCGTGGAACACCACATTCGAGGCGATGATCTTGGCGAGGCGCTGGTCGAGCGGCTTGCCTTCAGCTTCATAACCGGGCAGGGGCTTCTGGTCGGTTTCCCAGAAGAACTTGGCGTCGGAGAGGCGCGCGCGGATGACGCGCTCATTGCCGGCGACGATGGCCGCTCCGCCGTCGACAGCCTCGATATTGGCGATCAGGATGAAACGGTTGGCGAGGCGCCCCGTCTTGGGATCGCGCACCACGAAGCATTTCTGGTTGGCGCGGATGGTGGCCTGGATCGCTTCGTCCGGTACCGAGAGGAAGCTCTCCTCGAACGAACCCATCAGCACCACCGGCCATTCCACCAGGCCGGCGGCCTCATGCAGCACCGCGTCGTCCTCGACCAGTTCCAGCCCCTGGGCGAAAGCGAGGTTGCGGGCATCGGTAAGGATGATGTCGCGCCGGCGGGCCGGATCGAGCACCACCTTGGCGGCCTCCAGCTTGGCGACATAGTCTTCGAAGCGCCTGACCTGGATGGTCCCCGGCGCCATGAAGCGATGGCCCTTGGTGGTATCGCCGACGGCGACGCCCTCGATCTCGAAGCGTACTACTTCCGGGTCCTCGGTCTCTGGGCCGAAGGTGCAGAGGATCGAATGCAGCGGACGCACCCAGCGCAGGCTGCCCGAACCCCAGCGCATGGATTTGGGCCAGGGGAAGCTGCGCACCACTTCCGGCACGATCTCGGCGATGAGGTCGGGTAGGGCCCGTCCGGCCTTTTCCACCACCGCCACGTAGAACTCGCCCTTCTTGGGATCGCTCTCGATGCGGGCCTGGTCGAGCGAGGCGAGGCCGGCGGCCTTTAGGAAGCCCTGGATAGCGCCGTCGGGGGCGCCGACACGAGGGCCCTTGCGCTCTTCGCGCGTATCGGGCTGGCGGGCCGGCAGGCCATGCACGGTCAGGGCCAGGCGGCGCGGCGTGGCATAGGCCGAGGCGCCCTCATAGACGACGCCGCGCTCGACGAGCGCATCCGTCGCCATTTTCTTGAGGTCCTCGGCCGCCTTGGCCTGCATGCGGGCGGGGATTTCCTCGGAGAAGAGTTCGAGCAGGAGGTCGGGCATGGGATTGGTTTCGAAAGCTGGTGACCTGGAAGGCCGGAAAGGGAAGGGATGGGGAGCGCGGAGAGGGTCTACGATCAGGCCCCGCCGGCTTCGGTCTTGACCCAAGCCTCGCCGCAGGCCTTGGCGAGGTCGCGTACGCGCAGGATGTAGCTCTGGCGCTCGGTCACCGAGATAGCGCCGCGCGCGTCGAGCAGATTGAAGCGGTGGCTCGCCTTGATGCACTGGTCATAGGCGGGCAAAGCGAGCTGATGCCGATTGCCCTTGTCGCCGGCGGCAAGCAGGGCCTTGCACTCCTTTTCGGCATCGATGAAGTGCTGCTTGAGCATCTCGATGTCGGCATGCTCGAAATTATGGCGCGAATATTCCTGCTCGGCCTGCAGGAAGACATCGCCATAGGTGACCTTCTCGGCGCCGTCGCGGCCGTTATAGTTGAGATCATAGACGTTCTCGACGCCCTGGACATACATGGCCAGGCGCTCGAGGCCATAGGTCAGCTCCCCGGAGACAGGATTGCATTCCTGCCCGGCGACCTGCTGGAAATAGGTGAACTGCGACACTTCCATGCCGTCGCACCAGCACTCCCAGCCCAGGCCCCAGGCGCCGAGCGTGGGGCTCTCCCAGTCGTCCTCGACGAAGCGAACGTCATGGACCAGGGGATCGAGCCCGATGGCGGCCAGCGAGCCGAGATACAGGTCCTGCAGCTCCGGCGGCGAAGGCTTCAGGATGACCTGGAACTGGTAATAATGCTGCAGGCGGTTGGGGTTCTCGCCATAACGCCCATCCTTGGGGCGGCGCGAAGGCTGCACATAGGCCGCTTTCCAGGCCTTGGGGCCGAGCGAGCGCAGGGTGGTGGCGGGGTGGAAGGTACCGGCGCCCACTTCCATGTCGTAGGGCTGCAGCACGACACAGCCGTGATCGGCCCAATAGCGCTGAAGGGTCAGGATCAGGCCCTGGAAGGAGCGTTCAGGGCGCATATGGGCGGGGGTAGCGTCGGCCATGACGGTTCTCGAACTAGAGCATTTTCTCCAGAAAGCCGGCCGGCTTCTCAACTGAGAAGATGCGTCAAAACAAAAGAGACCGAGAAAATTGCGGTTCAGGGAAATCGCACTTTTCTTCAGCTGAGCCGTGCCGGAGAAACTGTTTCCGCCGGTACAGACCAGGGCCCGACCCTTAGAGCAAGATCGACACTGGGGAAACCTGTTTGTGCGGCGCGCGGCCTTGTGCCTGTCCGCACAGATGCCGGGAAGCACTCATGAGACAAGGGACGCAACGGGACACCACAACCGATCCCGTCCAAACCAAAGCTCAGGAGAGTAAGTATTATGTCCAGGCAATCCCTTCTTCGTACAGGACTTATCGCGGCCTTGATCTTCGGCTCGGTAGCCGGCTCGATCTCCACGTCCTTCGCCGCTACGACCGGCCCGGGTGCCGGCGGCAATGGCGGTGGCCGAGGCGCCAGCTCGGGTGCGTCCGGCGGCGGCGGTGGCGGTAATGGCGGCGGGACCTCGCCGGAGGCCCGTGTGATCATCACGAACCCGCCGCCCTGCCGCACCCATGCCTGCAATCCGCCGCGGCCCCGCCCGGCCGTGGCTCCCGTCAAGGTCAAGTTCGTCGATCAGCAGCGCTGCACCAATGTCTGGCGCCAGGTGGTGCTGGACGACGGCTCCATCATGGAGGACCGCAGCGTGCCGATGCGCAAGCATTGCCGGATCATTCGCAACTTCGATTGATCCAAGCCCCGCCAAAAAAGCAGAAGCAGGTTCGCGAGAACCTGCTTCTTTGCATTTGGCGGATCTGCATGAGGACCCGCAACCGGAACGGCCGCGCCGCTTTATTCGGGGCGATAGACGCCGCTACGCGGGTCGCGGCGCAGGTTGATGGCTTCCTGTCGCACGGGCTGGGGTTTGTAGAGTTCGTTGTTCACTCGCTCCCATTCGCGCTTGACCAGGCGCGCGAGAACCACGGTCCCGACAAGGCTGGCGACGGCTAGAACGACAGGATGCATGGCAGGTCCTCTTCATTCATCATTCCGTAACTATAAACCGAAACGGGCACGAATTGCACGCCCTTCGAGTGCGGCAAGAATGCCTTCGGTTAATTGCTCGCTTTCAGCAGCCGAGAAATGGGCGCCAAGGCCGAAGCGCCGGGCAAGCAGGCCACGCGGTTCCGACACGGTCTTGAAGCGTACCTTCTCGCCATAGCGCGCGCGCATGGTGGACCTCACATCGCCCATGGCATCGGCAAGGCCGAGCTCGATGGCCCGCGGCGCGAGCCAGAACTCACCCGAGAACAGCAGCTCCTCCTCGCCCTTGAGCTTGCCGGCGCGGCGTTCCCGGACCAGGGCGATGAACATGTCATGGATGTCACGCTGCAGCGCCGCCAGCCTTTCGACATCCTCGGGCTTTTCGGGCCGGAAGGGATCCAGCATCGTCTTGGAGCGCCCGGCCGTGTGAACGCGGCGCTCGACCCCGATCTTCTCGATCAGCTTGTCGAAGCCGAAGGAGGCGGAGACCACACCGATGGAGCCCAGGATCGAGGCGGGGTCGGCAACGATCTCGTCGGCGGCGCAGGCGATCATGTAGCCCCCGGAGGCCGCTACGTCCTCGACGAAGGCAAAGACCGGCAGCTTTTTCTCGGCGGCGAGGGCGCGGATACGGCGCATGATCAGATGCGATTGCGCCGGCGAGCCACCGGGTGAATTGATCACCAGCGCGACCGCCTTGGCGCCTTTCACGGCGAAGGCACTGTCGATGAGCTTGTCGAGCTTGGTCATGTTCAGGCTGCTCGAGAACCGCGAGCCGGTACCGATGGTGCCGGAAAGCGGAAGGACGGCAACCACGGGCGCCGGGTGACGCCATTTCTCGGGCAGCAATTGTCGGATCCGGCCGATACTTCGCTTCAATGGATTGGTCGATCGCGGGATATCAGGTGTCGTCAACGCAGCTTCGCCTCTTCCTGTGCAGCAGGGGCGGCAGTCCTCACGAGAAGGTGATGAACGCCTTTGCCGCATATAGGCATGAAATCCCGGCGGTACGATAGGTTGCCGCGCCGGCTGAATGCAGGATGAACGGGTCGATCAAGTCGCATTCAGCCAATGCCGGGATAGTGGAAGCGGGAAGGGACGAACGATAATCGCCGCTCCCCCCGGAACCTTCACGGTTTCGGCAGTTAGTATCATAGTAAGCCGGCCCGTCGGGGTCGGGTCGAGCTTTCGCCGATTTGAATCGCAGGAGGAACGAATGTTTCGCAAACTCGCTCTGGCAGCCGCTCTGGCTTTCGGCATGGGGGGCGCTGCAATGACCGCGCAGTCGGCCCAGGCTGCGGTGATCCATCCCGCAGCCAATGCTGGCGTGATCCAGGCCATTGAACAGTCGGCCCCGTCACCGGATGCCGCGCAGAAGGTCTATCACCGCGGCCGCCCGCATTATTATCGCCCGCACTATTACCGCCCGCATTGGCGTCCGCGTCCGGCACGTTACTGTCGCTGGCAGCGTGTACGCGTCCACACCTATTACGGCTGGCGCTGGGTGAACCGTCGCGTCTGCTGGCGCTGATGAAAATCGTCTCCGCTGCCTGACGATCGACACCCCCGAACTTGGTTCGGGGGTGTTTTTCATCGGGGCCTCGGTCGATCAGAACGCATCGATGCCGAGCGCCCGCCAGGCTTCGGTCAATTGCAGGGAGATCGGCAGATTGAGATTCTCCCCGGTCGGCGTCGGCTGGAGGAACCATCTGCGATAGGTCCTCACCAGTCTGCCCTGCTCGGCCATGGTCGCAAAGGCGCGTTTGACGGCCTCGGCCATCAGGGGATCGTCCTTGCGGAACATGATGCCATAGGCGTCATAGGTGATGAAATCGCCGACCACGGCCAAGGTCTTCTGGGCATGGTTGCGCGCGATGAAACCATAGAGCAGCACGTCGTCTGTGGCGAAGGCATCGGCCTTTCCGGCCGCCAGCATGTCGTAGGACTGCTGATGATCGGGCGCCGAAGCGATGGTCATGCCAAGATGATATTTGTCGTTGAGCTGCCTCAGCGCCGCTTCGTTTGTGGTGCCCGCCGTCACCACCAGGGTCTTGCCCTGCAGATCCTTGTAGGAGCGGATGCCCGAGCCGCGCTTGACCAGCAGCTTGGTGCCCGCGACATAGGTGACGGGCGAGAAGGAAACCTGCTTCTCGCGCTCGCGATTGGCCGTGGTCGAACCGCATTCGAGGTCGACCTCGCCCGAGGTCACCGCCGCGATGCGGGTGTCCGAGGTGACGAGCCTGTAGTCGATGCGAACCGGCTTGTCATGCAGCTCGCGCGAGATCTCGTCGACCACGCCCTTGCAAAACTCGATGGCGTAGCCTTGCGGTTCGGCCTGTTCCGGCCGTTTGAAGGAGAAAGGGAAGGAGGCGTCGCGATAGCCGATGATGATGGCGCCGGTCTGGTTCGCCTTCAGCAACGTGCCGGATAGCTCCAGCGGAAAGTAATCCTGCTTCGGTGCGGCCGTCAGGTCCTGCCCGATCATGTCCTCGGCCTTGGCGGGGACATTTGCCGCCAGAATGACGATGGCCGCTAGCGCCAAGAGTTTATGCAAGACTCTCTCCTGAAAAATCCGGACAGCGGGTGGATTGGCACCGCCACGCTGCAGCAAAATGGCTTTTCCGTGAGGTGCCATTTCCCCTAACTCTTTGTTTTGGCGCATTTTCCTGGTCGAAAAGCCTGTCGACTCTTCTCAAAAATGCTCTCGGATGCTCGACGACGGCAGGCGGCGGCACGAGCCGTGCCGCCGCCATTGGCTCAGGCGGGTGCCGCTGCGGGCGCCACTTCCGGCGCGTTGATGTCGTCCTTTTCCGGACCGAGGCCGCCCTCGAACTTGGCGACTGCCGACGCCGCCAGCGAGTTGCCGATCACATTGGTGGCGCTGCGGCCCATGTCGAGGAACTGGTCGATGCCGATGATCAGATAGAGCCCCGCATCCGGGATGTTGAACTGGTGCAGCGTCGCCAGGATCACCACCAGCGATGCCTTGGGCACGCCGGCCACGCCCTTGGACGTCAGCATCAGCGTGCCGGCGATGGCAAGCTGGGTGCCGAGCGAGAGTTCCATGCCATAGGCCTGGGCGACGAACAGGGTCGCGAAGGTCGTATAGGCCATGGTGCCGTCGAGGTTGAAGGAATAGCCGAGTGGCAGCACGAAGCTGGCGATGCGCTTGGGGACGCCGAACCGCTCGAGCTGGTCGAGGATCTTGGGATAGGCGGCTTCCGAACTCGCCGTCGAGAAGGCGAGCAGGAAGGGCTCGCGCATGCGCCTGATCAGATTGCCCATGCGGGCACCGAGCAGGAAATAGCCGATGGCGATCAGGAACCCCCACAGGATGAGCAGCGTCAGGTAGAAGCCGCCGAGGAACTTGACGAAGTTCAAGAGCACGCTTGGGCCGGACGTGGTGATGACGGAGGCCACGGCCGCGCAGACGGCCAACGGCGCCAGCGTCATCACATAACCAGTGATGGTCAGCATCATGTGGGCGACGTCATCGGCAAGGTGGACGAGAGGCTTGCCGCGCTCGCCCAGGGCCATGATGGCAACGCCCGCAAACAGCGAGAACACAACGATCTGCAGGATCTCGCCTTCGGCCATCGCCTTGAAGATCGAGGTCGGAACCAGATGTTCGATGAAATTCTTGAAGCTGAAGGAGGCGGTCGCGATATTGGCGGTATTGCCGCTCTGGTCGGCGATCACGATGCCGTGGCCGGGCTGGATGAGATTGGCCATCACCAGGCCGAGCAGCAGCGACACGATCGACGCCGAGATGAACCAGCCCATGGTCTTGGCGCCAACCCGTCCCAAGGTGGCTGCGTCGCCCATGTGGCCGATGCCGACGATCAGGGTCGAAAGCACCAGCGGGCCAATGATCATCTTGATCAGCTTCAGGAAGATCGTGCTGACGAGGGACATGTAGTCGGCGATCGTGGCCGCGGTTTTCTTGTCGGGGAAGGAGTAGAAACAGGCGATACCGATTGCGATGCCCAGCACGAGACCGACCATCACGTAGATGAAGTTCCTATTCAAGTTGACCCCCCTCATTTGACCTAACGGTTGCATCTGGCGGGATGCAGACAAGTGAGATTCCCCTGGGCAAATCATCAGACAAACGACGCTGGAGAGACGCGTATGCCAAAAGTTTGCAACAGATTTGTCATGTTATTGACATAGTTGCACTCCAGCCGGCGGCCCGAGTCAAGCCTTTTCAAAGCGCTTTTGCAGATGTCGACCGACACATTTCCTGCCGAATATTGACAGGGTGTTTTGCTCGAAAAACAGGAGCGTTCATTTTGGTCAACGCGAGGCAGCACCATACCGTCCGCGTGGAAAGGCGCGCGGGAGGCGAGCAGAGCCGATTTGTATATCAGGAATCCTAAAGGCCACCCCGTCATTGCTCCGCTTCATTCGCAATGACGGAACGAGTAAATCAGACGTCATCCGCGTTGGCCCAAGCTTGCGGCGACGGCCCATGCCAAGTCTTTGACACTTCCTACGATGTCTTTGACACGTCCTACGATCGCGGGAAGGCCATGCTTCGACCCGACGTCATCTCCGAGGCTTGGTATCAGCCGATACTCTCGCCGCCGTCGACGACCAGAGCCTGGCCGGTCATGAAGGCGGAACGATCCGAGACCAGGAAGAGAATGGCCTCGGCGATCTCTTCCGCCGTGGCCCAGCGGCCCATCGGGATCTTTTCGCGAACATAGGCCTCGATGGCGGCACGGCCGCCCATCTGGGCAATGAAGGGCTCGTTGAAGGGGGTGTCGACCCAGCCGGGGCACAGGGCGTTCACCCGGACCTTGTGCCGGGCATAGTCGAGTGCCATCTGGCGCGTCATGGCCACCACGGCATGCTTGGAGGTGGCATAGGCGATCATTTCCCGGTCGTAGAACACGCCGGAATTGGAAGCCGTGTTGAGGATGACGCCGCCGCCCGCCGCGATCATCGCCGGCATGGCCAGGCGGGCTGCCAGGAAATGGGCACGCACATTGATGCGCCAGGACGCATCGAATCCATCCAAGCTGACCTCGGTCAGCGGCCCGCCGACCTGGATGCCGGCATGATTGTGCAGGATGTCGATGCGGCCGTGACGGTCGAGCGTGCCGCCGATGAGGCGCTCGACGGCCGCGTCATCCGCCACGTCGGTGGCGACAACATCGGCACGGCCGCCTCGTACGCGGATCATGCTGGCGGTCGCCTCGCCGGCGTCCTTGTCCCGATCGGCAACAATGAGGATGGCGCCCTCGCGCGCCATGGCAAGGGCGCCGGCCTGGCCGATGCCGGAG
Organism: Labrys sp. (in: a-proteobacteria); assembly: GCF_047605565.1. Taxonomy (NCBI): domain Bacteria; kingdom Pseudomonadati; phylum Pseudomonadota; class Alphaproteobacteria; order Hyphomicrobiales; family Xanthobacteraceae; genus Labrys; species Labrys sp. (in: a-proteobacteria). The sequence continues at coordinate 184,270 of NZ_JASGFM010000002.1, forward strand.
CCGGAGCCGGTGACGATGGCGATGCGGTTTTCGAGGATCATGGTCATTCACTCAGCAATTGGTGGCGCGAGGGCCGTTATCGGCGCTTGCGCAGCAGGAACTGGGCCAGCAGCACCATCAGCACCGAGGCGACCAGCACGAGCGTGGCGATGGCGTTGATCTCGGGGGTTACGCCGCGGCGGATCGAAGCGAACACATAGATCGGCAGGGTGGTCTGGGGGCCCGCCACGAAGAAGGCCACGATGAAGTCGTCGAAGGAGAAGGTGAAGGACAGCAGGAATCCCGCCAGGATGGCCGGGAAGATCTGCGGCAGCACGATGGAGCGGAAGGTGGTGAAGGGCGTGGCGTAGAGATCGCTCGAAGCCTCCACCAGGTCTCGGCTCAGGCTGCCGAGCCGGGCCCGCACGATCATGGTGACCAGCGCCATTGCGAACAGGCCATGGGCGGCGATGATCGAACCATAGCCGAGGCCGAGCCGGGGCGGGGTCTCGCCCGGCCAGATCGCCGCAAGCAGCGGGTTGGCGAAGGCGAAGACCTGCACCAGCGCCACCAGCGTGGCGATGCCGATGACCACGCCGGGCACCACGATGGCCGCGCCGAAAAGGGCGTCGAAGACGAGGCGGGTCCGTGCTCCCACGCGCGACAGGCCAAGGGCAGCGGCAGTGCCGAACACCGCGGCCAGCAGGGCGCTGCTGGAGGCGACGATCAGGCTGTTGCGCAGGGCTTCGGTGAGGAAGGGGTTGGCGAGCGCGGTGCCGTACCATTTGGTCGAAAAACCGACGATCTCGCTGGCATTGCGGCCGGCGTTGAAGGAGAACAGCACCAAAAGCCCGATGGGCAGATAGAGGAAGGCGAAGACGGCGGTGACGAAGGCTCTCATCAGATCAGGTCCACCTGCCGGGCGCCCGAGACGCGTGCGGTGATACGGTTGGCGATCATGAGCACCACGACCGAGGCGACCACCAGTGTCACGGCGATGGCCGAGCCGAACGGCCAGTTGCGCGATTGCAGGAAGAGGTCGACCAAGGCGTTGCCGATGAAGAACACCTTGCCGCCGCCGAGCAAGGTCGGGATCAGATATTCGCCGAGCAGCAGGATCATCACCAGGCTGAAGCCGGTCATCACCCCGGGCAGGGACAGCGGCAGCGTGACGCCGAAAAAGGTCGAAAAGGGTGTGGCGCCGAGGTCGGCCGAGGCTTCGAGCAGACGGCGATCGAGCCGTTCGAGGCTGACATAGATCGGCAGGATCATCAGCGGCAGGTAGCCATAGACGATGCCGATCAGGACCGAGCCCGGCGTATTGAGCAGCCTGACATCGGGAATGCCGACGAGGTCGAGCAGGGCCGGGATGCCGCGCGAGCCCAGGATGTACATCCAGGCATAGGAGCGCATCAAAAGGCTGGTCCAGAACGGGATGACCACCAGTGCCAGCAGGATCAGCCGCCAGCGCGGCGGTGCCTTGACGGCCAGATAGTAAGCGACGGGATAGGCCACCAGCAGGCAGGCGAAGGCGCCGGCGGGCGCCAGGATCGCGGTGTTCCAGAAGGCGGTGGAGCGTGCGCCGAGATTGGCATATTGCGCGAAGGAGAGTGCGGCCTGGTAGCCGCCTTCCGGCGCCCTTTCGCCGACGCTGAAGACGAGCACGGCGATGAAGGGCAGTACCAGGAAGACCACGAGCCAGGCACTCGCCGGTGCGAGCAGCAGGGTCGTCACGAGTGTGCGGCGGGCGCGTGAGGAGACCACTGGATCGTTTCCGAGGGAAGGATGGAACTGCACTGGCGGAATAGGTTCTCAGCGTGAGGGATGCAGTCATTCCCGGCCGAGCCGCTCGCGAGCGAAGCGAGAGAGGGTGAGAGGAAGGGAATCCAGGGGCAAACACGGCGCCCCTGGCCCCTGGATTCCCTTCCCGCCACCTGCGGTGGCGCCGGGAATGACGGAGCGACCTTACCTCCAGCCATCCTGAGGCGGCCGGTCAGGCCGATTTGAAGCGGGCCATCAGCTCGGCACGTCCCGGATCGGTCAGTGTCGCCGCCGCCCCGAATTCCAGCGGCTTCAGCAGTTCGGCGGCCGGATAGAGAATGGGATTGGAGAGGAAGTCCTTGGGAAGCAGGGCGTTGACGCGCGAATCCGTGCAGGGCGCGCCATTGGCGATGTGCTCCTTCACGGCATTTTCAGGCGTCATCAGATAGTTGAGCAGGGCATAGCCGGCCGGCTTGTTGGGGGCGTCCTTGGGAATGGCGTAGAAATCGGTCCAGATCTCGCCGCCCTCCTTGCCGAGGATGTATTTGATGTGGGGCAGGTCGCGGTTGAGCTGGGCCCCGTCATTGGTCCAGCACATCGTCATCCAGGCATCGTTGGCGCGCATGGGCGGCTGGTAGTCGGAGGACACCGCATAGAGATGCGGCTTGGCCTTGATCAGCAGTTCCTCGGCCTTGGCAAGCTCGTCCTGCTTGAGCGAGTTGAAGGAATAGCCGAAATATTTCAGGGCATTGCCGATGGTGGTGAGCTGGTAGTCATGCACCATGGTGCGGTTGGAACCCTCGGCCATGGCGGTGTCCCAGAAATCCTTCCAGCTTGCCAGCGGCTTGGTGAGCTTCTGGGTATTCACCGCAAAGCCTGTGGTGCCCCAATTCTTCGGCACGGCATAGACCGTGCCGTCGACGGTGCCTTCGGCCGTGAAGCGGGCATCCTCGGTCGAGGCGCTGTAGGCCGGCAGCTTGGCAAGGTCGATGGCGTCGATGAGGCTGAGCTTCTTGTAGGTGGAAATGGTGTAGTTGGTCGGCACGAACAGGCTCCAGCCGGTGGCGCCGGCCTGGAGCTTGGCCAGCATCTCCTCGTTGGAGCCGAAGACATTGACCTCGACGGCGACGCCCGTCGCCTTGGTGAAATTCACGAAGGTCTGCGGGTCGTGATAATTGGGCCAGGTGGCGATCGACATCTTGTCGCCGAGTTCGCCGGCCGCGTAGGCGGGGGCGGGCAGCAGGCCGTTCTCGCGGCCGAGCACGGCCATCGCCAAGCCGAGGCCGGTGGCGCCGAGGAAATGGCGACGGCTGATCGAGCCTTTGCGATAGCGCAGGAGTTGGTCGACAAAGCCCTGGGCCGAGATTGGCAGGTCGTCGCGATAGGATTTCGACATGGCTCATTTCCCTCTGGTAGCGTCGCTTTTTGCGGCTTTTCAGGTCGTTCAGGCGGCGAAGGCGAGTGGAGCACCCGGTGCGAAACCGACCGAGACGCTATCGCCCGGCCCCTTGAGGCCGGGACCGTGTGCCAGGTGGTCGGCCGCGACCAGGATGGTTCCGACATCCCGGATCTCGATGGCGTATTCGGCGGTCGAACCGAGAAAGATGCGGTTGTGCACGGTACCCTGCAGCCTCGGTCCGTCACCGGTCTCCAGCCGCATAGCTTCGGGGCGGATGCTCACGCGGGCCGCCTGGCCGGGTCGTAGTGGCATGTGGGTCCGGGCCTGAAGCGTAGTGCCGTCGGCCAGCACGATGCTGGCCGCCTTGCCCTCTGCTGCGGTGACCTTGCCGTCGAGGAAATTGGACTTTCCGACGAAATCGGCGACGAAGAGATCGGCCGGATCGTCATAGATCTGGCTGGGAGCCCCGGTCTGGACGACACGGCCCTTGTTCATCACGCAGACGAGGTCGCTCATCGACAGCGCCTCTTCCTGGTCGTGGGTGACCAGCACGAAGGTGATGCCGAGGGACCGCTGCAAATTCTGCAGTTCGAGCTGCATCTCGGTGCGCAGCTTCTTGTCGAGCGCGGCGAGTGGCTCGTCGAGCAGCAGCACGGCAGGCTTGTTGACCAGGGCACGCGCCAGGGCGACGCGCTGCTGCTGGCCGCCGGAGAGCTCGTGGATGCGCCGGCGGCCATAGCCGGAGAGACGCACCATGGCGAGCGCCTCGTCGACGCGCCGGGCGATCTCCGAACCGGCCAGGCGCGGGCGGGCCTGGCGCAGGCCATAGGCGATGTTGTCGCCGACGCTCAGATGCGGAAACAGGGCATATTGCTGGAAGACCATGTTGACCGGGCGGCGAAAAGGGGGCGTGCCGGCCATGTCCTGGCCGCGGATCAACACCTGCCCGCTGCTCGGCTGCTCGAAGCCGCCGATCATACGCAGGCAGGTGGTCTTGCCGCAGCCCGAGGGGCCGAGCAACGCGACAAAGGCACCGTTGGGGATGGCAAGGTCGATGCCATGAACCGCGATGACCTCACCGTAGCGCTTGGCGACGGCGCGAAATTCGATATCGGGCGAGGTCGTGTCGTTCATCCGCGCTTGTCCCCTCGATCGGTGCCGAGCCGTTTCGTTCTGGCCGGTTCGTTCTTGCTTTTCGGCCCTCGGCGAAGAGAAAGCTAGCAGAGCCGATTTCCTCTCGTATATACCTATCCGGGGGTATATGCTGCATGTTTGTTCATCACAGGGGGTAGAAATCGGCAGCTCCAGGCATAATTTGGCGGCATCCACGGCGCTGGCGGAGGCGATAAAAGTGGCGGGCCACGCTGGGCCGGGCGAGTTCGAGCGTGCCCTGCTGGCCTGGCTCGGCCTGCATGCGCGCTTCGATCACAGCGTGGTGTTCGCCTATCGCGGTTCGGCGCGGCCGCCGATGCTGTACGAGACCTTCTCGCCTGCCGAGAGCCATGTCTTCGTCGCCCTCTACCAGGACGGCGCCTATCTGCTCGATCCCTTCCACCGGGCTGCGATCGGGGGATGCGAGGGCTTCCGTCGCATGCGCGAGCTGGCGCCCGACCGTTTCTACACCAGCGAGTATTTCCGCTCCTATTACAGCCAGACCGGGCTGGCGGAGGAGGTCGGCTTCTTCGTGCAGCTTCCCGAACAGACCTCGGTGGTCTGGTCCCTGATGCGCCTGGCCGCCTCCGGCCCGTTCGGCACGGCGGAGGTGCGCGGCCTGCGCGACCTGGCCCCGATCGTCCTCGCGCTCTGTGCCCAGCATTGGCGCGACCTGCCGGAGTTCGGCGAGGCCGGCAGCCGGGTGACGACCTTGCCGCTGCCGGGCAGCGATCTCGACCGGGCTCGGCTCTGGGCCAGCCAGTCGCTGACGGCGCGGGAGGGAGAAATCGTCAATCTGGTGCTGCAGGGGCATTCGTCGGATTCGATCAGCCGCCTGCTTCATATCTCGACGGGCACGGTGAAGGTCCATCGCCGCAACATCCGCCACAAGCTCGGCATCCATTCCCAGGCCGGCCTGTTCGCCCGTTTCCTCTCGCTTCTGAACGAGACGGGGTAGGTCCGATGCGGCTCATCTCAGAAGGAAACACTGCGAATTGTCATAGCCGGGCTTGACCCGGCTATCCAGAAGCTCGGGGCTGGATTGCCGGGTCGAGCCCGGCAATGACAAAGGTCGTGCAAATCCGAAGAGCTTAGTGAACTGCATTGGGGTTATGCCCGCTGCTAGGCTTGCCATTCGATCGAGGCTTCGCCGCGATGCAGGGCGTCCGCCTCGGCGGTGAAGCCGCCGTCCTCATCATGCAGGATCAGCGGCGGCAGCAGGAGGAAGGGCGCACGCGAGCCCTTGATTGCACGGATGAGCAGGCGGGCGGCCGGCAGGCCGACGCGCGGCTGCACGGGCTTGACCCGGATGTCGCCGAAGCGGCGGTCGAGGCTTGCCAGAAGCCGGGGCAGGGCGTCGGCCCGGTGGATGAGGGTGAGGCTGCCCTTGGCGCGCAGGAGGACGAGGGCACAGAGGATCCAGGCCTCCTCGTCGGCCTGGCCGTGCACATGCGCGCCGGCACGATAGGCGTCGGGCGCCGGGCGAATCGTGCCCGGAAGATGGAAAGGCGGATTCATGATGACGTGGTCGGCCGTGCCGGGCAGCAGGAGCCCCTCCTTCGACGGCCTTTGCGTGACGTCGGCCTCGAGTGTGGTTACGCGTTCTGCAAGGCCGTTGCGTGCTGCATTCTCGACCGCCAGTGCTGCGATGGCCGGATCGATCTCGACCAGGACGAGGCGGCATTGCGGGCAACGGACGGCAAGGCCGAGGCCGGCGGCGCCGATCCCCGCGCCGAGGTCGTAGACGGTTTCTCCTGCAGAGGGCGAGAGGCAGGCCGAAAGCAGGGCCGCGTCGGTTCCGACACGATGACCGCTGGCGGGTTGGGCGATTTCGAGCCGGCCGCCCAGAAAGGCCGAGAGCGTGGTCCCGGCCGCGGTCCCAGTCGTAGGCTTGGTCACGGCGTGCGCAGCTCCTTGCCGAGGCCGGCTTCGGTCAGCCGCTGGCGTGCCAGCACGCTCTGGTCGGTATCGACCAGGATGCGGCGCTGGATCATGCCGAGCGAGCCTTCCAGTACGCTCATATGGGTGTCGAGCACGAGATGGACGACGCCCGCCTCGGTCAGCAAGGCCTCGATATAGGAGATCAGCACGGGATCATTGGTACGAACGATTTCTTCCATGCCGCAATCGTTGCGATTATCGCAACAATTGCAACGAGCTTGTTGGCGCGACAACAGCAAGCTTGTATGCGGGGCTGCGCATTTCTATGGTGCCGGCAAAACGGAGTGCATGTATTGGGCGTCGTTGTCGCATTCGAGGACAAATCCGGGTCGCAAGGCTCGCTTCAGCCGATCGTCGACCTGACCAAGGCGGATATGGCCCGGGTCAACACCACCATCCTGTCGCGGACGGGATCGGAGGTGACGATGATTCCGGAAGTCGCCAACCATCTGATTTCCTCCGGAGGCAAGCGCCTGCGCCCGATTCTGACCCTGGCGACTGCGCAGCTCGCGCGCTACCAGGGCGACGGCCATGTCAAGCTTGCGGCCTCGGTGGAGTTCATGCATACGGCCACGCTCTTGCACGACGACGTCGTCGACGAAAGCGACATGCGGCGTGGCAAGCCGGCCGCCCGCATGCTGTGGGGCAATGAGGCGAGCGTTCTGGTTGGCGATTTCCTGCTCGGCCAGGCTTTCAAGATGATGGTGGAGGTCGGCTCGCTCAAGGCGCTCGATATCCTCTCGACCGCTGCGACCGTCATCGCCGAAGGCGAAGTGGCCCAGCTCGCCGCCGCCAAGAACACGGCGACCACCGAGGACGAGTATCTGGCGGTGATTCGCGGCAAGACCGCGGAGCTCTTTGCGGCCGCCTGCGAAGTCGGCCCGGTTCTGGCCGAGCGCCCCAAGGACGAGCAGGCCGCCTGCCGCTCCTTCGGCATGAATCTCGGCATCGCCTTCCAGCTCGTCGACGATGCGTTGGATTATGGTGGTTCGGACGCCAAGCTCGGCAAGAATGTCGGAGACGACTTCCGCGAGGGCAAGATCACCCTGCCGGTGGTGCTGGCCTTCCGGCGCGGCAACGAAGCGGAGCGCGATTTCTGGCGCCGGACGCTGGAGCGCGGCGAGATCGCGGAGGCCGACCTCGAGCATGCCATCGGCCTGATGCGCCGCCACAAGACGCTGGAAGACACCATCGAGCGCGCCCGCCACTACGGCGCCATGGCCAAGGACGCCCTGGCGCTTTTCGCCGACAGCCCGATGAAATCAGCCCTGGTCGATGTGGTGGAGTTCTGTATCGGCCGCGCTCACTGAGCCCGGTCGGCCGCTTTCCGGCCGGATGCGGAACTCTCCACGCGTAATGCGGACGGTTCGAGGCCGTCCAAAGCGTTTTGCGATTTGGCGGAACCACCAAGAATCGCAAAGACGCGTCGAAACAATGAGTTAGAGAAAAGCAGCGGTTACGTATAAACGCGCTTTGCTCTAAGGAAGCAAGCCCATGGCTGATCTCTTCGACGTTTCCGTACCGGTTTTCCTGCGCTATCTCACCAATCTCGACGCGATCCTCGACAAGACGGCCGAGCATCTGCAGCTCCAGGGCACGGAGCAGGCGGAGGTCCTCAATCTCGCTTTGCAACCGAACATGTTCCCCTTGAAGTGGCAGGTTCGCATCGCGCTCGGCTTCTCCATCCGGGCCATCAATCCGGTGCTGCAGCAGCCGATCATGCTCGATGACGGCCCGATCGAATCGATCGAAGATATCCGCCTCCTGCTGGGAAACACCATTGCCCGGCTGAGGAACGTCTCACGGCGCGATTTTGCCGGCGGGGAAGCGAGGCTGGTGCGGGAAAAGGCCGGCCAGGCCGTGTTCGAGGCCAAGGCCGTGGACTTCGTCACCCAATATGCCCTGCCGAACTTCTTCTTTCATCTCGGCATGGCCTATTCGCTGCTCCGCCTCGCCGGCTGCCCGATCGGCAAGGGCGATTTCGACGGCTTTCATCAATATGAAGCAGGCGTCAATCTGGTGCGGGAGGTGCAGCCGGAACCCAGGCCGCTGATCCAGCGGCTGCCTGGTTGAAGCGTAGGTGCTTGGCTTCGAAGGGAGCGCGAGCCCTTCGTCAAAGTGCGGTGATCAGCTTTCTGAGCAGGCTATCGAGGGTTTCCTGCTCGGCCTGCGTCAGCACCGACAGCAGCCGCTGCTCATTGGCAACATGGCGCGCAATGGTCTCATCGATCACGATCTTGCCGGCCTCGGTAAGGGCGATCAGCTTGCCGCGACGGTCATTGGGATCGGGACGCCTCTCGACCAGGCCGGCGCGCTCCAGCCGGTCGAGGCGATTGGTCATGCCACCCGAGGAGATCATCGCCGCTTCGTAGAGGCGGGTCGGCGACAGCATGTAGGGCTCGCCCGAACGCCTCAGCGTGGCCAGCACGTCGAACTCGCCCGGCTGCAGGCCTGCGGTGGCGAAGAGCGGGTTCATATGGTCGCGCAGCACCCGTTCGGAGGCATCGGACAGGCGGCCGAATACCGCCATCGGTAAGGAGGGAAGGTCGGGTCGCTCGCGAGCCCATTGTTCGACGGCTGTGTCGGCGCGGTCCATCGGCAGGTTCTCTTAGCACAAAGTATCTTGACATTAAGATACTTTGTGCTTACTAACATCACAGCGAGACAATAAATCAACTCGCCCATTCGGTGAAGGAGGAAGTGATGGCCAAGATGATTTTCTTGAATCTGCCGGTGCGCGATCTTGCCGCCGCGACCGCATTCTATGTCGCCCTGGGCGGCGAGGTGAACCCGCAATTTTCCGACGAGCAGACCAAATCGGTGATGCTCTCCGACGCGATCGTGGTGATGCTGCTCACCCACGAACGCTATGGACAGTTCACCCAGCGCCCGATCGGCGATGCGCGCCAGTGGAGCCAGGCGCTGATCGCCCTCAATGTCGATACGCGCGATGCGGTGGACGCGACGCTGGCCCGCACCACGCAAGCGGGCGGAAAGGCCGACCCCAACCCGGCGCAGGATCACGGCTTCATGGTCAGCCGCAGTGTCGAGGATCCCGACGGCAATGTCTGGGAAATCGTGTGGATGGATCCCGCGGCGATGGCGCCGCAGGGCTGAGGAGCGAATTCATCACCCTCCCCTCCAGGGGAGGGTGAAACTTGCGCTTGGGCTTCACCTGCATCCAGCAATTTAGGGTGCGTCCTGGGTATGTGCGGCGCGGCCCGCCAGGATGCGCGTTCCCGCAGCCAGGATGATCGCCACCACGATCAGGAGCGCGGCGGTGCCGAATGTTGCCTGCATGCCGAAGGCGACGGCCTCCGGCGGGGCCTTGGCGATATCACCCGTTCCCGCGGCGAAACGGAAGATGGCGCCCATGGCCGAAGCCCCCGTTATCAGGCCCAGATTGCGCGACAAATTGACGAGGCCTGATGTCACGCCTCGCCGGTCCGCTGGGATACTGGCCATGGCGGCGGTGTTGTTGGCGGCCTGGAAAAGCTGGTAGCCCGGCGTGAGGATGACGATGCCGGCAATATAGCCCGCGACGCCGAATGCCGGGCCCATTGTAGACAGGACGATGGCTCCGACCGCCATCTCGGTCAGGCCGATGAGGATCAGGCGAGGCGCACCCAGGCGATCGACGATGCGTCCGGCAAAGACCCCGCTCAGGATGGAAAGGACGGGGCCGATCGCCATCACCGCGCCGATTTCAGCCTCGTCGAGAGCGTAGACGCCGGACAGGTAGAATGGCCCGACGACGAAGGTCGTCATCATTACCGTGGCGACCAGGGCGCTCGTCGCCAAATTGGCGCTCAGCCCCTCGCTGCGGAAGGCGGCCAATTGGATCAGGGGTGAGCTGATACGTGCCTCGACCAGCAGGAAAAGGGCGCCGCCGATGACGGTTGCCAGCAGTAGGCTCGCACCGGTCCAGGCGGGAGCGCTGCGCCCCGTGGTCATGGCCAGGGCGTAGGCAGCGAGCGTTGCGGCGAGCAGGAATGTGCCGAGGCTGTCGAATCTGTTGCGGGCATCCCGGGATTTGCCGCCATCCTCGCGCAGGAAGCGACGAGAAAGATAGAGGGCCAGGAGGCCCAAAGGGATATTGAGAAGAAAGATGCTCCGCCAGCCGAAGGCGGAAATCATGAGGCCTCCGAGCGATGGCCCCAGGGCGGTGCCGACGGCCGACATCGTGCCGAGCAGCCCCATGGCACTGCCGGTCCTTTCCCTCGGAACGGCTTCGCCGATAATAGCCATGCCGAGAGCCGCCATGATGGCGGCGCCGAGGCCCTGTGCAGCGCGCGCCGCGACCAGCAGCCCGAAGGTCGGCGCTACCGCGCAGCAAGCCGAAGCCAATGTAAACAGCAAGAGACCCGACAGCAGCAGCCTTCGCCGCCCGACGATGTCCCCCAATCGCCCGACGCTGACGACCAGGGTGGTCATCGCCAGCAGATAGGCCAGCACGATCCACTGCACCTGCTCGAATGAGGCCGAGAACGCCGCGGCCAAAGTCGGCAAGGCGACATTGGCGATGCTGGTGCCCAGGGAGGACAGCAGGATGCAGAGGCTGAGGCAGGCGAGGGCCCCGTGGAACGGAGGCGTGGGTTTTTCATGCACCCGTCCATCATCTCTCGTCGCTGATTTCGGCATGGATTGCGTCTTCCGTCGGTTCGAAGGGGGAACCGCTGAAAGATAGGCCTGTGCCTGATATGGCGGAATGCGCATCATTTGCACTTCATTGGTGCATCGAACGCCATGCCATAATTACCCTTGGATGCTATGATCGGTCCATGACGCTGCCCGATTTCAATCTTCTCATCACGCTCGACGTCCTGCTGGCGGAAGGCAGTGTCGCTCGAGCGGCCCGTCGTCTCAGGCTCAGCCCCTCGGCGATGAGCCGAGCCCTGGCCCGATTGCGGGACACGACCGGCGATCCGCTGCTCGTTCGCGCCGGCCGCGGCCTCGTACCGACACCGCGGGCTTTGGAACTGCGCGAAAACGTCGGCCAACTCGTCCAGGCGGTCGAAAGCGTCCTTCGTCCGGTGGAAGCGCTCGACCTGAAAAAGCTCACGAGAACCTTCACCCTGCGCAACAGGGAAGGTTTCGTCGAGAATTTCGGACCTGATCTCATCGCTTATGCCCGCGAACAGGCGCCGGGGGTCACGCTGCGCTTCGTGCCGAAAGCCGACAAGGACAGCACGCCTCTGCGCGACGGCAGTGTGGATCTGGAGACGGGTGTGATCGGCGACTCGATGGGGCCGGAAGTGCGCGCGCAGGCCCTGTTTCGCGATCGTTTCGTCGGTGTCGTCAGGATGGGCCATCCTCTGAGCGGGGCTCCGATCACGCCGGCCCGCTATGCACAGGCAAGCCATGTCCTGATCTCACGCCGAGCCCTCTATAGGGGGCCGGCCGATGGCAGGCTCGAAGCCCTCGGTCTCGAGCCGAACATCGCGACGATCGTCAGCAGCTTTTCCGAAGCGCTGGCCCTGGCCCGCTCGACCGACCTGGTCGCCACGGTGCCCGAACGTTCGACCGGCCGCCTGCGCGCCGGCCTGTTCTGCTTCCCGCTGCCGTTTCCCCTGGCGGAGATCACGATCTCTCTGCTCTGGCACCCGCGGCTCGATGCCGATCCGGCCCATCGCTGGTTGAGGGACTGCGTCCGGAAGGTCTGCACCGAGCAACTGGCCGGCTAGGTAGGCGCGTTTCTTCCGGGATCGCAGGCATCCCAGTGAACGGTGTTTTATGGCGCCATCGCCGGCTTCAGGCCGGACAGCAGCTTGGCGAGGCCGGGGTCGTCCACGATGATGGAAGCGTCGCCCAGACCCATCCATTGCACACGGCGCTGGGTCTGTTCCTTCCAGGCCGGCAACATGCCGGTGACGCGCAAGGGATAGACATTCACCTTGATCAGTTCGAAGCGATCGGTCAGGCGCTTCCAATAGACGAAGGAGCCGAGCGCCTTCTTGCGTGGCTTGCCGGTTACACCGGCCTCCTGCTCGGCCTCGATGCGGGCGGCGACATGATCCTTGCGGCCCTTGATCGGCCAGCCCTTCGGCACGGTCCAGCGATGGGTGGTACGGGTGGTCACCAGGCAGACCTCGATGCGGCCGTCCTTTTCGCGCAGCGGCAAGGCCGCAACCTGGCGGCGCGTCGGATTGGGCAGGATGTCGATGGCGATACTCGGCATGGTACTCTCACGCTCTTGATTGGAGCAAAGGCTCCTACGCGACTGACTTGCCGATATCCTCGCTCAAATACCGCTATGCCGGCGTGACATGGCGCACGTGGTGGGCAAGTCTCCAGACTCGCCTTTTTCAAGGTGTTTGACGCGATCGAGTCAGGTCTGATCGTCGAGGTCGCGCTGCCCCTCACCTTACCTCTCCCCGTAAGGACGGGGCGAGGGGGCTTTGACGTCGAATCATATTCGGGAAATCTTTCATCTCGCACGACGGTTGGGCGAGATGAATGCTCCGAGAACCAGTCACAACGCTTGCGCCTCCTCGCCCCGTCCTTACGGGGAGAGGTAAGGTGAGGGGCGGCGCCATCCAGCGTATTTATGGACTATTTTACAAACCTCTCTCGGTTCGTTCCAAACACCTTGAAAGGGGTGGTCATCAGACCCGCCCCCCGCGGATTGGATCGCAGCCTGGCATCACTCCTCGGCCGGCAGCACCTGCTTGCGCTTGCCGATGAGAGCCAGGATCGCGGCGCCCTTCACGGCAAGGGCCAGGACCAGCGTGATCACGATGATCAGGAAGGCGGCCGCCGCGATGGCCGGGCTGATGTTCTCCCTGAGCGAGGAGAACATCTGCCGTGCCAGCGTGGTCTGGTTGGGGCCGGCGACGAAGAGGGTGATCACCACCTCGTCGAGCGAGGTGGCGAAGGCGAAGGCCGCACCGGTGAGGATGCCGGGCAAGGCGAGCGGGAAGGTCACGGCCCGGAACACCGTGCCGGGTGAAGCGCCGAGGCTCGCCGCCGCCCGTTCCAGAGCCGGATCGATGCTGGCGAGCGAGCCGGAGACGTTGACCAGCACGAAGGGCACGCACAAGACGGCATGGGCGATGATCACGCCGGCATAGGAGGAGGCGAGGCCGAGCCTTGCATAGAGGATCTGCATGCCGACGCCGAGCACTACCGCCGGCACCACCATGGGCAGCAGGAAGATCGAGCGCAGAATGCCCGAGAACGGCACCAGATTGCGCCTGAGGCCGAGGGCAGCGAGCGTGCCGACCACGGTGGACAGCACCGTCGCGCCGGTGCCCACGATCATCGAGTTGACGATCGAGCGCTGCCAGGCGTCGCTGGTGGCGAGCGTGTCGAACCAGCGCGTCGAGGGCCCCGTCATCGGGTAGGTCAGGAAGACACTGTCGGTGAAGGCCAGCGGCAGGATCGCCGCCAGCGGGACGACCAGGAACGCCACGATCAAGGCGCCGAAGGCAAGGCGCAGGGCGTTGAAGGAGCTCTTGCCCAATCCCGTCATGTCTGCACCATCGGCGTGCGCGAGAGCCGTCCATAGACCAGATAGAGCACTGTGGTCGGCACCAGAAGGAAGATGCCGAGCGCCCCGGCCATGCCCCAATTGGCGGTGCCGGTGGCATAGAAGGCGATCACCGAGGAGATCATCTGTTCGTTCGGGCCGCCGACCAAGGCCGGGGTGATGTAGTAGCCGAGCGCCACCATGAAGACGAGGAGCGAGCCCGAGAGCACCCCCGGCATCGCCAGCGGCAGCAGGACGTGCCGCATGGCCCGCAGTGGCGGGGCGCCGAGCGAGGCGGCGGCCGGCATCAGGTTGCGCGGGATGGCGACGAGGCTGGCATAGATCGGCAGCACCATGAAGGGCAGCAGCACATGCGTCATGGCGATGAGGATGCCGGTGCGGTTGTAGATCAGCGGCAGCGAGGCATCGATCAGGCCGAGGGCCTTCAGCGTCTGGTTGATCAGCCCGTTCTCCTGCAGCAGGATCATCCAGGCGGCGGTACGCACCAGGAGCGAGGTCCACAGCGGCAGCAGCACCGCAAGCAGCAGGAGATTGCGCTTCCAGCCGGAGACGCTGGCGGCCAGCATGGCGAAGGGCAGGCCGATGGCGACGCAGAGCAGCGTGACCTGCAGGGCGATCATGAAGGTCCGCAGCATGATCATGCGGTTCACGGCCATATCCGGCGGCACATTGGCGATACTGCCGTCATCGGCCCGCTTGAGATCGACGGCGGCCAGCAGGTTGGCGTCCGTATAGGCCGGCATCGAGCGCCTCAGCGCCAGCCAGAAGGCGGGCTGGTTCCAGCGGGGATCGATGGTGGCGAGGGCAGGCGGGCTGTTCTCGGGCGCGTTGCGGATGGCGGTCGCGGTCTTGGGCAGCAGCGTGCGGAAGCCTGCCTGCTGGCTGTTGAGGGCGCGCACGGCATCGCCGAACTGCTCCTGGGGGATGACCGTCCTCAGATCCTTGGCGAGCGCGGCCTGGACCTCGGGCGGCGGCAGGCCTTCGCCCTGCCAGCCGGCGATCGCCTCGGCCGTCTGCGGGAAGGCGTGCCGAACGGTGCCACCCTGCACGGAGGTGACGATCATCATGCCGAGCGGCCAGAGGAAGAAGATGCCGAGGAAGGCGATGAGGGGCAGCACCAGGAGAGCGGCCTTGAGCCGCGGGGCCGCCGTCATGGCAGGACCAGCGTGCAGTCGTCGGGCGCGAAACCGACATGGGCATCGGAGCCGATGGGGCGGCTCGCCTCGCGCCGGTCGGCCTTGGCCACCAGGCGTCGCTCGCCGCTCTTGAGATGCAGGCGGACGTGATCGCCGTGATAGACGTCGTCCTCGACGCGAACAGGCAGCGTATTGGCCAGGGCCGGCGCGTCGCTCAGATGCAGCCTTTCGGGCCGCACGGAGACCAGCACCGGTGCACTCGGCTTGGGCGAGAGTTCTGTGCGGCAGGAGACAGTCGGCCCCAGGGCCAACTCGACGGTGGCGAGGCCGTCCGAGCAGGACTTCAGGGTGCCGTCGAGCAGGTTGGTCTCGCCGATGAACTCGGCGACGAAGCGCGTGCGCGGGCGGTCATAGAGGCCGGAGGGCGTGTCGAGCTGCTCGATCTTGCCGAGATTGAGCACGGCGACCCGGTCCGACATGGTCAGGGCCTCGCCCTGGTCATGCGTGACGAAGATCACGGTGAGGCCAAGTTTGCGGTGGAGCTCGCGGATCTCGAGCTGCATGTGCTCACGCAACTGCTTGTCGAGAGCGCTGAGCGGCTCGTCCATCAGCACGACCTTGGGCTCGTAGACGAGGGCGCGCGAGAGGGCGATGCGCTGCTGCTGGCCGCCCGAAAGCTGGGAAGGCCTGCGGTCCTTGAGATGGCCGAGGCGGACCAGGTCGAGCGCCCTGGTCACCCGGGCGTCGCGCTCGGCCCGGCCGATCCCGCGCATCTTGAGCGGGAAGGCGACGTTCTCGGCAATGGTCATGTGCGGAAACAGGGCGTAGTTCTGGAAGACCACGCCCATGTTGCGCTTGTAGGAGGGCAGGGTCTCCACCCGCGTGCCGTCGACGAGCAGGGCGCCGCTGCTGGGTGCCTCGAAGCCGGCCAGCATCATCAGGAGGGTGGTCTTGCCGGACCCGGAAGGGCCGAGCAGGCTGACGAATTCGCCCTGGCCGACATGGAAGTCGAGATTGTCGACCACCTTCATCGTGCCGAAGGATTTGCTGACACCGTCGAAGTGAATGAACGAGTCCATCGGATCCGAAAAGCTCCTTCCAGGTGCGGGCCTTGGGACGTTGGAATGAGCGATGCCCGGGCGGACATCGAGACACAACCCAGCCGGCATTAACGCAGCCTTGTCATGCCCGGGCTCGACCCGGGCATCCAGTGCCTCGCCTCAACCTTGAAAGCGATCCTGGATTGCCGGGTCAAGCCCCGGCAATGACAAAGGTCGGTATTTGGGGCGGGAGAATGCCGTCGGACGGCTATTGCCCCAGCCAGGCGTTGAAGCGCTTGGTCAGGTCCTCGATGTTGTCGTTCCAGAATTCGGTGTCGATGGAAACCGAATCCGTCATGTTGGCCGGCGAGGTCGGCAGGTCGACGGCAAGGTCGGCAGGCACCGCGGCGGCGGCAGCCTTGCTCGGCAGGCCGTAGGCGATGTCCTGCGGCAGCTTGGACTGGTTCTCCGGCAGGCTGGCGAAGGCGATGAAATCCATCGCCGCATCCTTGTTCGGGCTGCCCTTGAGGATGACCCAGCTGTCGACGGCATAGATCGAGCCCGGCCACACGCCCTTGAAATGCGTGCCTTCGGTCTTGTTGATGCCGGTGATGCGGCCATTATAGGCCGAGGTCATCACCACCTGGCCCGACTTCAGGAGCTGGAGCGGCTGGGCCCCCGATTCCCACCAGACCATGTCGCCCTTGATCTCGCCGAGCTTCTTGAAGGCGCGGTCGACACCTTCGGGCGTGCGCAGCACGGTGTAGACGTCCTTGGGGGCGACACCATCGGCCATCAGCGCGAATTCGAGGGCATATTTCGGGCCGCGGCGTAGCGCGCGCTTGCCCGGGAACTTCTTGGTGTCCCAGAAATCGGCCCAGGATTTCGGCGCTTCCTTCAGCTTGTCGCTGTCATAGGCGAGCTGGGTCGACCAGACGATGGCGCCCACGCCGCAATCGCTGACGGCGCTGTCGATGAACTTGTCCTTGCCGCCCAGTTTGTTCCAGTCGAGCGGCTCGTAGATGCCGTCTGCACAGCCGATCGCCAGTTCCTCGGCCTCGACCTGCACGGCGTCCCAATTGGGCGTGCCGGCCTTGACCTTGGCCTGCAGCACGCCGATGCCGCCGTCCCAGGCCTCATCGAGCACCGGCTTGCCGGTCTTCTCGGAGAAGGGCTTGAAATAGATCTTGCGCTGGGCGTCCTGGTAGTTCCCGCCCCAGGATACCACGGTCAGGTCGCGCGCCGAGGCGCTGGCGACGCCGGCAAGGGCGGTACCCAAGGCAATGCCGGAGGCAAGAAGGAGGTGTCTGAAGCGCATAGCGGTCTTCCCCACTGGTTCGGTCTCTGGTTTGCGTCGCGGTGTCTCTTTCCTTTGGGAAAGGACCCGTCTCTTCCGTTGCACGCGGCTCGCCGCCGCATGGGATTGTCGCATCGGAACCTGCGAGGCCGCCAATGGCAATGGCGGCGCCCGCGTCCGGTGAAAAAATTAGACGCCGATCTCCGCAAACAGCTGCTTGGGAGAAAGGCGCAGGGCTGCCGCCCGGCGATGGCCTTCCAGCCCCTCGCTGGCGCTCTGCCGGATGGCCGGCGGGGCGACGGCGGCGATGCCGCGATCGTCCAGCCACTGATGGGTACAGGTCTTGAGGTAGGATCCGACCCACAGGCCTCCTGTGTAGCGCCCCGCGCCCATGGTGGGCAAGGTGTGGTTGGTGCCGCAGCACTTGTCCGAATAGACCACGCTGGCCGAGACGCCGATGAACAGCGAACCGTAATTGCGCAGCCTGGCCGCGGTGGCGTGGGCATCGCGCGTATGGACCTGCAGGTGCTCGGCGGCGATGAAGTCCGAATAGGCCAGCATGGCCGCCTCGTCCTCGCACACGACGATCTCGCCATAGTCGCGCCAGGCCGGGCCGGCGACATTGGCGGTGGGCAGATTGGCGAGTTGGCGCTCGACCTCGGCCAGGGTCGCTTCGGCCAAAGCCCTGTCGGTGGTGATCAGGCCGACGCGGGTGCGCACGTCGTGCTCGGCCTGCGCCAGGAGATCGACGGCGATGGTGACCGCGTCCCCCGTGTCGTCGGCCACCACGAAGATCTCGCTGGGGCCGGCGAGCTGGTCGATGCCGACCAGGCCGAAGACCTGGCGCTTGGCCTCGTTGACGAAGGCATTGCCGGGCCCGAAGATCTTGTCGACGGCCGGGATACTTTCGGTGCCATAGGCCATGGCGGCGATGGCCTGGGCACCGCCGAGCCGGAAGATGCGGTCGGCGCCGGAGAGGTGGCAGCCGGCGATCATGGCCTGGTGGGCGCCGGGCGGCAGGCAGGCGATCACCTCGTCGCAGCCGGCGACCTTGGCGGGCACGATGGTCATCACCGGCGCCGACAGCAGCGGATAGCGCCCGCCCGGCACATAAGCGCCGACGCGGGCGATCGGGATGATGCGGTGGCCGAGATGCAGGCCGGGCAGGGCCTCGATCTCCAGGGGCAGCAGCGTGGCGCGCTGGGCTTCAGCAAAAGCGCGCACCCGCTCGATGGCGAATTCGGTATCGGCGCGGATCTGCGGATCGAGGGCATCCACGGCCGCCTGGCGCTCGGCGGCGCTCACCTCGAAGTGCTCGACATCAATTTTGTCGAATTCGCGTGAATAGTCGCGCAGCGCCGCATCGCCGCGCTTGCGCACCTCGTCGATGACCTGCTTCACGGTCGCTTCCACGGGGCCATTGTCGGTCAGGGCGCTGCGTCCCGGTGCCTTGATGGAGGTGATGCGGGCTTGAATGGCGGGGTCGAGCATTGCTGGCCTTTTCGATCGAATGAGATGCCGAAAGACTTGCCGCCGCAAGCGCTCGGTGCAATTGCCCCGGACGGGTCTGTTCAATATATTCACCATGTGAATGGTGCGAAGCCAGGAGAGCAACGATGAAGATCGGAGACAAGCTGCGCGAATTGCGCCACCGGCGCAAGCTCAGCGTCAGGGAGGTCGCCCTGCGCTCGGGCGTGTCGCATTCCTCGGTCTCGCTGATCGAGCGGGACCTGATCAGTCCTTCGCTCGACACGCTGCGCGCGGTGCTCGACGCGCTCGGCACCACGCTGCCGGGCTTCTTCATCGACCTCAAATCCGCGCTGCCGCAGAGCCCCTTCTACCGGGCTGGTGACCTGACCGAGATCGGGCAGCCGGATGCGATCTCCCATCGCGTCATCGGCCTCGATTATCCCAACAAGTCCATGCTGCTGCTGCACGAGACCTACGCGCCCGGTGCCGATTCAGGCGAAGCCTATGCCCATTCGGCGCAGGAAGGCGGCATGGTGCTGAGCGGCGCCATCGAGATCACCGTCGACGGCAAGGTCGAGGTGCTCCACCCCGGTGACGGCTACTACTTCGACAGCCGCCTGCCGCACCGTTTCCGCAACATCGCGGACGGACGCAGCGAGATCGTCAGCGCGATCACGCCGCCGACCTATTAGGGCCCACCCTTTTCAAGATGTTTCGGGCAGGCCGGGAAGGGTTGATGGAGTAGTGCATAAATACGTAGGACAATGCTGCCCCTCACCTTACCTCTCCCCGTAAGAACGGGGCAGGGGGCTTTGACGTCGAGTTATAGGCAGGAAGCTTTTCATCTCGCGCGACGGTTGGGCGAGATGAAAACTCGAGAATCAAGCACAACGCTTGTGCCTCCTCGCCCCGTTCTTACGGGGAGAGGTAAGGTGAGGGGCAGCGCGACGTCGACGACAGGTGCTTTGGTCGATTTACCGACCATTGCGCTGGCTCTCCCGCCAGCCGGGGGTTGCGTTGCCGCCTGAGGGATGGGAGAGGGAGGGTCCCATGGCGCTTCAGCAGACATCGACCGTTCTCTCCACGCCGGCTCCGCCTGTTTCCAAGACGCGTGCCGAGGCCATCATCCGCGATCACTACGGCCTCGACGTCGAGGCCTTTCCGCTGATCGGGGAGCGGGACAGCAATTTCCGCCTTCATGCGCACGACGGGCGCGAGTTTCTCCTCAAGATCGTCAATCCGGCCGAAGACGTGTCGGTGACCGATTTCCAGACGGAGGCTCTGCTGCACATCGCGCGAGGCGACGCCGACCTGCCGGTACCGCGGGTGGTGCGCACGCAAGCGGGCGAAGCCTATTTCTGGCTGCGCGAACCGGACCAGCAGCCGCGCCTGGTGCGCGTGCTGACCTATCTACCCGGCACGCCGCTGGCCAAGCTCGAACGCGGCCCCACGCTTCGTCGCAATCTCGGTGCGGGCCTGGCCCGGCTCGATCGCGCCCTCGATGGCTTCGAGCATGCCGGCAGTCCGACCGATCTGTTGTGGGACCTCACCCACGCCCCCAGCCTGCGGCCGCTGGTCGTGCATATCGAGGATGAGGATCGCCGTGGCCTCGTCATCGCCGTGCTGGATCGGCTGGAGACCCATACATTGCCCCTGACCGCTGGGCTCCGCACTCAGGTGATCCACAACGACTTCAACCCCTCCAATATCCTGGTCGGGCCGGGGAGTGACGGCGCGTTGGACCAACTCGCCGGCATCATCGATTTCGGCGACATGGTGCGGGCCCCGCTGATCAACGAGGTGGGCGTGTCGGCCTCCTATCACATCGGAGAGGGCGCAGGGTTCCTGGAGCCGGTCAAGGAGTTCGTCGCCGGCTACAACCGCGTCCTGCCCCTCGCGGACGAGGAGATCGCCTGCCTGTTCGACCTCATCCAGGGACGCATGACGTTGACGGCCATCATTACGGCGTGGCGCTGCACGCTGGAGCCCGAGAACCGCGACTACATCCTGCGCAATGCCGGCCGGGCCTGGGCGGGATTGGCGGCTGCGCGCTCGCTCTCGCCAGCCCAGGCGGCGGACGAATTCCACCTTTATTTGAGCAAGGATCGCCTCCCATGACGATGGTCAATGCCTTCGATCCCAGCAACACGGCCGGCTTCGCCGCCGAGGAGGCAGCCCTGATCGAGCGTCGGCGGCGCGTGCTCGGCCCGGCCTATCGGCTGTTCTATGCCCATCCGGTGCATGTGGTCAGGGGCGAGGGGGTCTGGCTCTACGGGCCAGATGACACCGCCTATCTCGACGCCTACAACAATGTCGCCAGCGTCGGCCATTGCCACCCGCATGTGGTGGCGGCGCTGGCGCGCCAGGCCGGGGTGCTCAACACCCATACGCGCTACGTCACCGACGGCATCCTCGATTATGCCGAGCGGCTGGTCGCGACCATGCCGGCCGAGATCGCCAACATCATGTTCACCTGCACCGGCAGCGAGGCCAACGACCTGGCCCTGCGCGTCGCCAAGGCCGTGACCGGCGGCACGGGCGTCATCGTCACCGAGAACGCCTATCATGGCGTAACCGACGTGCTCGCCCACATGTCGCCCTCGCTGGGCGCGGGGGCCCCGATCGCCGAGACGGTGCGGGTGGTGCCCGCACCCACCTCCGCCGATACAAGCGGCGAAGCCTTTGCGCAAGGCGTGAAGGCGGCGATCGCCGACATGGGGGCGAACGGCATCCGCCCTTCGGCGCTGCTGGTCGACACCATCTTCTCCAGCGACGGCGTCTTCGCCGACCCGCCGGGCTTCCTGCGCCCGGCGGTGGAGGCCATCCGTGCCGCCGGCGGCCTGTTCATCGCCGACGAGGTCCAGCCCGGCTTTGGCCGCACCGGTGCCGGCATGTGGGGCTTTGCCCGGCATGGCCTGGTTCCCGATCTCGTCACCATGGGCAAGCCGATGGGCGATGGCCATCCGATGGCGGCCATGGCCGCGAGGCCCGAGCATCTGGAGGCTTTCGGCCGCGAGGTGCGCTATTTCAACACCTTCGGCGGCAATCCGGTCTCCTGCGCTGTGGGCATGGCGGTGCTCGACGTCATCGAGGACGAAGGCTTGATCGCCAATGCTCGCGATGTCGGCGCGGCGCTCAAGGGTGGCCTGGAGGATCTCGGCAGGCACGATGGCCGTATCGGCGAGGTGCGTGGTGCCGGCCTGTTCATCGGCGCCGACATCGTCGATGCCAAGGGCGCCCCGGATGCGGCCGCGGCTGCCGCCATCGTCAATGGCCTGCGTGAGCGCCAGGTGCTGATCTCGGCCACCGGCCGGCAGGGGCACAGCCTGAAGATCCGCCCGCCCATGGTGTTCTCGCATGAGAATGCGGCCCTGCTGATCGAGCGATTGAAGGCGACGCTGGCGGACCTGTAGGGACCCAGCAAGATATGGCCCCTTCTCCCCTTGCGGGTGTCGTCAACTCCCTTGAGTTGACTAGAGTCCCGGCAGGGGGATGAGGGGAGAGACTTCTCCCTGCATAGTATTCTGCAACACCCCTCATCCGGCTGCCGCCACCTTCTCCCGCAAGGCGAGAAGGGGCTTGTTTCTGCCAGTGTGGCGTACGGGCCAGGGTCTATGGAAGGCCCGGCCTTGACATCGAAGCCGTGAGAGAAGCCCCTGTTGCCCAGAGCCCCCGTGCGTTCGCGCACGGTCCCTTCCCGGCGCCCCTGGTCCAATACCCTGTCGCGAGCCGGCGGGGTGGGAGGCCGTAGAAAAATCTTTTCTCAACCCGCCAAGGAAATCGCCTCGTCCTGCGTCTGATGGAACGGTCAACAACTGGCCGGGAGATTGGAATGCGATCATATCATCTTGACGGGGCCGGCTCGTCCGGTGCCGGCGGCGGGGGAGAGTGCCATGACGGCCCTGGCAGCAAGCTTTGATGCAAGGAACCTTGGCCTCTCGCCGCCAAGGCCGCAGGCGTGGCCGCCGCGGCTGGCCTGGCTTTGGCTGCCGACATTGGCATCGGAGCCACCCGAAAGCCTGGGTGCGGTGCGTACGAGCGAGGGCACGGCGGATGGCGCCGATGACGGCGACGCCGGTCTGGTCGCCCGGGCCTGCAGGGGCGACAGCCGTGCCTTCGAGAAACTGATCCGGCGCCACCACGCCATGATCCATCGGGTGGCCTGGCGCCAGACGGGCTTCATCGAGGAAGCCGAGGACATCGTGCAGACCGTGCTGATGCAATTGGTGGAAAAGCTGGCGAGCTATCGCGGCCAGGCGCGCTTCACCACCTGGCTGATCGGCATCACCATCAATGCCTGCCACGATCATCGCCGGCGCAAATCGAGCTTCGGACGCATGAGGCAAGCGCTGTCGAGCTTCGTGTCCGTTGGCGGAGCGGCGAGCGATGACGGCGATCTCGTCCGGCAAAGCTGGCTGAAAAGCGCGCTGGCCGGCCTGTCGCCGGAACTGCGTGCCACTGTGGTGCTGGTGGCGGGGGAAGGGCTCAGCCATCGCGAAGCCGCCGCCGAGCTCGGCATATCCGAAAATACCGTGTCCTGGCGCATGCACCAAGTGCGCAAGCAGCTCGCTGAAGCAGCCGGACACGAAGCGGCGGCCACGGGCCGCAAGGAGATCCGCGATGAGCGTTGATCACGAAGATCGCAAGATCGAACTGCCCGATGCCATCGCCTCCGAGACGGCGCGCGAGAAGGCGATATCGCAGGCCATGGTGGCCTTCGAGGCCAGCCGGCCCAGGCAGGGCGCCGCGCCAAAGTGGTGGCAGGGCCTCGGCCTGGCGTGGGTTGGCGCACGCCCCAGCTTGCGCATGGCGTTGGTGACGGGAGCGGCTCTGCTCGTGATGGTGCCGATCGGCACGTATATGCTGAAGCGGCAGGAGGCACTGCTGCGTCAGGGCGGCACCGACATCGAGGCAATCACCCAGGTCCAGGTCGAAAGACTGCGTAGGCCGGACGACAACCAGAACGTGGCTCAGCAGGCACCGGCAACACCGACTGAATCGGCGCAGGACAAGACTGTGCTGGCCAGGCCCGTGGCGGCGCCGCCGCCCAGTCCCAGCGCTGCGCGCGACACACGGATGATGCCGGGGATGATCGGTGGCTATTCGGCAGAAAACCGCTATGAGGCTTCCGACACTTTCGGCCCCAGGGCCTCGCAGGAAATTGGCCGCGACAAATTCTCCAACGCGCCGCAGAACGCCTTCAAGGCTGTGTCTCAGGATCCGGTCTCGACCTTCTCGCTGGACGTCGACACCGCGTCCTATTCCTATGTACGGGCTGCGCTCAACCAGAACCTGCTGCCCCGGCCCGAAGCGGTGCGCGTCGAGGAGATGATCAATTATTTCCCCTATGACTATGCCGCCCCTGCCAGTGCCGAGGAGCCGTTCTCGACGGCCGCCACGATGATGCCCAATCCCTGGCAGCCAGGGCACAAGCTCCTGCGCATCGGCATCAAGGGCTACAGCCTCCAGGCCCAAGAACGGCCGGCTGCCAATCTTGTCTTCCTGATCGATACCTCCGGCTCGATGAACGAAGCGAGCAAGCTGCCTTTGCTGGTCAAGTCGCTCGGCATGCTGGTCGATACGCTGCGGCCGGAGGACAAGGTCTCGATCGTCACCTATGCCGGTTCGGCCGGCGTGGTGCTGCCGCCGACCAAGGCGTCCGACAAGGCCTCCATCCTCGCTGCCCTCGACAGGCTGCAGGCCGGCGGCTCGACGGCCGGCGGGGAGGGGATTCGCCTCGCTTATCAGCAGGCCGAGGCGAATTTCGACCCCAAGGCGGTCAACCGCGTGCTGCTCGCCACCGATGGCGATTTCAATGTCGGCATCACCGATCCCGGCGAACTGCGCGGCTTCGTCGAGCGCGAGCGCGGCAAGGGTATCTTCCTGTCCGTGCTCGGCTTCGGCATGGGCAATCTCAACGACCAGATGATGCAGGAACTGGCGCAGAACGGGAACGGCGTTGCCGCCTATATCGACACGCTGAACGAGGCCCGCAAGGTGCTGGTCGAGGAGGCGACGTCGAGCCTGTTTCCCATCGCCAAGGATGTGAAGATCCAGGTCGAGTTCAATCCGACGGCGGTGAGCGATTATCGCCTGATCGGCTACGAGACCCGCATGCTCAAGACCGAGGAGTTCAACAACGACAAGGTCGATGCCGGCGATGTCGGCTCGGGGGCGGGCGTGACGGCGATCTACGATGTCGTGCCGGCTGGTGCGACGCGCACGGTCGACGGCAGCCGTTATCAGGCAGCCCAGCCGGTCCTGCCGTCGGACAAGGCCGACGAATATGCCTTCGTGAAGATCCGCTACAAGCTGCCGAAATCCGAGACGAGCCGGTTGATCACCACCCCGGTGACGCATGCCGGAGAAGCCGTCACGCTGGCGCAGGCATCCAGCGATGCGCGCTTTGCCGTGGCCGTGGCGGGTTTCGGCGAATGGCTGCGTGGCGGCAAATATGCCGGCACGCTCAAGCCCGACGACATCATCGCGCTCGCAGCCGGTGCTAAGGGCGACGACCCCTATGGCTATCGCGCCGAGTTCGTCAATCTGGTGCGGGCGGCCAAGACGGCGAAGGGCTTGCCGCAGCAGCCGTAATGTGGTCACCGCCCATCAAGATAAAATACCTTCTCCCCTTGCGGGAGAAGGTGGCGGCAGCCGGATGAGGGGTGGACGCGCCATACTCGGTATGCGCAGCAAAACCCCTCATCCCCCTACCGGGACCTTCTCCCGCAAGGGGAGAAGGGATCCGATTTTGCGCGCTTTCCGCAAAAGAAAAAGCCGCCCGGCCTTTCGGCGGGCGGCTTTTCAAGATGTTGTGCCAGTCCTGCTCAGTTGAGCTTGGCGCGCACTTCGTTGAGGGCAGCCGACATCAGATTGCCGGCGCTGGCAGCGGGCTGGTCGGCAAGGATCGTGGTGGCAGCCTTGACGGCGGCATCCGCGGCGGCAGCCTTGACCTCGGCAACGGCCGACGACTCGGCTTGCGCGATCTTCTGATCGGCCAGCTTGGTGCGGCGGGCGACGAAGTCTTCGATCTTGGCGATTTGCTCGGCCTTGAAACGCTCGGCCTCGGCCTTGGCAGCTTCGATCATCGCAGCAGCTTCGGCTTCCGCTTCCTTCTGCTTCTTCTGATAGTCGGCCAGCAGCTTCTGGGCTTCCTCGCGCAGGGAGCGGGCCTGCTCGAGTTCGGCACGCACGGCGTTGCCGCGGGCGTCGAGGCCCTTGCCGATCTGCCCGAAGGCACCGAGCTTCCAGGCGATGGCCAGGAAGATCAGCGTGGCGATGAGGATGTAGAACTCCGGCCCGGCAGGGTTGAAGAGTTCGTGGATCATCTCGGCGAAATATTCGATCACGCCCGCCTCCTTACTTGGCCATGGCGGCGTCGACGGCGGACTGAACCGTCTGCGGCTCGGGCGCCTTGCCGAGCAGTTGCTCGACGATGGCGTTGGTGGCGTCGACGGCGATGCCGTTGACGTTGCCGAGCGCAGCCTGCTTGGTCGCCAGGATCTTGGCCTCCGCTGCCGCCAGCTTGGCCGAGAGATCGGCTTCGAGCGACTTGCGGGTGGTATCCGTTTCGGCGGTCACGGCAGCACGTGTTTCGGCTGCAATGCTCTGCGCCTTGGCGCGGGCCTTGATCAGCGCGGTCTGATAGGAGGCCACGGCCTCGTCACTGTCCGCCTTGGCCTTCTGCGCAGCCGCAAGGTCCGCCGCGATCTTAGCCGACCGCTCGGAGAGGATGCCGGCGATGCGCGGCAGCGCGATCTTCGACATCAGGATGTAGAGAAGCCCGAAAGCGATGACCAGCCACACGAGCTGTGAGGCAAAGGACGAGCTGTCGAAGGGCGGGAATGCGCCCTTGGCCCCATGTGCATCGCCGGGAACCTCGGTTCCTGCGTGACTTTCAGCCATGAAACACCTTCAACGGATGTGCACTCACGTCTTTGCAGGCCAAGCTACAAACAGATGGAGCCACAAACAGGGGATTGCTGCATTCCAGCCAATCAAACGATGAACGGCCTCGCGATTTCTGATCGCGAAAGCCGTCCCGTTCGGCGTGGCTGGCGCGGATCAGACTGCGAAGAGGAGCAGCAGAGCGACGAGCAGCGAGAAGATGCCGAGAGCTTCGGTCAGAGCGAAGCCGAGGAGCAGCGTGCCGCGCTGGCCGTCGGCAGCCGACGGGTTGCGCAGGGCGCCCGAGAGGAACTGGCCGAACAGGTTGCCGAGGCCGATACCAGCGCCGGCCATGCCGATGCAAGCGAGACCAGCGCCGATATACTTAGCTGCGACGGGATCCATGGAGAACTCCTGTTGGTGTAGGTTTTGTTGGATTTAGACGGGATCAATGGCCGGGGTGAAGGGCGTCATTGAGGTAGATGCAGGTCAGCGTGGCGAAGACATAGGCTTGCAGCACGGCAACCAGCACTTCGAGCGCCACCAGGGCGATCACGAGAAGCAGGGGCAGGGGCGATAGGATCGCCGTCGCCACGCCGGCACTGGCGAGCATGACGATGAAACCGGCGAAGATCTTGAGCGCGATATGGCCGGCCAGCATGTTGGCGAAGAGACGGACGGAGAGGCTGATCGGGCGCGAGACGAAGGAGATGATCTCGATCGCCACCAACAGCGGCAGCAGCACGGCCGGTACGCCGGAGGGCACGAACAGCTTCAGGAAATGGGCGCCGTTCTTGTAGAAACCGTAGAGGATCACCGTTGATATCACCAGAGCCGCCAGCGCAAAGGTGACGATGATGTGGCTGGTGACGGTGAAGAAGCCGGGAATCAGGCCGAGCACGTTGCAGAACAGCACGAACATGAACAGCGAGAACACCAACGGCATGAAGCGCATGCCCTCGTTCCCGGCTGAGGAACGCACGGTGCCGGCCACGAATTCGTAGAAGGTCTCGGCGAGGGACTGCCAACGGCCCGGCACGGTGGCGCGGGAAGAAGTCGTCGCGATCATCACCAGCGCGATGAGGATCACCGCCAGGAACATGAAGAGAGCCGAATTGGTGAACGCGATGCTGCCGATATGGAAGAGCGGCTTGATCTCGAACTGCGTAATCGGACTATGCATCGCCAGCGAGGCCCTGTCTTCTAGTGTGGCGCGAGGCGCCGGTTCATTCCTGTTTGTCGGGCGTTTTGCCCAACATATTCGAGGCACGCAACAAGTTCCGGACACCTGCCGCAAAGCCCAGCATCAAAAAGATGATGAGCCCCCACGGCGAAGTACCGGCAAACCGGTCCACGACCCATCCAAGCAGACCACCGGCGACGATGCCACCGACGAACTCGGACGAGAGGCGCATGGCCTTGCCGATCGCAGAAGGATCGCCCTCCTGCTTGCGCACCTTGGCCGCTTCGGCTGCTTCCCCGGCCTTGATGGAACCGAGGCGCTCGTCGAGACGGCGCAAGCGTTCGTTTAATTCACGATCGCGGGATTCGTCTTTGCCGGATTTGCCGGCCTGGTCCGCTTCGTCGCTCGCCATTGCGGCAACATGCTCCCTGGCCGGCCAAAACAGAGCCGGACGCCCCCCTTGAAAACGGCGGGACCATACCCACGCCCCCTTGCGGTGTCAAGGCGAGGTGAAATTATGCCAAGTCTTTGAGAACAAATAAAAAATGGGGAGAATGGCATCGGCTGCCGGCTTTTCTTCACGGGACAAGCCATGGTTGCGACGTCACATTTGGCCATGTCGGCATGCGCAAGCCCGCCTTGAAGCCGCCGCGACGCCGCCACAGATGGGCGGCGGGGCGGAAATCGGCACGAGAATCAGGCCCTCATGCCACCTCCAGGCGTTCCGGCGCAACGTGATCCACGAGGCCCCAGGCCTGGGCTTCGTCCGCCGACATGAAATTGTCGCGGTCCATGGCCGCCTCGACCTCCGCGACGGTGCGGCCGCAATGCTGGGCATACAGGCCGTTGAGGCGGGCTCTCGACTTGATGATGTTGTTGGCGTGGATGAGCATGTCGCTGGCCTGGCCCTGATAGCCGCCGGAGGGCTGGTGCACCATGATCGAGGCGTTGGGCAGGGCGAAGCGGCGGCCGGCCGTGCCGGCCATCAGGATGAAGGAGCCGAGGGAGAAAGCCGATCCCATGCACAATGTCGAGACCGGGCTCTTGATGAACTGCATGGTGTCATAGATGGCAAAGCCTGAAGTCACCGATCCGCCCGGGGAGTTGATGTAGAGCGAGATCTCCTTCCTGGAGTTCTCCGCCTCCAGGAACAGGAGCTGGGCGCAGACCAGGGCGGAGACGCCGTCATCGACGGGGCCGTTGATGAAGATGATGCGCTCGCGCAAGAGGCGGGAGAAGATGTCGAAGGCGCGTTCGCCGCGGGTGGACTGCTCCACCACCATGGGGACGAGAGAATTCATCACGGGTTCCTCAAGCCGCCTTTAACAGCATGGTCGGCTGGTTGAGATTGGCGGCGACGGGCCGCAGGACGAAGCTGTCCTGGGTAATGCGCAGCAGCGTGGAACCCTCACCATGCGGCGCGAGCTCGAAGGTGACGACGCTGTCGAGGATGCGCTCCTGCATCTTTTCGCTCCAGGCATAGCGCAGCATTTGCTGGGCCTCGGCGGCGAGCAGACGGCAATCGACCAGTTCCGGCTCGCTGGAATCCCGCCGTGGCGAATGGGCGGCATCGGTGCCGTTCTCGGCCGGCCTCAGCCAGGCGGCGACATAGTCGGGAATGGTGAGAGCACGCCAGACCTTGGCAGGCGGGGCTTCCAGCACGCTCTCGAAGTGGAGGTCGTCCGGCGCCGCCTTGTCTTCCATACTCTTGGTCGTCGCGTCGCGCAGGATCGTCATTGGTCCATCTCCTTCAGCACGGCCTTGAGTCTGTCGATGCGCCCGGGCCAGAAGCTGGCATAGCGGTCGACCCATTCGGCCAGAGGGGCGAGGGCCTGGGGGGCAGCACGGTAATGCACCATGCGCCCCTCGCGCCGCTCGGCCACCAGGCCAGCCTCGCGCAGCACGGCCAGGTGCTGCGAGATTGCCGGCTGGGAAATATCGAAGCCGGCCTTGATCTGTGAAACACTCATCTCGCCGCCGGCGAGCCGTTCATAGACGGCACGGCGCGTAGGGTCAGCGAGGGCACGGAAGAGATTCGTCTGCATCATGCAAAACACATAAGCATTTACTTATGGATTCGGCAAGGGAAGATCGTGGTGCAGATCACCAGACGCCGGATCATCATGTTATTTTCTGGAATTGCCTGCTCTTGGAAACGCGATGCCGTGGGCCGAGAAGCAGGCAGGGATGCCTGCGATCCCAGGGACTACACTGCTTCCAAAAACTTCTCGGCTTCGCTCAGATTGACCGAAACGAGCTGGCTGACGCCGCGCTCGGCCATGGTGACGCCGAACAGGCGATTCTGGCGCGACATGGTGATCGGGTTGTGAGTGATGGTGACGAAACGCGTCTCGGTCTCGCGAATCATCGCATCGAGGAGATCGCAGAAGCGCTCCACATTGGCGTCATCGAGCGGCGCGTCGACTTCGTCGAGCACGCAGATCGGCGCCGGATTGGTGAGGAACACCGCAAAGATCAGTGCCATCGCCGTGAGGGCCTGCTCGCCGCCCGAGAGCAGGGACAGGGTCTGCGGCTTCTTGCCCGGCGGGCGGGCCAGCATTTCCAGGCCGGCTTCCAACGGATCGTCCGACTCGGTGAGCTGCAGTTCCGCCGTGCCGCCGCCGAACAGGGTCTGGAACAGGCGCTGGAAGTGACCGTTGACCACGTCGAAGGCGGCGAGCAGCCTCTCGCGCCCTTCGCGGTTGAGGCCGGCGATCGCCTGGCGCAGGCGCTTGATCGCCTCGACCAGATCGTCCCGCTCGCTGACGAGGCCGTCGAGCTGGGTCTGCACGTCCTTCTGCTCGTCCTCGGCCCTGAGATTGACCGCGCCGAGGCGCTCACGCTCGCGCTTGGCATCCTCCAAAGTGCGCTCGACCGCACGCCGGTCGGGAATGGGTGCGTCGGCTGCGAGATTGGCGAGCTTCAGGAGGCCCGTCGGAGCAACGTTCAGCGCTTCCTCGATCTCGGCCACGATCTGGGACCGGCGCGCGCGCAGGGCGTCCAGCTTCTCCTCCGAGCGCACCTGCTCCTCGCGGGCCTGGCTCAAGGCAACCAGCGCTTCGCGGCCCTGGCGATCGGTCTGGGCCAGGCGGGTCTCGGCCTCGGCCAGGCGATCGGCGGCAATCTTGCGTGCCTCTTCCGCGGCTTCGGTCTCCGCGATCAGGCCCCGCCGCCGTGCCGCGAAGACGACCGGTGCGTCGTCAAACTCCGCCCGTTCGATTTCCAGCTCCGTCAGGCGGCTGGTCAGCGTCTCGATCTGGGCCGCGCCATTCTCCTGGCGGTCTTTCCAAGACTGGCTTTCCTGGCCGATAGCGGCAAGGCGCCTTGCGCGCAATTCGTCCTCGCGCGCCAGCGTTTGGGCCTGGGCGCGTGTCTCGGCGACCTCGGCACGGCCTTCCGCCACGGCCTGGCGCAATTCCTGCAAGCGGGCATTGAGGGCGCTGCCGTCGGGCAGCGCCGACAAAGTCCGTCTTGTCTGCTCGCAGGCCTCGCGCGCTTCGGCAAGGTCGCTGCCGAGGCGGCTGCCGGCCTCGTCCAGAGCCGAGAGCCGGCTGGCGAGTTGAGCAGCCTGACGCTCGGCCGCGACGGCGCGCTCACGCAGCTGGTCGGCTTCGTGGCTGAGATTGCGCCATGCGTCGCGCGTGGTGCGCTCGCGCTCGGCGGCCTGCCGCGAGGCGGCCTGCGCCATCTCGGCTTCGCGGCGGCGGGGCGCGACGGCATCCCGGGCCTCCTGGGCCTGCTCTTCCAGTTCGGCCAGACGGTTGCGCTCGGCCAGGCGTCGGGCGGCGGGAGAGGGGGCTTCCGCCGCGGCCACGAAGCCATCCCAGCGCCATAGATCGCCCTCGCGGCTCACCAGCCTCTGCCCTGGGGCGAGCAGGGCCTTGAGGCGGGGACCGTCGGCCCTGTCGACGATGCCGATCTGGGCCAGGCGGCGCGCCAGGCCGTCGGGGCCCTGGACGAAGCTCGCCAGCGCCTCGGTACCGGCGGGCAAGGGCGGATCGCCGTCGGCGACGGCGGCACCCGACCAATGGGCCGGTGCGTCGAGATCGGTGGGGGCGTCGATATCCTCGCCGAGTGCGGCGCCGAGCGCGATCTCATAGCCCTTGGCAACCTGGAGGGCGTCGGCGATCGGGGGGTATTTCGCGCCGGCCGGCGTCAGCACCAGCTTGGCCAGGGTCCGTGCCTCGGTTTCCAGGCGGTTGGCCGTGCGTTCGGCTTCCTGGAGAGGCCCGCGTGTTGCGGCTTCGGCGTCCCGCGCCTCGGTATGGGCAGCCTCGGCTTCCATGGCGGCCTGCTCGGCCTGGCTGCGCCGCTCCTGCAGCTCGGCCAGCTGTTGCTGGAGCTGCCCGGCGATGGCGGCGGCATTGGAGCCGGTGCGAAGGGCTTCGCCCTCACGCTGGATCTCGGCGAGCTGGCGTTCCAGACGGACCATACGCTCCCTGGCCTCGCGCTCGCTGCGTTCGGCCTGGACGCGCGAGGCCTGGAGTTCGGCCAGGGCGCTCTGGGCCTCGCCCATCGCCCTTTCCTCGCCGGCCAAGGCGGCTTCGGCGTCCCGCAACAGGCCGGCGGCCTCGGAGGCCCGTTCCTTGCTGCCATCCTGCTCGGCCCTCAGGGCGGACTCCTCGGCCGTCAGACGCTGCAGCATGGTGCCGGCATCCGATATCATCGACTTCTCGCGCGTGATGTCGGCGCCGGCCTGGCGGATACGGTGGTCGAGCTCGATGCGCCGCTCGCCGGCCCGCCGCTCCTCCTGGTCCAGCTGCTCGCGCGCCAGCACCAGGCGATGCAGGGCGGTGCCGGCAGCATGTTCGGCCTCACGCAAAGGCGGCATCTCATGGGCGGCGATGGCGGCGAGGCGGGCGGTCTCGGCCTGTGCGCGCGTGCGCTCGGCCACGGTGCGGGTATCGAGGTCGAGGCGTTTCTCAGCCTCGATCACCAGCCGCCCCGCTTCCTCGAAGGCGATGTGGAAGATGAGGGCTTCGGCCTGCCGGATCTCGTTGGAGAGGCCGCGATAGCGAAAAGCCTGGCGGGACTGGCGCTTGAGGCTGTCGAGCTGGGTTTCGATCTGGGTCAGCACGTCCTCGAGCCGTTCCAGATTGCTTTCTGCCGCCTTCAATCGCAGCTCCGCCTCATGGCGGCGCGTATGCAGGCCGGAGATGCCGGCCGCCTCCTCGAGGATGCGGCGGCGCGATTGCGGCTTGGCGGCGATGAGTTCGGCAATCTGTCCCTGGCGCACCATGGCGGGCGAGCGCGCGCCGGTGGAGGCGTCGGCGAAGATGAGCTGCACGTCTCGGGCGCGCACTTCGCGGCCGTTGATGCGGTAATTGGAGCCGCGATCACGCTCGATGCGGCGGGAGATTTCCAGGATATCGGCGTCGTTGAAGGCAGCCGGGGCGGTGCGGTCCTTGTTCTCGACCGTCAGCATCACCTCGGCCATGTTGCGGGGCGGCCGGTTCCCCGAGCCGCCGAAGATGACATCGTCCATCTCGGCGGCACGCAGGTTCTTGTGGCTGCTCTCGCCCATCACCCAGCGCAGGGCTTCGACCAGGTTCGACTTGCCGCAGCCGTTCGGCCCGACCACGCCGGTCAAACCGGGTTCGATCAGGAAATCCGTCGGTTCGACGAAGGACTTGAAGCCGAGAAGCCTGAGCTTGGTTAGTTTCATCCATCACCCCGCAGTCCGGCGGGGCCGGGACTGCTTTCAGGATTTGAGGAACGGATCGACGACCTGGGAGAACTCGTCGATCGTGATCTCGCCGCCCTTCCTGATACCGTTGATGAAGAAGGTCGGCGTGCCATCGATACCGAAAGCCGAAGAACCACGCTCCTTCACGGCATTTACGCCAGCATAGAGCGTCTGGTCTTTCAAGCAGGCCTGGAACTGTTCCTGTGTAAAACCGGACTGCTTGGCGATGCCGAACAGGGCCGGAAGCACCTGCTTGGCGTCGTTGACGAACGCCCAGCTCTCCTGCTGCGAGAACAGCACGTCGAGCATGGTGTAATATTTCTCAGGCGGTGCGTCCTTGGCAATGCAGCGTGCCAGCATGAAGGCGGCCGTGGCACGCGGATCGAGCGGGAATTCGCGCATCGTCCACAGCACCTTGCCGGTATCGATGTATTTTTGCTTGATGGCCGGGAACACGTCCTTGGCAAAGCGCGCGCAATGGGGGCAGGTCATCGAGGCATATTCATAGACCTTGACCGGCGCATCCGGCTTGCCGAGCGCGATATCGGGGATGGGGCCGGGCACGGCCAGTTCGAGCAGGCTGACCTTGTCGTCGGCCGCGAGGGCGGGCAGGGCCGCAAGCGCCGGACTCGCCGCAAGGGCTGCGATCAGGGTACGGCGGGAAAGCATCGGGCTCATCGGCGACTCATGTCCTTTGTCATTGCGCGCGTCGGCGCACTCTATGTGTGCGGTACTTGAGCCTTGCAATTATGGCAACAGGCAGACCGACCACCTTCACGTAGGTGTGACCGGCTTGACTGTAGCCGGCTTGGTGCGGCGGGGCGAACCGCGAACCTGCCGCCCCAGCCGTTCCAGCGCCTCGCGCAGGCCAGGGTTCTCGATGCCGCTGAGATCGTCGGCCAATTGGCGCGAGGCCTCGGGGGGCAGGTCGGGAATCCCGGGCCTCTGCCTCGGTGCCGGATGGTCCACCGGCCCCTGCTTGAGGCGCAGCTTGCCGACGCAGCGCCAGCCGAAGACGGCATTGATGCGCTCGACGATCTGGCCGGCCGACATCTCGACCTCCAGCGCGAAGGCGCTCTCGACCCGCAGGATCAGGGTCGCGGCAGCAGGCGCCGCATCGGAGGCTTCGCCCTTGGGGCGAGGCGGCCACTGCATCTTCACAGGCAAGGAATGGGCCGAAAGGCGGGCGCCGACAATATCCGGCCAGTGCCCGATGATATCGGCCGTGGCGAAGCCGCGTGCCTTGAGGGCGTCGGCCAGGGCCGGGCCGACGAGATCGGCGAAGGGGCGAGCCGACCTTCGCTTGATGGACACCCGCTGTTGAGATGCCTGTTGTGAAGAGTTGGGCTTGTTGATCATGGCCGATCTGTGGAATGAGGGGCCATGCTTAATAGTGTCGCTCCCGAGGTCAAGTCCCCAGAAGGCCTGCACGCAGATGCCCTGCTCGCCTGGTATGACAGGCATCGCAGGAGGCTGCCCTGGCGGGCGCTGCCCGGCGAGAAGCCGGATCCCTACCGCGTCTGGCTCTCCGAGATTATGCTGCAGCAGACCACGGTGAAGACCGTCGGCCCCTATTTCCAGGCTTTTCTGACACGCTGGCCCACGGTCGACGCCATGGCCGAGAGCGATGAGGAGGATATCCTCAAGGCCTGGGCCGGGCTCGGCTATTATTCGCGAGCCCGCAACCTGCATGCCTGCGCCCGTTTCGTCAGTGCGAGGCTGGACGGTCGTTTTCCCGACACGGTCGAGGGCCTGAGGCAGCTGCCGGGGATCGGGGCCTATACGGCGGCGGCCGTGGCCGCGATCGCCTTCGACCGGCGCGCGGCCGTGGTCGACGGCAATGTTGAGCGGGTGGTGACCCGGCTCGAAGCGCTGGAGACGCCCCTGCCGCAGGCCAAGCCTCGGATCGCCGAAATCGTCGACGGCATGACGCCGGCCGACAGGCCCGGCGATTTCGCGCAAGGCATGATGGATCTCGGGGCGACGATCTGCACCCCGAAACGCCCGGCTTGCGGCCTGTGCCCCTATCTGCCCTTCTGCCGGGCACGCCGGGAAGGCACGCAGGAGACATTTCCGCGCAAGGCCCCCAAGGCCAGGCGTCCGTTGCGCAGGGGCGCGGCGTTCTGGATCGTCAGGCCGGACGGCTGGGTGTTGGTGCGCAAGCGCCCCGACAAGGGTCTGCTCGGCGGCATGACGGAGATTCCCTCCAGCGTGTGGAGCGAAGACTTCGATTCAGGCACTGCCGTCAACTACGCGCCGCTGAAGGCGAAATGGCGCAAGCTCCCGGGCGAGGTGAGCCATGGCTTCACTCATTTCGAGCTCGCCGTCAGCGTCTATGCCGCCGATGCCCTGCTGAGCACCAAGGCGCCCGCCGATTGCCGCTGGGTTCGCCTCGATGAGCTCGACGGCGAAGCCCTGCCCACCGTGATGCGCAAGATCGTGGCACTGGCGCGGGGGAGTTAAATACGCGCGAGCGGGATACCGTTCGCGCGTCTTCCTTGCTACGGGCGTTGGTCAATTCCGGTGCCCGTTACCGTTCTCGATCGCGGCGATCATCAGATCCACCGCCGAGCCGATGGGCGCGATGATGGGGATGTCGAATTGCGTGCGCAGATATTCTGCTGCCTCGCCCAGCGGCCCGCCGCCGATGATCACAGCTTCCGCGCCGTCCTCGATGCACTGCCTCACCGCGGCTGCCAGCTCGCAGCGCAGGCGTTCCGCATCATCGGCAAGCTTGACCGGATCGCCCGGCGTGCAGCGTATGCCCGTATAGAGGTGTTGAAGCCCCAGGCTTGCGGCACGCGCCGCTATGGCTTCGGCCAGATCCGGTGTGACGGTGGCGACGCCGAATTTGCGTCCGCCCTGCGAGGCGTCGATCATGGATGCCTCGCAGATGCCCATGACCGGCACCTGCAGGTTTTCCTTGAGGTGGACGACGCCGGGGTCGCCATAGGCACTGACGATGATGCCGATGCAGCCCGCATCCTGCGCCCGGCCGATCTCGATGACCTGGCTTGCCGAGGCGGTAAGCTGGGTTTCGTTGACGATCATCGAGGGGCTGCGGGTTGCCGTGGCGGCTTCCAGCCGAAGCCGCCCATCCGCTTTGCGGCGGGCAATGGCCAGCATCATCCCCGTGGTCGCTTCCGAGCTGTTGGGATTGATCAATAGGACATGAGGGGACGATGCTTGCATTGTCAGGCCTGTTCTCTGGCGATTTTGGTAAAATCGACGGTCGGGGTTTCGGATTCGGCCGGTTGGGTCAGGTCTTCCATGGAACGGCCATAGGTCTCGGGCCCGAGCTGAATGCAGAAGGCGAAGACCGCATACATCGAGGCAGCGAGGCCGAAGACCCCGAGCATGCCGAGATTGTCGAAGAGGAAGCCCGCCAGGGTCGGCACGACCGAGCCTGCGGCCGAGCCGCTCGCCAGGATCAGCGCCACGCCGAAGCCGCGAATGCGGGTTGGATAGAGTTCGGGCGCATAGATCCAGATCGAGGTGTTGAGCAGCAGCACGAAGAACTGGAAGAGCGCGCCGAAGAACAGCACCAGATAGAGACTGTTCCCCAGACAGACGATGGCCAGGGCTGCCGCGCAGGCACAGACGGAGCCGATGCTCAAGACCCTCTTACGCGGGAAGTAATAACCGAACATCGAAGCGGTGATCGCCCCCAGCACGCTGCCGCTCTGGATGATCATGCTGAAGAGCAGGCTGCCGGAGAGCGTGTGGCCCATCGACATGAAGATCATCGGCATGAGGGTGAGCACGGAAAGCTGTGCCCCGTAGCTCATCAGGATCGCGATCGCCACGGGAATGGTGCGTCCGAGATAGGGTGCCTGGAACAGCTCCCGCCAGCTGCTTTTCGCAGGCTGGTCGCTGCCGTCTTCGGGTTTCGACAGATAGGCCTTGATCCGCAATTCCTTCGGGCGCAGCGAGCCTGAGGCCAGGATGGAGAGCACCTTGTTGGCTTCGTCGATCTTGCCCTGCGAGGCCAGGAAACGCGGTGTTTCCGGCACGTAGCGGCGGAAGAACACGACGAGGAAGGCCGGGATCGCCAGCACACCGAAAAGCCAGCGCCAGGCGTCGTCCCGCGCGAACAGGGTGAAGACCACGAGCCCGAAGGCGGGGGCGAGGAAGTTCCCGAAGCCGCCGGCGCCGACATTGACCAGGCCTGCCGCGGTGCCGCGGAATTTCGGCGAGCAGAACTCGGCAAGCATGGTGACGGCCGTGGAGATCTCGCCGCCGACTCCGAAACCGACGATGGCGCGCGCGATGCAGAGCACGCCGAAGCTCGGTGCAAGCGCGCAAAGCGCAGACCCGAGCGTGAACAACAGCAGATTGATGGTCAGCATGACGCGGCGGCCGTAGCGATCGCCGAGGATGCCGGAGAGGAGGCGACCCGCAGCCGCACTCGCGAAGGTAATGGTGTTCAGGAAACCGATGTCGGCGCCGGTGAGGCCCCATTGCGCCTTCAGCATCGGCGCGATCAGCCCGATGGTGTTCTGCTCGAAGGCGTCGAACAGACATCCGATCAGGATGAGTGCGAGAATCTGCTTGTGGGCCGTGGTGACGCCGATCGTCCCCAACGCCTGTTCCATCTGCTTTTGTACCGGCGACGATGCGCCGGATGGGATCATCTGTTCCCCTGCCATGGCGATTTAATCCTCTGGATGACGTTTTGAAATTATTTTTTCATAGTTAAACTCAAAGAAAATATTTTTGCAATTGGTATTTTTGTTTCTTGTTCAGGGCGCCGATTTGTAAGGATTTTGGGCGATGTGATTGTACAAGCGGTCAAAATCTCTTACTGCTCAGAGCGCCCTGAAAATGAGATTTCAGCTGTCTTGGCCATGCAGTCTACCGAGAGATCATTCCTGACCCGCGTGCGGGACGTCCTCGACGAGCTTCCGCCGGCCGAACGGCGGCTTGGGGAATTCGTATGTGATTTTCCCGGTGAACTGGCGAGCTACTCGGCATCGGAACTGGCGACCTTGGCCCATGTCTCCAATGCCACCGTGACGCGGTTCGTGCGCCGCCTGGGCTATGAGACCTACGAGGAATCGCGTCGCCACGTCCGCCAGGAGAGGCAGACCGGATCGCGGCTGTTTCTTTCCAGTGCGGCTGATGCTGTTGCCGGCCAGTCGCTTTCCAGCCATGTCGGCCAGGCCATCGCCAATCTGGAGCAGACCTTTCTGTCGATCCGCGAAGCCCAGATCGATGCGGTGGTGGATGCCATGCTCGGCGCGCGCAGGACCTGGGTCGTGGGTTTTCGCTCCAGCCAGCCCTTTGCCGCCTATCTGCAATGGCAGATGCTGCAGGTCATCGACAATATCGTCGCCATCCCCGGCCCGGGCCATACACTCGGCGAATATCTGGCGAGCATTGCAGCGGACGACGTGGTGGTGGTTTTCGCCTTGCGCCGCCGCATTGCCAAGCTGGACGATATCCTGGCCGCCATCGAGAGGAGGGGCGCCAAACTGCTCTACATCACCGATGAGGGCGCGCCTCTGCGCTCCTCGGCACAATGGCATTTTCATTGCCAGACCCTGGCGCCCGGCCCCTTGTTCAACCACACGTCGGTGATGGCGCTGTGCCATCTCATCACCACCCGCGCCATCGAGAAAGCCGGTGCCGCCGGGCGCAGGCGCCTGCGCGACATCGAAACCTTCGGGGATGCGCTCGAGGAACTCTAGCTGTGTCAGGAGGACCGGTGCCCAGAGCAGTGCAGTTGCCTTGGGAAAGACGCTCCGATTTGTCACAGCCGGGCTTGACCCGGCTATCCGGAAGCCATGTGCGCAAGCGGCCAAGACGCCGGATTACCGGGTCAAGCCCGGCAATGACAAAGCTCGCGCCAACTCAAAGATCCGTAGGTCAATTGCAGGGGTTCTAGGGGCGATATTGGAACCTGTTGCCGAGAAGGTCTCCTCTCCCGCGAATGGCTATTGCCTTTATACCATCCTACCTCCAGCATGAGGGCTCATCGGCACAGGGGGGCTGCATGTCGTTGCTCGGCGCGTTTCTGATCGGCGTGGTCGCGGGGCTGCGCACCTTCACCGCTCCTGCCGCCGTGAGCTGGGCGGCCTATCTGGGCTGGCTGCCGCTGGACGGCACGCCGCTGGCCTTCCTCGGCCATCCCGTCACAGCCTATGTCTTCACGGCGTTGGCCCTGCTGGAGTTCGTCGGCGACCAATTGCCCTCGACGCCCAGCCGCACGGTGCCGATGCAGTTCGGCGCCCGCCTCGTCAGCGGTGCCTTCAGCGGGGCTGCGATCGGATTGGCCGGCGGTTCCTGGCTGGTCGGGCTCGTCGCCGGCGTGGTCGGTGCCATCGTCGGCACGCTGGGCGGCCATGAGTTCCGCCGGCGCCTAGCACTTGCCTTTGGGCGCGACCTGCCGGCCGCCCTTGTCGAGGACGCCGTGGCGGTCCTCGGGGCGCTTCTGATCGTCAGGGCGCTGGTATGAGCACCGCGTTCGACGCCATCATCATCGGGGCCGGCCAGGCCGGACCGTCCCTGGCTGGCCGCTTCAGTTCGGCGGGGCAGCGTGTCGCCGTGGTCGAGCGCAAGCATGTCGGTGGAACCTGCGTCAATACCGGCTGCATGCCGACGAAGACCCTGGTGGCCAGCGCCTATGCCGCCCATCTCGCGCGCCGCGCCGACGATTATGGCGTGGTGCTGGGCGGCGGCGTCGGCATCGACATGAAGAAGGTCTGGGCCCGCAAGCAGGCGGTGACCATGAACGCGCGCACCGGGCTGGAGGACTGGCTCGGCGGCATGCCGGGCTGCAGGCTGATCCGGGGCCATGCCCGCTTCACCGGCCCTCATGAGATCGAGGTCGATGGCGAGCGGCTGAACGCGCCGAAAATCTTCCTTAATGTCGGCGGGCGGGCTCTGGTGCCCGACATGCCGGGGCTCGATGGCATCGATTATCTCACCAACACCTCGATCGTGGAGCTCGATACGCTGCCCGACCATCTCATCGTGATCGGCGGGAGCTATATCGCGCTCGAATTCGCGCAGATGTATCGCCGCTTCGGCTCTGAGGTCACGGTGATCGAGCGAGGACCACGCCTGACTTCGCGGGAGGACCCCGATATTTCCGATGCCATCCGCGACATCCTGGCCAAGGAAGGCATCGATATCCGCCTCGGGGCGACACAACTCGCCTTTGCTTGCGATGGCGGCGGGGTTGCCGTCACCGTGGCGGGGGAGGGGCAAAGTCCCATGCGGATATCGGGCTCGCATGTGCTTGTCGCCGTCGGCCGGGTTCCCAATACCGACGATCTCGGCCTGGACAAGGCCGGCGTGCACACCGATGAGCGCGGCTATGTCATCGTCGATGATGAGCTGCGCAGCAACGTCGAGGGCATCTGGGCGCTCGGCGATTGCAACGGCAAGGGCGCCTTCACCCATACCTCCTACAATGACTACGAGATCGTCGCCGCCAATCTGTTCGATGCCGATCCGCGCCGGGTCAGCGACCGCATCACCGCCTATGCCCTCTATATCGATCCGCCGCTCGGACGCATCGGGCAGACCGAGGAGGAGGTGCGCCGGTCCGGACGGAAGGC
Organism: Labrys sp. (in: a-proteobacteria); assembly: GCF_047605565.1. Taxonomy (NCBI): domain Bacteria; kingdom Pseudomonadati; phylum Pseudomonadota; class Alphaproteobacteria; order Hyphomicrobiales; family Xanthobacteraceae; genus Labrys; species Labrys sp. (in: a-proteobacteria). Next base: position 225,255 of record NZ_JASGFM010000002.1, read on the forward strand.
CCTGATCGGCAAGCGGCCGATGACGCGGGTCGGCCGGGCGGTCGAGAAGGGCGAGACGCAGGGCTTCATGAAGGTGATCGTCGATGCCGACAGCTATGCCATTCTCGGAGCGGCCATCCTCGGTGTCGGCGGTGACGAGGTCGTCCACGGCCTGCTCGACGGCATGTATGCCAAGGCGCCCTACACCACCATCCAGCGCGCCGTGCATATCCATCCGACCGTTTCGGAGCTCGTGCCGACCATGATCGGCGAGATGCAGCCGCTGGTGTAAGAGGGGAGCGTCATCCCGGACGCATCCACACAAGCTTTTGCTTGTGTGTGGCAGCACGTAGTGATGCGGTGCAGTCAGACCAAACCAAAGGTTTGGTCCGGGGACCGCTATGTGAAGCTGGTTCTGCATACGGTCCCGTGTCTGCGTCCCAGCATTTCATGCTGCGCCGCGCACGGGATGACCAAGCTCACCTAATCCCCCAGAGGTTCCATCTCCTTGCCGGCACGGCGGATCTGCACATTATATTTGATACGGCGCAGCGTCTCGCGGGCCGAGCCGCCGAGCTTGTAGCCGGTCGCTGTCGCCATCAGGTCGATCAGCGTCAGGAAGGCAAAGCGCAGGGCCGTGGGCTTGAGCGTGTCGGGGAATTCGGGCACGGCCACGGTCAGCCTCACGTCGCAGGCGCGGGCGAGATCGGTGTCGGGCGCGGTGACACAGATGGCGGTGGCCCGGTACTGGCGGGCGATCTCCACCGCCTCGACGACTTCGCGCGTGCGCCCGGTCGCCGAGATCGCGATCACCACGTCCCTCGGCTTCAGGGTCGAGGCCGTCATGCGCATGACATAGGGGTCGCAATGGGCCGATACCGCGACGCCATAGCGAAACAGGCGATATTGGGTTTCCTGCGCCAAGGCGGAGGCGCTGCCGCCCAGGCCGAAGACGGCGATCTGGCGGGCACCGGCGATCAGGTCGGCCGCCTTCTGCAGTTCAGCGGGATCGAGCTGGCGCTCGGTTTCCTGGATGGCACGATGGGCCTCACCGAATACGGCATTCCAGTACGGCAGTTCCGGGGCCTGGTAGCCGGCATTGGTGCCCGGCTTGCCGAGATAGAGCCCGCCAACCACTAGGCTCTGCGCCAGGCGCAGCTTGAAGTCCCTGACGCCCTCGCAGCCGATGGCGCGGCAGAAGCGAGTGACGGTGGGTTCGCTCACTCCGGCTCGCCTGGCAAGCTCGCCATTGGAGGCGGCGACGGCGGCCTCGACATCTTCGAGCACCACATCTGCGACGCGCCGCTCGGCCGGGCGGAGCTCGCGATAACCGTCCTTCACCAGGGAAATGATGTCCGGGATATGGGTCATGCGCTCGGAAGCGGCGCTGCCCGGCTCACTCGCCTTGCCGTGCCGGGACGCTCGCTTCCTGTCCTGGCTCATCAGGCGTTTCTCCCTGGGATTAAAGTGTGCACCGTCGCGGGACAGCGTGATCCATGTAGGAAAGTAACACAACCTTCATGTTGCAATAACACAAGATAATTCCGATAGATAGAAGGTATTTCGGTGCGCTGGTCCTGCAATGGTCCTACCATATGCTTGACACTAAAGTAGGATAGTTACACAGTGCCGACTGCGATGAGATGGCCCTTGAGGGCCACGGCGCATTCTCCGAGGGATGGAATGAAAACGGGGCTGGCATCACACCCGAAGCTTGCCGTGCGGGAGGCGAGCAAGGTCTATCACACCGCTTCGGGCAATCTCGTTGCGCTGGACCGCTGCAGCATCGACATTCAGGCCAACCAGATCGTCTCCATCGTCGGTCCCTCGGGCTGCGGCAAGACCACCTTGCTGTGGTCGATGTCGGGTCTTCACCGCCTCTCCAGCGGCGAGATCAGGCTGGACGGGAAAGCGATCACCGGCCCGCATCCCGATATCGGCCTCGTCTTCCAGGACGCCAACCTGCTGCCCTGGCGCAACCTCGACGCCAATATCGCCTTTCCCTTCGAGATCAAGGGCACCCGTCCCGACCGGGCCTGGATCGAGCATCTCCTGCAACGCGTCGGCCTTGCCGGCTTCGGAGGCAAGTTTCCGCGCGAGCTTTCCGGCGGCATGCAGCAACGGGCCTCCATCGTGCGTGCTCTAGCGCTCAAGCCTTCGGTCTTGCTGATGGACGAGCCCTTTGGTGCCCTCGACAGCTTCACGCGGGAGGAGATGAACAGGCTGGTGGAAGAGATCTGGCTGGATAGGCCGACAACCATCGTCTTCATCACCCACAGCATCGAGGAGGCCATCTTCCTCTCGGACCGGGTGATCGTGATGAGCGCCAGGCCCGGGCGGGTGGCAAGGGAATATCAGGTGCCCTTCGCGCGCCCGCGCTCCCTGGAGATCATGGCCACCAAGGAGGTCTTCGACCTGCAGAACGCCATCAAGCTGGACATCGTCGGCGGCCGCGCCAGCCAGACGCAGGCGCCGCTGCGCAGCGCCGTGGCCGCAAGCTGAGGATATCGCCGTGAGTGACGCCGTTCCCCAATTTTCCAAGGCGAAGTCCGGCGATGGCCGGGATGTCAGCCTCACCAATCTGTCGGCCTTTTCCTCCGGCCCCGGCATCAAGTCCGGCTTCGAGATTGCCGCGATCATCGCGGTCGCGGTGATCCTGATCGGCGGCGCGGAGGTGGCGCTCCGGCTGTTCAAGGTGCCGCTCTATATCATGCCGCCGCCGAGCGCGATCGCCACGGCGCTGTTTACCGAGTTTCCGCTGATCCTGCCGCATCTGGGCTATACGCTGGTGGAATTGGGTGGCGGCTTTGCCATCGGTGCCTGCATCGGCCTGATCCTTGCCGCTTTGATCACCCAATTTCCTTTCGCCGAGAAGATCATCGCGCCCTATATCCTGCTGCTGGTCACCACGCCGATGCTGGCCTTGGTGCCGCTGCTCATTCTGCGCTTCGGCTTCGGCTATACGCCGAGGATCATCGCGGTGGCGCTTGCCGCCGGCCCGATGGTGATGATCAACGCGGCGACCGGCTTCCGGCGGGTCGACAATGCCAAGATCGCGCTTGCCCGTTCCTATGGCGCCTCGACGCTGCAGATCTTCTGGAAGATCCGCGCACCGATGGCCCTGCCGATGATCCTGGTCGGCCTGATGATCGGCGCCATCTTCGGCCTGCTGACGGCTGTTGGCGCCGAGATGGTCGGTGGCGGCTTCGGGCTCGGCAACCGTCTGACCACCTATTCCTCCATGATCCAGATGCCGCAATTCTTCGCGGTGGTGCTGGTGCTCTCCATCCTCGGCATCCTGATCTACGTGCTGTTCTTCCTGATCGGCAAGAAATGGGCGAGTTGGGAAGCCTGAGCAGGAAAGCGGGCGATGGCAAAGCGTTAGAACGAACAAACCACACACCATTCGAACTGCCGGAAACAGGCGGGATGCAACCGGAGGAAAGCCGTGACGAAGAACGAGATCGTATCGACAATGCCGGGCATCAACCGGCGCTATTTCCTGCAGGTGGGTGCCGGCGGCCTGGTGACGGCGACGGCCCTCGGCGCCTCCGGCCTGCTGGCGCCGGCCCGTGCCGCAGCCTATGAGAAGTTCACCTGGATCTCGCCGCGCGGCACGCTGGAAGTGCTCGACGACTATCCCTATTGGGCGGCGAAGAAGGCCGGCTATTTCGGCGATCTTGCCACCGACATGCAGCCTGGCCCCTCCGACGGTACGGCGACGGTGAAATTCGTCGATGTCGGCCAGGCCGACATGGGGTTCCCGTCTCCGGGCGTATTCTCCTTCGCCATCCAGAACGGCATGAAGCTGAAATCCGTGTTCCATATGGGTGCGCGCGACACCTTCAGCTTTGCCTTCCGCAAGGGCGAGGGCACCAAGGATCTCAAGACGCTGGAAGGCAAGACCATCCTGCTCGGCTCGGCCGCCTGGCAGGCGATCACCGATCCGCTGCTCGCAGCCCAGGGCGTCGACGTCAAGAAGGTGAAATATGTCGAGGCTGGCTGGCCGACCTGGGGCACGGCACTGGCCGGCGGGCAGGGCGATGCCGCCCTGTCCTGGGAAGGGCTCAGGGCGGAATGGATCGCCAAGGGGCTCAGCTTCGACTACTGGCTCGGCGTCCAGCATTCGAAATTCCCGGCCAATACCTTCGTGGTGCGCAGCGCCGATCTCGAAGATCCCGACCGCAAGGCCTTCCTGGAGAAATATCTGCGCGGCTGGGCCATGGGCCTGGAATTCGGCTACCAGAACCCGCGCGCGGCGGTGGAGGCGGTGTTCGAGCAGTTCCCGACGCTCGCCAGCAATCTCGGCCCGGAACTCGGCACCACCTCGATCCTGCAGCAGGTCAACGTCTTCCGCGGCGACATGGACAAGCGCGGCGGCTGGGGCTGGCACGACATGGCGAGCTGGCAGGGTTTCTTCGACCAGATCCACAAGATCGGCCAGATCACCGCACCGGTGAAGGCGGAGGACGTGCTCACCAACGACCTGATCAAGCCGGCCAATGATTTCGACAAGGCCAAGGTCAAGGCCGACGCCGATGGCGCCAAGCTTTCGGACGGCTTTGCCAAGGTCGACGTCGAGAAGATCAAGGCGAACCTGTTCAACGGGGCGCTGTAGGGGGAATGTGGTTCACATAGGGAGGTAACGCTGCGATTTGTCATAGCCGGGCAGGTATTAACCGAGGCCGACATTTGTTGAGCATAGAGATTTGAAACCTGCTTCCGTGATCAATCTTATCATTAATCAAAACTGCCTCGATCCAATCAGCGCACCAATTGTTGGCGTTCGAGGGCGGGATAGAAGGCCGTTGGTAGGTCATGCTGAACATAGTTTTGGCTGGCGTGCGCTGCTTCCCTAAGATGGGCGATAAACTCCTCGATGGATGCTAGGCGCGCCGGATGTCGAAGTTGGTGAGTACGCCTAAAGAAACGCCAGCGTTGACTACCGAACCAATCGGCAGCGTCTACAAAAGCCCATCTCCAGAAATAAATACCACCACTGGTTCTGCGATCCCCAATTGCCCTGGTAGAAGGGCACCGTCGAGAATACGAACCGGCGCATGCGCCGGTGGCTACCGAAGGAGGTCGATCCTCTGTCCCACGATGAGCAGCATCTTCGCCAATTGTGCCACCTCAACTCTATGCTCCGCAAATGCCCGAGCTTCCAAACCCCGGCCGAGATCTTCCGCCGAAAGCCGATGGCAGCCCGGCGATGAAGGGGCTATCCTGCACCTATCCCCCAGCAGCAGTTCGACGAGAACTCACAAACCCCATTAGAAAGGTCGCACACCTCCCCGTTACACACGTCACTTTTTCCCCGGCGTTGTGCCTGGCCAGTTGCGTGCGATGACGGTGTTGCCGATGAGCAGAATGGAAGCCGACTGAGTTCACGTCTTGCGACAGCTTCAGAGCGCGCCGCCAACCGAAGGAATCCCACTAAATTTGCGAGGACCAGTTGTAACTTTCTTTTTGAAACTCTGCCAACTGATTATAATCGTCGCTTTTCCAGTTCACATCAAGATCTGCCGGAATCATGCCGTTCAACCCGGCATCTAGCTCTGCGGCTCGAGAAAGAACCATATTCGCCGCAGTAACAATTGCTAGTTCCAGATTCAATTTTTGAATCTCTAAAGGAGCCCTTGCATCATACGCGCTCTCAAAGGCCGCCAATATTCTATCCAATGCACCATTTTTCGATGCTTGAACCTTTTCAGCTTTTGAAACCATGGACGACTCTATGTAAAAATAACCCCTCGAGCATACAGCCGGTTTGGCTAGGTCTCGTGTAGCAAAGTTGTTAGCAGGACCCAACTTTGATCGCAAGAATGTCGTTCAAGTCGCCGTCATCTATGTGGCACAGATGTTCGAGGCGGCCATCCGTTAGGCCGCGCATCATCGTTCCACGAACCGCCGGCCACTCGTACTGCTCACCGATGACCATATCGATTATGGGCGAAAGGACCTGAAGGCGACCAAATCCAGAGGAACCCGTTAGGGTTCCGGTAGGCGTGGCCCACCCCAGGCCAAAAGACATCACCGTCCCACAAATCGCTCACGAGACTCCCGAATCAAGCGTTTGGATGGTGCCGTGACCGCTCACACTGATTATTAAGCTAGGTCGGCTTACTGAGCTTACTGGCGCGAGGAAGCCGTTGAGGAAACCGGCAGAGTTGGTGTAGGCAACAGGAGTTCCGGCGATCTCACCCTCGATCGTCGCATAAGGGGGCCTCACCTGGCCGAGAAAAGACAACGAAGGAACGAAAGTCAGCCGTGGTAATTCCCTCCAAAGCGACAACCCTGACCTACGCCCCCGACGACATCGTCATTCGTTCCGCCCTGCATCGGCGAGTGCTGCAAATCGGCCTGCCCCGTTTTGCCTTGCGCAAAGTCGCCAAATGGTCGCGCCACCGTTACGGCGCACGGGACGATTTTATGCGAGCAGCGGTCAAGCAACGCTTCGGTATCCGCGTCGGCAAGTACAGCTACGGATACCGCCCGCTCTGCACCAAGCAATCCAAGATTGGCGAAATCGGTGCTTTTTGCTCGATCGCTACCGAGATCAAGGTCTCCGGCGGCAACCATCCTCTCGATCTCGTCTCGACCAGCCCCGCCACCTATCTCGAAGGCTGGGGCATCGTCGACGAAACGATCGACCGCCATTCCCCGAAGAGTGGCCCGATCGTGATCGGACACGATGTCTGGATCGGTATGGGGGTAACCCTGATGACCGGCATCACCATCGGGCATGGTGCGGTGATCGCCGGCGGCGCTGTTGTCACCAAGGACGTGCCGCCCTACGCCATCATGGGCGGCGTGCCCGCCAAGCTGATCCGCTATCGCTTCGATGACGACACCATCGAAAAATTGCTGGCCAGTGCCTGGTGGTCCTGGCCGGACGAGGCGATTAGGGCCAAGGCGTCGCTGCTGCGGGATCCGGCCGCGTTCGTGGCGCAGCTTTGACTAATTAAAGGGCATCGATCCTCGCCATGCCAGCGCTCAATTTGAATTGTTAGGCAATATCGAACCCAGTAGATATGGCGTTCAGCTTGGCATCACAGACTCGGATGCTAAGCGGTTACGCCACCACTCAACGGTCTCAGACAGTCGTTCACGGATGGACTTGATTGGTCGGAAGCCCACCTCATCGCGAAGCCGTATAATGTCGGCCACAATTCTAGCTGGCTCGTTCGGGCGATCCGGCAACGCACCAAACCGTAACTCGCCAATACCCCCCATAGCCGCGTGAATTTCGTGGGCCAGCTCCCTGAGCTGCAATGCTTGACCGGACGCGATGTTCACCTCACCCCGCACATTAGATAGCGCAAGTGCGGCAAAAGCCTCTCCGGCATCGCGTACATCTGTAAAGTCTCTGACTTGCTGGCCTGATGACATCAATGCTGGTCGTCCAGCCAAGAGGCTAGTTATAATCGACGACACCAATCTGTTCGGATGCTCGTTAGGACCGAAGAGAAAAAACAACCGCCCCCAGGCGAATTCAAATCCGCTTACACTCGCGAACTCGTCGGCAATTCGACGCGTCGCATCTTTGGATACAGCATAGAGCGTGTTCGGATTAATTGCGGTCGTAGCCTCGCTACACACTAAATTCGACGACAGGTCGTATTCCATGCATGTTCCTGCACAGACCATACGGCGGACACCCATTTTTTGGGCGGAAGCGACGAGTCGAATAGTGGCTGCCGCCCAATCAAGGTTCTCAGCGGCATGCCAGAACTTTCCATGCTCCACATTCCAGGCCAGATGAAGAAGAACCTCAGGTTTTGCTATATCAAGGGCAGTATCTATCGTCTCCTTTTCAAATAGATTGCCCACAATAACCTGACAGCCAGGGATCGTTACAGAGCTGCGCGATGTCACAAATACCTCGTGCCCCGCCGCAACGAGGGCAGCCGCAGCCCACCTCCCTACAAAACCCGTCCCACCAGTAACAAGTAAGCGCATGACTATGCTTCTTAGCTTCCAACTTAGAATTCGCTGCCATAGGCAGCTCCGCCCGATTGGCGGAGTATCTTCCTCTTGATCACCTTGCGCAGCTTATAAACTCTGCGATCGACATAAAGCGGCAGAACCGCGCGCAGCATACCCTTCTGTATCCGGGAATATGGCGACCGGCTGATGTATCTTTGGCATTGGGCAGCAAACAACCTACGAAGCGACATCATTTCGGCTACTGCAGGTTTCACGCCCTTCTTTGGCGAATACGTCTTTGCAACAAGCCTTTGAACAAAAATTGCCTCAGGGACGATTGCAACTGCCATTTTCAGAAGGGATGGAAACAAAATGAGATGATCGAGAGCCCATGGATGTGGAAAAGCAGCCCAGCACTCCTGAAAATCTGCAAGAAGCGGATCGCGACGCCACAGGCCATAGAACCAGCCAGCGTGAGAGTTGAACATCAGTTGAACAATAGCTGGGACAGCGGACTTGTGAGCAAATGTTCTAGGCACACTGATGCGTGTCTTCTCGTTGCGTGAGATGGTGTGCGTTGTGGGCACCGCCACGTTAGCGCCAGGGCTCGCCACGAGAGCATTGTAAAGTTTTTCGATATAGTCAGGCGAGCACAAATCGTCGTGCGCTCGCCACATCACAAATTCTGTTTCACAATCTTGTAATACACTCAAGAAATTAGGCATTGCCCGAATGTTCTGAGGATGCCGAATATACTTTACTCGAACATCCTTTTCAGCGAATTCTTGAGCAATTTCTCGTGTATTATCTTGTGACGCATTATCATAAACGCGGATCTCAATATCCACCAGCGTCTGCGTAACCAAGCACTCTAGGCACTCCCGGAGTTGGTCTCCGCCATTGTAAACGGGAACACCAACAATCACCTTCGGCATAGCGCATCCTGTCCTGCTGCCGAGCCATGTCGCACCGACCACGCGTGAAGAAGGCCGTTTTCCCCAATGAGTCAAGTGCGCCTCCTCGCTCAGACAACACACTTAACATTCGCAAAAGCCCCCCTTCTAGCCAGTGTAGAGCTGTAAGCCGCTTGCGGCCGCGCCAAGCCATGGCAGCGCAGCAACGGGGATTATCGCCAATCTAGATTAATATTTCTGATACCTAATTCGGAAATCCGCCGACGAAGGTCATCCGTTTTTTGCTCTAAGACTTTTGAAAATCGCTCATGAGTTTCTACAATAATTAAATCAATATTTTTATATATGCCACTATCTATAATAGATTCTAAAACTTCGACTTCATATCCTTCAATATCCAATTTCAATATTCGAACCTTCTCCTCAAGGGATTGAATATACTGCACTAAATCGACAATCTCTATATTCTCAATCGACGCATCGCCGTGGATGTCCCTTTTCACCAGAGAAGAAGAGATTGTATTGTCTAAATTGCCGGCGAAAGCATGAGATGTCTGATACAACGTCGCTCGTCCAGCCTGCCCCCCGACAGCTTTTGGCTCGATTCTCAGTCGAAGATTAGAGCCAAGGCGGCTTATTAGAGCAATCAAAGCAACCGGATCTGGTTCAAACGCTATAACCCGCATACCCTTCGAAAGAAAATACTCAGACACTTCACCTACATTTGCGCCGCAATCGATAACCAACGACCCCTGGGGAATTGATCGCACAGTTTTTCTGAGAATATAGGTTGCCCCCTTAAATTTATTCTTTTGACTAACTCGGTATCTTCGATAAACATGCCACTTAAGCCAACTAGAAAAATACGACTCTTTGAATTCAAGCATGGCACCTCCTTGTTACCAGGAACAATCGATCATACACCAAAGAGCCTAGGTATGCGTTGGCTCACTCGATTTGCCGCCCTTCTGAGACTAACTACGAATGACCGAAAAGTATTGGTTGATTTGGGTTGAAGAGGATCCTTACTGCCAACGATATATAGTTTAGGTGTTCCAAATGCATGAGGGTCATCGACAATATTGGGCTCAAACACCTCGTGCTCCTTTCTTACAAATAAATCGTACATATAGCCTACATTTTTTGGAGGAAGCCCGAGGTTTTCACAAATGGCAGAAAAGTCCTCTGCATTCCCGCTCCAGAGAACCTCAATGAGCTTCTGCCTCCCTCCGGCCGCTTCGGTAATGCGCCTCCAATGCTCGAATGTCCTACGGTGACGGGTGATGTTATCAAGTTTTGCCTCGAATTTTTCTCGTGAGCGAACGGGAAAGTGCGCGCACGCGAGGCCAAGGAATTTTCCTCTCATTCCCACGAGTATCCGGCCGGTCTTGGAGTAAACGCGATGCTGCCCAGTCTCAACGACAATATCGTGATGCCAGCGAAAAATTACCTTCCCAACTTTTGTGCTACTTTGAGTCCCAACCAGAGGTTCCATTTGCATGAACTCAGGTATAGACATATTTTGAAATTGTATAGGATGAACATGTATCCAATCAAGTTGAACGAAATCAACGTTGAAATCATCCAAGTCGACAGTTACATCACCTGGAATATATACAAAATCATCCGCATCTATCGGTATGATCCACTTCGCCTTGAATATCCCTGCGGCGAAGTCGGAAAGGGCTGTTTGGGTATTAGATTGGTTGTTAAACGACATATTCTCCCGAAAGTCGTCCACAAGGAAGAGCCGAACATCCGGGTGATCGTCCCGGAATCTATATATTTCATCCTTAGTTCGGTCTTTAGAATCATTGTCGGCGATAACAAACTGTTTTACGCCGTAGCTATATAGATTTTCGAGACAAAAATAGATTATGTCTTCTTCATTCTTTACCCGCCCCACGCAGGCAATTTCCTCCGGATTAGCAAATGATGCCAAGATACCCCCCTCTATCTTTTGTCCGCAACCTGGAAATTTCCAGTACTAACTATAACTAATTCCCCTACCTTCAATTTCCTGGATTTAAGCTGTGATTTTCGAATCGTACAGATCGGATACGCCGCGGCACATTGACAGCAGTTTTGGTTACAACGTGCGGAACCCTGATTAGAGCGAATTCAGTCGGTGCGAGGAAGATTTCCCCAACGAAATCATCGAAGCTAAAGGCGAAACCGTCTTAAAGCGAAGGAACTGAGATTTTTGCGCCCTCTAAGGACGTTCAAATGCTGGTTGTCTGGGTTTACGATGCGGCTCAATCACGAAGACCCAGATATCCGAGTCATGTTTGCGATGTTGCGGCTTCAGGACTTCCGTAACGCAATAGCGACCGCCAGAAAACTGGAGAATTGTGAAAGGAAGAATCTCTGGATCTATGCCAAGAGGATCAAGGGCCGTAACAGCCCGTTCAGCATGGGAGGTCGTATGTTCGATGAACAACGCTCCGCCGGGCACGAGTTGCTCAATCCACGTGTCGAATGCTTTCTTGGGATCATAAGCATGATCATGCGAGTTCGTGTAAACAAAATCGAATTGGCCAATCCACTCGTGTTTCGAGTCGTGAAAGTCCCATTGGGTTAGGCCAAATTGCGGTGCCGTATCAGAGATGTCGGTCCCGACTATTTCAGCACTGAGATATTTTCGAAACCAGCCGAGTTCGGTCCCATTCCTCGACCCATGACAAAGTCCGCGGCGTATGACGTTACCATCCTTCACGAGATAATCGCATATTAGGTGGATCGTCGTTTCGTCGGCCCAAACATTGGACAACTTGGCCTTGTTGCCTTCAATCTGGATCGCCTTATATTCGTCGTAGCTATTGTACGAGAGCAATCTGTATCCTGCCGAGCTCCTTTCGATCGCGTGACTTTCTATGGTGTATCCATGTTTTTTCAAATATCGCGATGCGACCTTTTCCAGAATTTTCAATTTCGACAGGCCCCCAGAGCTCAGCTGATGATCGATCTCACTGCAAGTGATTCTAGCGGCGTAAGTTTCAATTTTCTAGACGATCAGAAGCAGCTAACCCGCCTGCTCGTTATCTCGATGCCAAATGTGACAATCTGAAACTTGTTTTATCCAATGAATCAGCAGCGGATGCCAGGGCTAGGCACTTCCGAAGTATTTGAAATTTCATACGATTCTTTGTTTTGCCATCCTTTGCAACTCTCCTCGAAGGTACGAAACGAGAAATCGCTGCCGTCACCTCTCCTTCAAGGCCTCACTCGCGACCTCGACTAGGGGCGAGAAGACATATTCGAGGATCCTGCGGCTATCGGTCTTGATCTCGACGGTGGCTGCCATGCCGGGCGTGAGCGTAACGCGATGGCCATCGGCATCCATCATCTCGCGGTCGGGGGTGAGCGTAACCGGGAAGACCAGATTCTGCGTGCGCTCGGCTCCAGCAAAGGTTGACTTGGCGATCTGCGCGGCCGGATTGCCCTCAAGCTGCGCGGCATCGGGTTCGGGAATGGCATCGGTCGCCACCCTGGCGACCTTGGCGTTGATGGTGCCATAGCGGGTGAAGGGGAAGGACTGGATCTTCACCACCGCTTCCTGCCCGGGCCTGACGAAGCCGATATCGGTGTTGAGCACATAGACCTGAAGCTGAAGCTTGGAGTCATCCGGCACGATGCGCATCACTTCCTGGCCGGGAACGACGACCTGGCCGATAGTACCGATGACGGAGGCCTGCACCGTTCCCGAGATCGGAGCGAGAATGGTCTTGCGTTCGCGCTGGGCCGTGGCTTTCGCGAGCTTCTGGGTCAGGTCGTCGATCTGCCGCTCGGCGTCCCCGAGCTTGACGGCATTGTCGGAGACGAAGGTTTCGACCGTCTTGTCGATCTCGCGCGCCAGCACCTCGGCGCCGGATTCAGCCTCAGCCAGTTCGCCTTGGTGAATGGCCAGTTGCGTGATCTGATACTTCAAGGTCTCGGTAGCATCAATGACACTGGCCTTGGTCACCGCCTGCTTGGCTTCGGCCGTCGAGCGCATGGTGACACGCTCCTGAAGGGTGGCAATAAGGGACTGCTGGGTCTCGACGGTCTGCAGGCTGCGATCCCGCGCGATCAGCTTGGCCTGGCGCTGGGCTTGGAGCGAGGCGAGGCTTGAACCGAGCTGGCTGAGATCGGAGTTGAGGATGTGCTGCTCGCGGCCGCGGAGCAACTCTGGAATGTCATCGGCCCAGGGGATGGAGGGAGGCGGCGTCAGCTTGCGCTGGTGCGCGGCATCGATGGCCACGCGCCGCCGCGCTGCTTCGGCTTGGAAGGAGGCCAAGCTGCGGGTGAGCCCTGCCTCTTCCGCCAATTCCTCGGTGGCGTCGAGTTCGAGAACCACATCGCCCTGCTTGACATGGGCACCGTCAACGGGCGGCAGGGTTTTGACCTTGCCCGCCTCCAGCGGTTGGATGATCTTGACCTTGCCTGTCGGTTCGAACTTGCCCTGCGCCACCGCGATGATGTCGATGCGCCCAAAATAGGACCAGAGCAGGGAGACCACCACGAAGGCGCAGATGATCACGATCAGGGCCATTCGCACCGGCGAAGGCGGCGTCTCCAGGATCTCCAGGGCCGGAGCCAGGAACTCCTGGTCCGAACGGCGTGGCTTGAGGCGCTTGGGCGGCCTGGGGATGGGCTGGCCGGCATTGGGCGGCGGAGACTGCGCGTTCATTCGGCCTCACCCTCTTGTTGTGCGTAGCTTGAGGGGCCACTTTGGCATCGCACGGGCGGTGCGATTATGGCTGTCATTCTGGCTGTCCTCGATGGCTCCGGCTGCTGGGCCGGTCGCACCGCCACATCCGTTCGACCGCTGATTACTCGGTGCCCCAGATGGCTATGTAAGGCAGTGCCGGCGCGACGGGTGGTGCTCGATGATGAAGCACGGCGCGAGGAGAGGAGATGCGGTATTTTGCGGGTATCGATATAGCTAAGGAACTTCACTGGATTTGCGTGGTCGACGAGAATGCCCTCGTCCTGATCGATCGGGCGCTTCCCAACACCCAGGAAGCCGTCGACACGCTTTGCAGTGATCTGCGTGGGCTGAAGGGCGAACTCGTCGTGGGCCTCGATGTCATGGGCTCGGTCGCCTCCTTCCTGGAAGCTGCCCTTGTGGCGGCAGGCTTCCATCTGGTCCATGTGCCTGGCATCGCGGTCAATCGTGCACGTGTCAGCTTCGCTGGCGGCGAGACCAAATCCGATCCCAGGGATGCTCGGGTCATTGCAGAGCAGACGCGCATACGGCGAGATTTGCGTACTGTCGCCTTTGACGACGAGACCACGATCGCCATTCGCGTCCTCATTGGCCGGCGCCGCGACCTCACCCAGGACCAAACCAAACGTATCTCTCGCCTGCGACGCCTGGTGGGCGCCGTGCATCCCGGACTTGAAAAGTCTCTGGACTTCAGGAGCTGGGGTGCGCTGCATCTGCTTAGCCGCTTTGTCACACCTAGCGAGATCCGTCGTGCCGGAGTAGACGGCTTGATGGCGCATATCCAACAGCGCCCGAAGCTGCGCCGGAATCTGGTGGAGATAGCGCTCAAAGCAGCTACGGCTCAGCATACCTTCGTGCCGGGCGAGACAGCGATGGCTGACATGGCGCGTGAACTGGCCAGCGAAGCAATCGCTGTCAAACTGCGCCTTGCCCGGCTCGACCAACAATTGGAAGAACGGCTCACCGTCCACCCTGATGCCGCCCTCATCCGCAGCCTGCCCGGAATGGGGGCTATCCTCACAGCCGAGTTCATCGCTGCGGCGGGCAACATCGTGCGCTTCAAATCCGCGGACGCTATGGCCGCTGCCGCAGGGCTTGCGCCGGTGCTGCGCCAATCCGGAAAAAGCCGCACTTGGCGACGAACCTTCGGTGGCGACAAGGACCTCAAGCGCGTCTTCTTCCAGGGCGCTTTCTGCGCCTGCACAACCGGCGACCCGATCTCCCGAGCTTTCTATCAGCGCAAGCGGCGCGAAGGTAAACACCATACCCAGGCTATCATCGCTCTCGCTCGTAGACGCGTGAATGTGCTTTGGACCATGCTCAAGACAAGAACCGGCTTCGATCCCAAACGTGCTGTTGCTGCTTGACAGGCGCATTACTCAGCTGCCTCCATCCTGTCGTTCTGCAAAGCCCACAGCCGGGCATAGACGCCGTCGGGCCTGGCCAGCAGCTCGGCATGGCTGCCGATCTCGACGATGCGGCCATCCGCCATGCCGACGATGCGGTTGCAGGGCCTGACGGCGGCGAGGCGATGGGCGATGATGATGACGGTGCGCCCCTGGACGATCTGGCGCATATTGGTCTGGATCACCCGCTCGCTCTCATAGTCGAGCGCCGAGGTCGCCTCGTCGAAGATCAGGATCGGCGGATTGGTGGCAAGGGCCCTTGCAATGGCGATGCGCTGACGCTGGCCGCCGGAGAGATTGGCGCCGCGCTCCTCGATGATGGTGTCATAGCCGGCCGGCAGCTTGGCGATGAACTCGTCGGCGCCGGCAAGCCTGGCGATGGCGATGACATTGGCGCGCGGCAGAGCCGGATTGGCGAAGGCGATGTTGTCGTGGATGGAGCGGTTGAACAGGAGGTTCTCCTGCAGCACCACGCCGATCTGGCTGCGCAGCCATGCCGGATCGACCTGGGAGAGATCGGCGCCATCGAGCAGCACCTGGCCTTCCTCGGGCGTATAGAGGCGCTGGATCAGCTTGGTCAGGGTCGACTTGCCCGAACCCGAGGCGCCGACGATCCCGATGACCTCCCCAGGCTGGACGGCCAGCGAGACGGACTTCAACACTTCGGGTGAGCCGGGCCGGTAGCGGAAGGTGACATTCCTCATCTCGATCAGGCCACGGGGCGGCGGCAATACCAGGCTGGTCTGGGGCGAGCGTTCCGTTGGGGTGTTGAGGATGTCGCCGAGCCGATCCATCGAGATCTTGACCTGCTGGAAGTCCTGCCAGATCTGGGACAGGCGCAGCACCGGCTGCGTCACCTGGCCGGCGATCATGTTGAAGGCGACGAGAGCTCCGACAGAGAGCTCGCCATCGATCACCGCCTTGGCCCCGAACAGCAGCAGCAAGGCGGTGGAGAATTTGGAGACATATTGGATAGCATTCTGGCCACCGGCCGCCAGCATGGTCGCGTCGAAGGACGTCCTGACATAGGCGGCCAGGCGCTCCGACCATTGGGCATGCATCACCGGCTCGACCGCGCCGGCCTTCACCGTCTGGATGCCGACCACCGCCTCGACCAGGAATTGCTGGGAGATGGCGCCGCGGTTGAACTTCTCCTCGATCATCTTGCGCAGGGAAGGTCGCACCGCCACGGCGATCAGGATGTAGAGTGGGATCGAGCCGATGACGATGAGAGTGAGCTTCCCGGAATAGGCCCAGAGCACCGCGATGAAGACGATGGTGAAGACGAGGTCGATGGCCGAGAACAGTCCTTGCCCGGTGAGAAAGTTGCGGATGGTCTCCAGCTCACGCACCCTTGCCACCGTCTGGCCGGCCGAGCGTGTCTCGAAGTACCCCAGAGGCAGGCGCAGGAGATGGCCGAACAGTTTTTGGCCGAGCTCGACGTCGATGCGGTTCGTGGTGTGGGAGAGAGCATAGCTGCGTAAGTACTGCAGCACCACGTCGAACAGGCCGATGATGGCGATGCCGGCGACCAGCACGAACAGGGTGGAATAGCCCTTGTGGGAGAGGACCTTGTCGACCACGACCTGGAAGAACAAGGGTGTCACCAAAGCGAAGATCTGCACGAAGAGCGAGGCCAGCAGCACATGGGCGAGCGGCTTCCTGTAGCGCCAGAGCGAAGGCAGGAACCAGCCAAGGCCGAAGGAGCGTGGATCCGAGCCCGCCCCGCGCAACCGCCGGCCGATCAGAACAACCTGGCCGCCGATCTCGGTAAGCACGGCCTCGAGGGGTAGTTCGCGGTCGATGCGGGTGATGGGATCGACCAGGCGGAACTTGCCACTGGGGTTCTTGCCGCCGAAGACCTGGAAGGAGCCATCGGTCACCCGCACGATCGCCGGCACCGGGATGGTCTCCAGGCGCTTGGGCGTGAGCCGACCCACGATACGCGCCTTGAGGCCGATCATCGTGGCCGCGCGCACCAGATCGCGTTCGCCGGCCATGCGCCCGGTCAAAGCGAGTTCTCCGGCCAGATGCTTGGGGTCGGCGGCGATGCGGAAGAAGGCGGCAATGCCGCACAGAGCCCTCAAGCCGGAATCGAGCGGCTCGGTTGGGGAAGCAGAGGCGGAAGCTTGGTCCATGAAGACTCGGAGAGAAACAACGGAAAACGCCGCAGGCCGGCGCGCCTATCGGGAGGACGAACCCCAGCCGCCATGGGTAGGCTCGCTGCCACTGCCAGAGGCCAGAAACCGGCTCTGGAAGGGATCGTGGTGCGGACCGATCGTGGCCGAGCCCGACTGGGTCCAGGAGGCCAGCGTGTTGATCCAGCCATCGAAGACGCTCTGCAGGGCGTCCGATGCCGGTGTCGAGGCAGGCTGGGCATGCGCTTCGCCAAACCAAGGTGAGGTGCCAGAGCTGCCGCGCACGGGTTCGTAGACGAAATGGCTGTGGTCGCCACCGACTACCGCACTACGCCCATAGGCGGCAGCATGCCAAACGGAGGAAGGTTCTTCGTTGGGAGAGGATTGGCCGGCTTGGGAAGACGCTTCACGAAAAGCGGACCAAAAGCGCTGACTGAAATCGCGAGACATGAGCAATGATCTGAAGTGGGGGAAGAAGCGCGGGAAGGAGACCACCCTTCCCGCTTCAGCGACACGATTGATGGGGCTGGCGTGGCGAGCCCAATCGAGAACACTTCTCAAGTGAAGTGGAAGTTGCTCTGCTGCAGGCTCGACACCGTCGTGTTCTTCAAGGTGATCACGTCGTTGGCGTCCGCCGTGATGATAGTGTCCGCACCCGACTGCGTGGTGTGCGAGAGCAACGCAGCCCAGTCTGCAAAGACGTTGTGGTCAATGTTGATCTGGTCGGCGCCGGTGCCAGAAGCCGTAAAGTCGCTAATCGTATCGTTGCCAAAAGCTGGCTTGAACACAAAGGTATCGACACCAACACCGCCAGTCAGTGTGTCAGCTCCTGCGCCACCTTCGAGGGTGTCAACCCCATCCCCGCCGTCGAGGATGTCGTTGCCACCGCCGCCACTCAGGATGTCGTTACCGGCAAGGCCCGAGAGCGTATTTGCCGCTTCATTGCCTACCAGCTTGTTGGCGAGCGTGTTGCCGGTGCCCGCCACACCCCCGTCAAGGAGGGTAAGGTTCTCGATAGCTGTTCCGAGTGTATAGCTCGTTAGCGATGTGCGGACTTCATCCGTGCCGCCGGCATAATAAAAGACATTGCCGGTCGGGCTGACCCAAGTCTCTGTAGTATACTCTACAATGGTATCTCCTACATCATCGACATAGAAGACGTCGTCGCCAAGACCACCGGCCATCTTGTCTGCACCGAGGCCGCCATCGATGATATCGTTACCCTGATATCCGCTGAGGACGTCGTTTCCGGCACCGCCATAAATTGTGTCGTCTGCGTTCGAGGCGAGGATGTTGTCGTCGAACGCGGAGCCTTTGATGATTTCAATACCGGCGTAAGTATCCCCCACTGCATCGCCCGTAGCCGGTTTATTCCAATTGGCGGTGGGGCCTCCGTAATAAGTCAAGAGAGCCATTGAAACGCCACTTTGGGAACCCTCGAAGGTAAGTGTGTCTATTCCTCCGCCGCCGTCGATGCTATCTGCGCCAGCACCACTGACCAGAATGTCATTGCCATAGCCGCCTTTGAGGACATCGTCACCGGCGGCGCCGTCGAGAACATCATTCCCGGCACCAGCGGTAAGCGTATCGTTTCCAACACCACCCGTGAGCGTGTCGTCATAGAGCTGGCCGTTGGCACTAACCTTCCTCACAAGGGTTTGCTTTAATGTACCGTCCGGATTGTAGTCGGTAACCGTCTCGGTAATCGAGCCGTCCGCATGAGTCACCGCCATGTCGATATGATCGATCGTGCCATTATTATCCGAGTCTTCACGCAACGTTGTCGTCAAGCCGTCGGCGCTGATGGTCTCAGTACCTTTAGCCGAAACAGCGCCAGCAGGATCGACGTCTTGTATTGTACCAACCTGCGAACCATCGATCTGGGTTTGCCAGGTTTCGGTGTGCTCATAGGTGCCGTTGCCACCATAATCGGCTTGGACAGCCTTCGAGAGCCCATCGGCGCTCACTGTTGTGATGGTGCTCGAGGCAACGGTTTTGTCTGAAGTGGCACGCACCGAGCTCCACAAAACTTTGCCAGGCAAGGGCGCTACCGCCTTTGCTGCGTCATTGTTGGTGGTGGTAATGATCACCGATCCGTCAATCTTGCTGACCGCAGTCACAGTCTGGTCTACCGAACTGTTACCGTCGACATCGACAGTTGTCGTATGCGTCTTGCCATCAGCGCTGATTTTGATCGTGGTTGATTTCACCAGATCGGGCGTGATGGCTGCTCCCCAACCCGTGTTGGTCTTGGTGCTTGTGCGATAGTCTTTGATGGTCTCGCTATAGGAGCCATCGGCGTTATAGACCTTGGTGTCGGCGCGGGTGCGATCATTGACACCATCCGCGTTGAAATCCCAGCTCATATTAGTGGTCAGGCCATCCCAACTCGTCGTCGCCGTCATCTGGTCGATCTTGGCGCCAGTTGAGGAGAAGTCCGTGATGGCGTCGGTTGAGCCACCGTCGACCGACTTGGTCACAACTTCGGTCTGGTCGACGATGCCATCGCCATTGGCGTCCCGGCTGGTGGTCGTCGTCAACCCATCGGTGCTGATCTGCCTGGTGATCTTGTCCTTCAAGCTGCCATCGGCGTTGAAGTCCCGGTACGTAGAGGTCAATGGCGCATCGATCGCCGTCATGGTCGTTGTGGTGCTGCTCTGAGTAAAGGCACCAATACCATTGGGATCTTGTTGCAAAGTGACGGTCCTGCCATCCGCACTCGTCGTCTTCACAGTCTTCGAGAGCAGGGAGCCGTCGGCCTTGAGGCTGGTAATGGTCTCGGTTGTCGAGCCATCGGCATTGACCGTGGTGACATCCGTCTGCGTCTGGCTCGGGTTGGTCGCCGTGCCAAAATACCATTGCTTGGAAATACTCAAACCATTGCCGCTCGTCGTCGCGACATAGCGTCCGGTCTGTACACCGGCCTTCGTCTCGGTGACCGTTTCCGTCTTCGAGCCGTCGGCATTCAGCACCGTCTGATCGGTTTCGGTCGCACCAAAGGTCCCCGAGCCAGTCAGGTCGTACTGCCTGGTCACTGTCAGGCCATCGGCGCTCGTGGTGATGACCGCCTTGTCTTTGGTGGTCACGGTATAGGTCGGCGAAGCCGAGGTCGCGACCCCGCCGGAAAGCGAGGCGTCGGTGATCGTCTCCACCGTTGAGCCATCGGCATTGATGACCATCACGTCGGTAGTCTGGCTTTCGGCCAGGCCATCGCCATTGGCATCATACTGGATCGTCTTAGTCAGGCCGTTGGCGCTGTCGGTCTCATAGCGGCCACGGGTGCCGCCATAGCTACGCCCTGATGCCGACTTGACCGTGCCGTCCATGGAAGAGGTCTGTATCGAGCCGTCGGCGTTAACGTGAGCGACGATGGTCTGATCGACCGTGGCGTCGCCATTAATATCCTTGGTCACTGTCGTCGTCAGTTGATCGGCGCTGACCGTGGTCGTCATCTTGTCGTGCAGGGAGTTGTTGGCATTGACGTCGGACACCACGGTCGTGACCGAGCCGTCGGCATTCAGCGTCTTCACGCTGGTATTGGTGCGCTCGAAGCTGCCATCGCCATTGTCGTCCATCTGCGTTGTGACGGTGAGGCCATTGGCACTGGTGGTCGTGACAGTCTTGTTCTTCAGCGTGGACGTGCCCGCATAGTCCGAGACAGTCGTCGTCCTGGAGCCATCGGCATTGATCGTCGTGACCGAAGTCTGTTCGGAATCGATCACACCGGCCAGGCTGGTGATCACGGTCTTCGACAGGCCATTGGCGCTGGTGATCGTCGTCACATCCGACAGCACCGTCGAACCGTCCGCGGTATAGGTCCACACATCATCCTGGACGCTGCCGTCCGCCTTGATGGATTTGTACTCGTGCGTGCGCGTGTCGCTGCCGACATAGGGGATGGCCCAGCTTTCGACACGGTCGCCGGCTGCACTGGTGTCGGTGACGACCTGGCCCACCACGGCGCCATTGGCATTCATGGTGTTGACCGTGCGCTGGCGCGAACCGTCGGCATTGAGCGTTGTGACATCGCTAATAGTCTGATCGATCGTGCCATCACCATTGAAATCACTGGTAGTGGTCTTCGACAGACCGTTGCCCGAAACGGTCGTGACGGACCGGTTGAGAAGCGTCGTGCCGGCACCGTTGTAGTTCAAGACCGTCTCGGTGCGTGAGCCGTTGGCGTTGATCACGGTGACGTCAGTGGTCTTGGCATCGAAACTGCCGTCACCATTGGCGTCAATCTGCGTGGTCACCGACAGGCCGTTGCCACTGGTGGTGACCACCTGCTTACTCTGCAAAGCACCGCTACCGCTGTAGTTGGCTATGGTCTCGGCCTTCGAGCCGTCCGTATTCAATACGATCGCATCACTGGTTGAGCCGTCATAAACGCCGTCGCCCGTGAGGTCGCTTTGGATCGTCGTGCTTAGGCCATTGGCACTCACCGTCGTTAGCGTCTTGTCGACCAGACTGCCGTTGGCCGCGAACTCTGAAAGCGTCCTGGTTGTCGAGCCGTCGGTATTGGTGGTGCTGACTTGCGTCTGGTCAATATGGCCATCGCCATTGTTGTCAACATTGATTGTCGAGGTCATTCGGTCTGCGCTGTCGGTGGTCACGCTCTTCGACAGCAGTGCACCGGAATTGCTGACCACCGTCAGGGTTTCGGTGCGGCTACCGTCGGCATTGAGCACGATGGCATCCCTCGTGGTTCGCTCGAAGACGTCGACAAAGCCTGGTCTGCCGTCGAGATCCTGATATTTGATCTGTGTCAGGCCATTGGCCGTGGTGTTGATGATCGACTTGCCGACCAACGTGCCGTTGGCACTGGTATCCGTAACCGTCTCGGTGCTGGAGCCGTCCGCGTTTTTGACGGTGACATCTGTCTCGACGGTGTCATAGGTGCCGTCGCCGTTAAGGTCCGTCTTGGCGGTCTTGGACAGGCCACTGGCGGAAGTCGTGGTCAGAGCGTGATTGATCAACGTGCCGTTGGCGGCGAAGTTGGATACAGTCTTGGTGGTCGAGCCGTCCGCTGCCACCAGGATCGAGGTGGTCTGGTCCGTGTTGCCATCGCCATTAGCATCGATCGTGGTGGTGATGGTCTTCCTGTCGGCGCTGGTGGCCGTCACGGATTTGCTGATCAGCGTACCACTGCCGCTCTTGTCCGAGACCGTCTCGGTCCTCGCGCCATCGGCGGCGATAACGGTAATGTCGGTGCTCACACGATCGACAGTGCCATCGCCGTTGATGTCCTTGGACACGGTCTTCGACAGGCCATCGGCGCTGATCGTCGTCGTGGTCTGATCACGCACCGAACCATCGGCGTTCTTGTCCGTCACTGCGGTCGACACCGACTTGTCGGCATTCACAGTGATGGTAGAAGCGGTGACGAGATCGAAGGTGCCCGAGCCGCTGTTGTCGACCTGCACTGTCTTGGTACGACCATCGGCGCTGGTCGTAGTCACGCTCTTGGAGAGCAAGGTAGCATTGGCGCCGGTCATGCTGACCGTCTCGACGCGGCTGCCGTCGGCATTGATGACAGTCACGTCCGTCTTGATCTGATCGAAAGTGCCCAAGCCAGAATGATCCGACTTCGTCGTCTTGGTCAGGCCATCCGCGCTTGTGGTCACCTGGGTCTGATTGATCACCGATCCATTGGCGGCCAGGTTCTTGGTGGTCGTCGAGGTCGAATGATCCGCATTGGTGACGAAGATTTGCGACTGGTCCCAGATGCCGTCACCGCTCTGGTCGACTTGCGTCGTCACCGTCTTGGTGTCGGCGCTGGTGGTCGTGGCAGTGCGGTCCTTCAACGATCCATCGGCATTGAAATCACTGATCGTCTCTGTGGACGAACCATCGCCGTTCGTGACCAAATTGTCGGTCTGCGATCGGTCGAAGACACCGTCGCCGTTGACGTCATATTTGGTGGTCTTGTTCGCGCCATTGGCGCTCACCGTCACCACATTCTCGAAGGCTTCCGAACCGTCGGCGTTGTAGCCGAGAATGTCGGTGGTGACGGATCCGTCCGCGTTGGTGGTCTGAGTCTGGCGGATCACATAGCCAATAGTGTCGGTGGCGAGAGACGCGTCTCCAACCTGCCCGGTGCTGCCATCAGACTTGGTGTAGGTCGTCGTGCCCGTGATCACCGACCCATCGTTGAAGGTCTGACCACTGCCGGTCGGCGTCAGGTCGATCGAAGTGATGCCAAGTGAATCCAAGGTGACCAACTGGCCATTGACCATGACCTTGAAATTCGACCAATTGGCATCGCCGGCATCGAGCTTGCCATTGTGGTTGGTGTCGAAGACGTCCTTGAGGGCCTGAAGGTCAGAACTTGCGGACGGATCCCAATCGGTGAAGACATACTCATTTTTCTGGCTGATCTTGCCATCGCCATCAAGGTCGAGCACCAGCACGCCATTGCCGGCGCTGGCCCAGGCCGTGCGATGAAGGTAACCGTCGCCATTCAGATCGATGAATTGGGTCGACGACGACAAGGAAGTCACACCGAGACCTTTGCCATCCAGATTGAGAATGACCGGCTCGCCGCTGCCTTGACTTCCCGCGCTGCCACGGCCGCTCGTACGGGACCCGTCGCCATCTTGCCGATCGCCGGGGTTGCCGGAGGGCCCTTGGTTTCCGCCACCTGTGGAACTGCTACTGCCACCATGGCTGCTGCCGCTTCCCACTCCACTCGAACTGCCGGATGAATTGGTTGGTCCCGAGAAGCCGAGAGCGCGGGCCAGGCCGCCTCCGTCAGTAGCAGCTGGGTTGGAGCCCGCGGGATTAAAGCGATCCAGCCCAGTGTTTCGGTCCGGAGCAAGCCAAGGATTGAAAGAGGCCGCCTGATTGGCAGCGACAGCCTGATCATAGGTGTTGTGATAAAAACCAGCGGCATCACGAAAGCCGGCATCGGTGGCTGAACTATACGGACCACCGTTGGGAGCTCCGACTGCCGGCGCACGATCGGAAATAGTGTTTGCAACCGGCTGCCCAGAACCGATCCCTGACAAGACAGCGCCAATCCCGCCGATCGAGCCGCTAATAACACCGCCAATGGCTCCAATAGCGCCGCCAATAGGACCGCCAATCTCGTTGGCAATCCCCGTTGTGATGCCAGAGATATCGTTGGCAGCGACACCAAATGCGCCTCCAACACCTCCCGCCACTCCTTGGACCGCCCACCCAACGCTCTTGAAAGCAACAACGGCTGCAACCACAGCGCCGGTGACCGCATCTTGAACGGCACCGACAACATTGAAGCGAGAAAGATCTATTGCAACAGCGACTGTGGTAACAGCCACATCCTCAACCAATGCAGCGGTACCTAGGGCGATCGGCGCCACTCCATTTACAACTCCTGCGGCGAGATCGCCAACGATTGTGGAATCGTTGTGAACTTTATAACCTTCTGCAATGTAAGTATGTAGGCCTTTTACTTCGAAATTGTACTTGCGCCAACCGCGTTTTATCTCAGGAGCAAGCGCAACGCCGCCACAAGATGAATAAACGAGTTCTTCCGCCTCTTCATAGAGATGCCGTGTTTCCTCAGAATAAACGATTCGCTCAGCCGTTACTCTTTCCAATACGCCGTCAGCGCGAACGATCTGACCACCGCGCGCGACAAGACAGCCAATCTCTTCAAAATCACCCGCTTCATTGAAGAATAGATGCCCTGCCGTAACAATCATGTTATTCGAGAGCTTTAACCATTCCGTTGTCACTCCCCGGAATACACGCACGACCTCCGCCGACGCCAATGGAGCATCAAGCGCGCGTATCTGAGGATCGAACGCCGCGACTTTCATGCCAACCTGGATATTCTCAATCTCTATTGAATCTTCGTCTGGTAAAAAAATCTTAGTCCCACAAGGAAAACACTGCGGACCAAAAAACATTATCGCATGGCCGATATTTGCCGTCGGACTATCAAAGTATGGATAAAGATGTGACAGATTTTTATTGATTTTTGCTACTACTTCTGGATGATTATTCAAGTAACCATAGGTAAATGTTCCAATAAATCCACCAACAATACCCCCGGCGATAGAGCCATATATTCCTCCAATGCGGCCATATCGAGCGCCGACTACTGTCCCCGTCCAGGCGCCGCCGATGATGCTGCCAAAATTTCCAGAAATAGACTGACCAATATTTGGCCCTACGCCATCGACGGGCTGAAGGCCGCTGCCAGTCCCCGTGCCGACGCCGCCAGAAACCGCACCAATTGCACCACCAACCACCGCCTTGCCGACAGTATCATAAACGCCCATGGCTCTGTTCCCACCTAGTTTGTTGTTAGATTTGTTAGATCGCCAAAATTTTTGAAATACTTATTCAATATTATCTTAAATAATTAAATATTAATATAATTATTACTGAAATAAAAGATCCTACTAAGCAAGCATATAAATAAATATAGTTTTTTGTAACAACTGAAAACAGAATGCCTGAAATTAATCCACCCAATATATAAGATATAATGTTAACCACAGCGGCATTTCCTAACATTTCATTGCCGATATAAGGCGTAAATTCGGACATATATGACTTTATCTTCACCTCATTTTTGTCTCTCGTCTTTTTCTACAAAGATAAACTAAGCACGTTGTCACGGCTCCTGAACGTCGACAGGCAGACCTTCTCTTACAATTTTGTAATCTTACAATTCATTTGTGATCGCAAGTCAAAAACAAAAATTACCAGATTATTTTTGAATTTTTAATGTTGGAGGTATCATTGTGAAGCAATATACGGTGTTTGGCTGACAGAGGGTCTCCGGAATTCATTGAGGATGGCGTATCTGCGATCAAGCACGCCGCCCCGTGAATCGAACGTGACAACCTTCATACATGATTGTATCTATGCGATTGGCATAGATTGCCCTCTAGATAAAAGAATACGCGTACTTCCGGAAAAATAGCGGGCATTCGGCTGAACGTAGATCGAAAATCTACAATACAATTTGGTGTAATTTCGGACAAATATAGTATATAATGCTTCGGGTAGCGTTTTAATATTTACTATTGAAATAATAATCTATTGAATTTATGTATAATTACTCAAAAATTCGTCAGAGGTAGGTGCTGACACTGGTGCTCACACATTCACCGTCAGATCCGACCACACCACCTGCCACCTCACCGGCAAGTCCCAAATAAGAGCCGGTGGTCTCATGAGCCCAATCTCGCATACCGATGGAGAAGATGTGCCCCGGCTGCGGAACCCAGACAAGGTTTATACAGTGCCCAGAGTAATTGTGGGATTGAGCCTGCCCGAGACGTTACTTAAGCGGCTCGACCAAGCCGTGGCGGCTGCCTGTTCCAGGATGCACCAATCCCGCTCCTGCTATGTAACGGAGGTCCTAAAGGCGCACTTCGGGGCCGGAACTGAGAAACAACGAGACGCTTCCTACCCGATCAGTAGATGCAGCCCTCACAGGTTTGCGGACATGAGGGGCGACTTCGCAGCGCTTCGATGCGGACGAGTGCCTACCAAAGGGAATATCGGGAAGAGCCAGTGTTTTTCCTTCCTATTGCACCTGCGGGCATCTGGCTGCCGCATCCGGCAGATGGCGAAACCGCGTCGAGGGCATCCTGTTCTGCAAGGGCCGACATCACGACGATGGCGAATTCTTGCGCGCGACCGCTGCTGTCTGATCGCGCTTCACGCCTCGCCACCGGTCCGGCTGTTCGGGCATCAGCTCAATAACGCCATGAGGGTTTCCACCTGGCAGACAAGCCGTTCGCCTGTCGGGAGATGCTGTCCCGCCAAGGTGATGTTGCCACGTGTATTCAATCCTGTTCGAACGTCTGCTTTCCCTTCGCGGTCCACAGTACTCGTGCCTGTTCGCCCTGATCGCTTTTGAGCTTGTCCGCCATCCACAGCAACACGCCGTAGATCATGGCACGATCATCGTTGGTCAGCTCGACGATCCTAGCTTTGACGACGAGCCCGCCCAGCTCGATCAGCGTCCGCGTTCTGGCTCGCCGCTTCATTTGCGATGTCGTCATGTCATGCCGCGCCCGTGCTGCCTGAACCCGGTTGCGTTCCGCTCGATTGCGCCGAAGTGCTGCTCGTGTTGCGAGCAGTCGCCGATGTAGGTCGCCGTGCTCGCCCCCGAAGAAACGTTGCCCCACGTCTGGCCCACGCTTCCCTCTTGCCGGCTTCCGTCGTCTCGGTCAGAGGGAGCAGCGCGCCGGCGAGTTCTTCGGCGGTCAGCGCGTCGGCGCGGGTGGCAATCACCAGCTCGCCAAGCTGCTGGACTTTGCTGTTCTTGAGTTCCTTCGCCTTGTCTTCCAGGGCTTTCAGTTCGGCATCGAAGTCTCGCGGTTTGCGCAATGTCATCTCCATCGTCTCGGCAAGTTGTCGATGTCCTGAGGATAGTCGAGCCGCTGCCGCAAGGCTGTAGGGTTGCCGAGACTGGCTGGGACGAGATAGTCGCTCCCAAGATTTTTTCGAGGGAGGGCGCGCTTATACGTCGTTCCGACGTTCGCTCGACTGTGCCACATCCTGATGGGTGGCGATTTATCATCTGCACGTCAAAGTCATCGGCCGCAAGGCCGGCTCCAGTGCGGTGGCGTCCGCCGCCTACCGCTCGGCCTCGCGCCTGCGCGACCAGCGCCTTGACCGTAGCCACGACTTCTCAGCCAAGCGCGGCGTCGTACATTCCGAGGTCATGCTGCCGGCGAACGCGCCCGAGGCCTGGAGCGATCGCGAGCGGCTGTGGAACGATGTCGAAGCGTTCGAGGTCCGCAAGGATGCCCAGCTTGCCCGCGAGGTCGAGTTTGCCCTGCCGCGCGAACTGAGCCAGGCGCAGGGCATCGAACTCGCCCGTGATTTCGTGCAGGCCGAATTCATCGACCGTGGCATGATCGCCGATCTCAATGTGCATTGGGATGCGGGCGAAGATGGCATGCCCAAACCCCATGCCCATGTCATGCTGACCATGCGCTCGGTGGAGGTCGACGAGGATGAGATTTCATTCGGCCAGAAGGTGCGGGACTGGAACCGCACCGAGATGGTTGAGCATTGGCGCGAGCGATGGGCGGAGTTCGCCAATGAGCGCTTGGCCGAACTCGATATCGACGTCCGCATCGACCATCGCAGCCTGGAAGCGCAGGGCATCGCGTTGGAGCCGCAAAGCCAGATTGGCGCGCCCGCGCAGCGCATCGAGCGCGAGGGCCCTGAGGGCCTGGGCATCGATGATCCTGGAGGCTCTGCCGATCGGGCCGAACTGCACCGCGAAATCGCACGCGGCAATGGCGAGCGCATCATCGCCGATCCATCTCTGGCGTTGGACGCCATTACCCATCAGCAATCGACCTTCACCCAGCGCGACATGGCGATGTTCGTGCATCGCCACAGCGATGGGATCGATCAGTTCAATGAAGTGATGGGCGCGATGCGCAGCGCGCCGGATCTGGTCGAGCTCGGCCAGGACGGGCGCGGCGAGGATCGCTTCACCACCCGCGCCATGATCGAGGCCGAACAGCGCCTGCACCGCGCCGCCGAATTGATGGCGGAACGCGAACGCCATCGGGTTGACGATGCCGGTCGCGATGGAGCGTTGGCACTCGCAGCAGAACGTGGCCTGGTTCTGTCGGGTGAGCAAGCCGATGCGCTGGCGCATATCACCGATGGGCGAGATCTCTCCCTTGTCGTGGGCTATGCCGGCACCGGTAAGAGTGCGATGCTGGGCGTGGCACGGCAGGCCTGGGCAGCAGCGGGCTATGAAGTCCGAGGCGTCGCCTTGTCCGGCATCGCGGCGGAGAACCTCGAAAGCGGATCGGGTATTGCCTCACGCACCATCGCCAGCATGGAACATGGCTGGGGCCAGGGTCGGGATATGCTCACCTCGCGCGATGTGCTGGTGATTGATGAGGCCGGCATGGTCGGTACGCGCCAGTTGGAACGGGTGCTCTCCCATGCGGCCGAAGCCGGCGCCAAGGTGGTGTTGGTCGGTGATCCGCAACAGTTGCAAGCTATCGAGGCGGGCGCGGCGTTTCGCTCGATCCATGATCGTCATGGTGGCGCCGAGATCGGCGAAGTGCGCCGCCAGCGCGAGGACTGGCAGCGGGAGGCAACGCGCGATCTGGCAACCGGCAGAACCGGCGACGCGATTGGCGCTTATGAGGCACATGGCATGGTGCACTCCGCCCCGACGCGAGAGCAGGCGCGCGAGGAGTTGATCGAGCGCTGGGACCGCGACCGTCAGGCCTTGCCCGATGCCAGCCGCATCATTCTCACCCACACCAATGTCGAGGTGCGTTCCCTCAACGAGGCCGCGCGCGAACGGATGCATATTGCCAGCGATCTCGGCGCTGATGTGCAGGTGACGGTCGAGCGCGGCGAGCGCAGTTTCGCCAGCGGCGACCGTGTGATGTTTCTGCGCAACGAACGCAGCCTCGGGGTGAAGAACGGCACGCTCGGCACCATCGACGAGGTCAGCAAGAACTCCATGTCGGTGCACACCGACGACGGCCGATCCGTTGTGTTCGATCTCAAGGATTACAATCGCATCGACCATGGCTATGCCGCCACCATCCACAAGGCCCAGGGCATGACGGTGGACCGCACCCATGTGCTGGCAACACCAGGCTTGGACGCCCATGGCAGCTACGTTGCCCTGTCGCGTCACCGCGACGGCATGGAGCTGCATTACGGCAATGACGACTTCGCCGACCGGGACCGGCTTGTCCGCACCTTGTCGCGCGACCGATCCAAGGATATGGCGTCCGACTACGAACGCACCGATCCAGCACAGAGCTCCGCCGATCCGGCGAAGGACTATGCCGAGCGGCGCGGCATCAGTTTCCCTGAGCATGTCGCCGAGATCGTGCGCAAAGTCGTGCCGGAAAAACTGCGCGACAGGATCGACGGCCTCCTTGACGGATTGCGCTCGCCCACAGAGGAGACGCGTGGCGGCAAGGCCATGCAGCAGCCGGAAAGGGAAAAGGAGCGGGCCGATGCGCAGACCGTGCAGCGCGAGGCCGATGCGCCGGAACGCAAGGCGGTGGAAGATCCGGAAATGGCATTGCGTCGGGCGAAAACGCAGGCACTGGTACGCCATGCCCGTGCCTTCGAGGCGATCCTCAACACCGGCGACGCGGACGGCACAGTACACCCAACCCCGGAACTGAAACGAGACCTCAGCGACGCCCGCAAGGCCTTTGAGGAAATCCGTCCCCATGGCTGGCGCGATGCCGAAGCCATCTATGTCAAGGATCCATCGCTGATCAGCGAGGCGGCGGATGGCAGAAGGCTCAATCGAATGATCCGTGCCATCACGCTCGAAACCGAACTGCGTGTGGAACGGGACAACCTCTCCCAGCGCGCTGACCGTTTTGTGGAGGACTGGCGCAAGCTCGACCGGGCCAGCGAGCGCCGGTATGCGGCAGGCGACTATTCCGGCTACAGGGCTGCACAGAAGGAAATGGGCAACATGGCGATGAGCCTCGAACGTGATGCGCAGATGGATAGCCTACTCCGGGTCCGCAAGCGGGAGCTCGGCATCAACATGGACTTCGACCCGGGAATGAGTCTGGGTGAGCAGCTTGCCCTCAGCCATGGCCTTGGCAGAGGCCGGGGCATCGGACTGTGACCTTTCCTATTCGCCGTCGTTTCTACGCCGCGTCGCTACGCCGGCTAAACATCTCTTGCGCAACGACAAATTCACGTTCTGTCTGGTCCCGGCAGAGATCAGGGGCAGCCAGCAGGAGGCAGCGCGACCATGCACGAACCACAGCGTATCATCCGGTTGAAGACCGTCCAGGCCCGCACCGGGCTCTCCCGCTCCACCATCTATCGAAAGATGGCGGAAGGCACTTTCCCAGGCCAACTTAGGATCAGCACCAACGGCGCTGGCTGGCATGAAGCCGAGATCAACCGGTGGGTCGCCGATCCCGTTTCCTGGCGGCCGAAAGTTGAGACGTTCAGATAACGGGCAAGGTGGCGTACAGACCATGGAACCCCGGCCTTTTTCATCGAATAGCTCCCCGAACGAATTCCTGACACTCCCGCCAGCTTGACGTATGGCTCGCCGCATACCCAATCTATTTCGTTCTCCTTACACAAAAGGGGACATCAGGATCGACGCGCTGCCAACAACCATGGCCAAGCCATCGGCTCTGTTCTCGGGAAAATAGACAGCCATCAATTTGGCAAAGCCGATAGCAAATCCCGCTATTGCGATCGATACAAATCCAATCGGCGCAGAAAAAATCCACAAAACACCAAAGTATACAGCAAATAATGCAATTATTATCACGCTTATGATCGCACCATCAGCAACGGGATGGCCCAAAAGTGGTGTAGAAATTCCCAGAATATTTAAAACATGATCGATCGGCGCTACAAATGAACGCATGAGCGTTAGATCTGTCGAATAGTCTAAAACACCGAGAAAAAGAGGGCAGAGAACGACATATGCAATCATTCGTACTTGCCTCAGCAGGGCTTGCTTGAAGGCAAGAAGATACACCATCGATACCCAGGCCAAGAAGCTTAAGATAAAGGCTGCATTCAGGAAGTAGCGGACGGCGGAGTCAAGAGCGAAGAAACGGGCGGAGAGAACGAAACTGACCAGTGATACCAACGCCAACCACTTATAGACGCCTTTTAACCATAACATTGCCTCGCGAAACGATGTGGATTGGAGCCTATCATTCAGTGAGGCGTAGTTGTTTTCAAAGGATTCGAACGCGGCTGCTATTTTTGGATGCTGCCTTATGGCCGAGCCAGCTAACTGCAATCCACTAAGAAAGGACAGAACGGCAAGGATCAATTTGAAAAGCATAGTGACCTCTTCGAAAGTGCGCTGCGGATGGGGCTCAAGTCATCGGCAAGATCGAAGTAATATCCCCTTAAAGTCGTACTATGGAAAGCAAAATGAGGTCACAATGGGCCGTAGCGAGCTCCTATAGGAAAGTGCGTTCGGCCCCAGCAGGCCATTGGCCCTTGTTCAGCATGTCAAAGGCACAGTCTGTGACCGAGATTCGGAACGCATGTATAGTGCTGGTTTGGTGCAGTTTCTTGGGGACAGTGACAATGGTCTTATCGTCCGTGGCTCTACCTGCCTGCTTCGTCCCGGCGCCAGATCCCGAAGGAGAGAACGGCCGAGACGATGAGGGCGCGGATCGGTGCGGAATGCTACAACTGTTCTGCATACCGCTCTTAGCCTTCGACTTGTCGCGAGACATCGGTTTCGCCAAGGATCGCTGACGTGCCGCTAGATATAACCGCTCAGCAGCCCTCGCGGTGCGAGCCGGGAAAAAAGGCCTCGCGTTCACTTCCGGGCATGGCGGCGTTTGGCTCCATCGCCTGAGCGATCCGTATCAGATCACAGAGCGCCGAGCGGATCTGCGGCTGAGGAAACTCTGTGTCGTCAATCCGGACAGCGCCCTCGTGCAGGATCATGTCGAGCTTACCAGCAATACCAGCAAGCGAGGTGGCCGATGTAGCGGTCAAGGCCTCAACGAGAATTCGCTCTTGCTCGCCCGCCTCCTCCTCTGCCTGCTTGGTGGCCGAATAGCCAATCTGTGTATCGACCACGTCCCAGCGAGCTTGATGGACGGCCAGTTCCGCCTCAGCTTTCGCACGCAGGCTGGCCATATTCGGGTCCGAGCCACAGATATCCTCGATCGTATCCGGCTCGAAGATGGCCAGCGTCTCGCCGCTCCCCGGCAGCTGAAGCGTGGTCTGCGGGAAACCGATTTCTCGTACAAGTTTTGTCTCAAGCCGCTGCTGCTTGTGGCAAAGCGCTTCGGTTTTGAGCGCAGCAGTTTTCCACTCCTGCCACGCCAACAGCGCCGGATCGGCGCTGCTGTCACCGGCCAGGATTTCGGCGGACTGCGCCTTGCCCTGGCATGGCCATACCAGCGCGGCCATTGTCGTCCCAGCCAGCAGGCGCCGCCGGGTGACGAAAGACAAACTCGTGCTATGGTCGGAATCAGCCATGATCCGAGCTCCCTTAAAGCTTGGGTTGTGGTCAGGCTGGATGCGTGTGTCCGCACGCATTCAGCCGCTTTGCGAGCGTAACCTTACACTTTGAGAAGACAATGTTCAACAAGAATCACCATTTTATGGTGATTAAATGACCCCATTACAATGCAAGATGGCCCGCACAGCACTCGGATGGGGGGTAATCGATCTGGCGCGAGAAGCACATGTTTCGACGCAGACCATTGTGCGTTTCGAACGTGGCGATCAGTTAAAGAGTCAGACCGTCGGCAATCTGCGAAGCACCATGGAGGCCGCTGGCGTCGAGTTCATTCCAGAGAACGGCGGCGGTGTCGGCGTGCGTTTGAAGAAACCCTCCTCGACTGAATGAACGTCGAATGGCGTGTGCTCGTCGCAACGTTCCAAAAGTGCGCTGGCACGCCCTTCGGGCCAGGCTCTATGCCGCAGCGGCTTTCGCCGCCGCTCTACGGAACCCCGTGCCGGGTTTCCGCGCCCAGGGCGTTACGATCCTTCGTGCAGCCGGCCTTTGGCCGGAAGTGCCGCGCATACGCGCGAAATTCCTTGCATTAGAGGGGACCGAGGGCTTCGCCCTTCTCTTCCCCAAATAGGCTTCCACCCACCTTCCTGCACTCCGCTAGCGCTGCGTTCCGTGCAGGCGGGCCCCTGCGAAGCCTATTTTCCCCTTCCAACCCACCGCTCACGCGGCCCCGGGAAGCAGGACGAGGGTCCTGCTTCGCCGATCCAAGGGAAGGACACAAAGATGAGGAAATCGAACAAGGCTGAAAAGCAGACGCACGCTGAGACGAAGCCCACGTTGAGACGGCTTCGAAGGTAGCGATAAACGCCCCCAAGAAGCGCAAGCGAATCACGGACGCCCGTTCAAGCAAGCCGTATGAATGGGGTTGCGAGACCAGTTTCAGGTGGGCCAGTATGGACAAGCACCGATTTTGGGATTGACGACCCGTCCGATGTGCCGCCGGCTCTTCGCCATGGCCCTACGACGATTTTTTCCGCCTTCACGGCCTGAACTTCATCCCGCTTCATGCCTGTTTGCCTTCATTTGCGAACAGGAAACGGCATGGGGGACGAGAGCGACACCGAACCAAGGCCGGAACGGTTCACGCCGGCCAATGACAATAGCAGTCCGCACAGCGATCCGGACGCAGAGACCTGGCGCAGGATCGATGACGTTGCCCTGAGGCTGGCCCGCATCATCGGTCGTCGCATGGCACGTGAGGATTTCGAGCGACACAATGCCGCCAATGACAGCAGCCCCATCCCATCCGAGGGAACGGAGGACGGGGCCGACAGGGATTGAAAGGACGTTTCATGACCGGCCCATCGCCCCGCGTTGCGCTCTATGCCCGCTACTCCTCCGACAACCAGCGAGACGCGTCGATCGAAGACCAGTTGCGCCAGTGCCGCGAACGCGCCGCCCGTGAAGGCTGGACCGTCGTGGAAACCTATTCCGACCGCGCCATCTCCGGGGCCTCCCTCATCCGCTCCGGCATCCAGTCGCTTCTGGCCGATGCCCAGGCCGGTTGTTTCGACATGGTGCTGTCCGAGGCCCTCGACCGCCTCAGCCGCGATCAGGAGGACGTGGCCGGCATCTTCAAGCGCCTGCGCTTTGCGGGTGCCTCCATCTTCACCTTGTCGGAAGGCGAGATCAACGAGCTTCATGTCGGCCTCAAGGGCACCATGAATGCCCTGTTCCTCAAGGACCTCGCCCTCAAGACCCATCGCGGTATCCGTGGCCGGGTCGAGGCTGGCAAGATCGGTGGCGGCAACGCTTATGGCTATCGTGTCGTCCATCAGCTCGATGAACGCGGCGAACCGATCCGGGGCGAGCGCGCCATCATCGAGGAGCAGGCCGAAATCGTCCGCCGTATCTTCCGGGACTATGTCGCCGGCAAGGGACCGCGACGCATCGCAGCCGATTTGAACCGCGAGGGCATTGCCGGCCCGACTGGCAAGCGTTGGTCCGATACCACCATCCGGGGCAACCGGGTCATCAGTTCTGGTATCCTCAATTGCGAACTCTATATCGGCGTCATTCGCTGGAACCGGCAGCGCAAACTCAAGAACCCCGACACCGGACGCGCCACCTTCCGGCTCAACCCGGAAAGCGAGTGGATCCGTTCCGAGGCTCCCGAACTCCGCATCGTGCCACAGGAACTCTGGAACGCCGCCAAGGCCCGGCAGGACGACTTGACCTCCCTCTATCACAACCAGATCGAAGCAAGCCGCGCTGGCACGCAGCGGCTGTTGGCGAAGAATGGAGGTCTCAACGCCACGCATCGCCCGCGCACGCTCCTGTCCGGCTTGTTGTTCTGCGGCAGGTGCGGCGGCTCCTATGGCCGGCGCGGAGGAGACCGCTATGCCTGCACCAACCGTATGCTCGGCAACGGCTGCGACAATCCCCGTAGCGTGGAACGCAAAGCGCTGGAAACACGTGTGCTGACCGGCCTGCGCGAGCGCATGATGACGCCCGAGATCGCTGCCGAGGCCATGCGTGCCTATGCCGAGGAAACCAACCGGCTCAACCGCCAGCGCCGAAACTCTGCGGAGTCGACCCGCCGGGAGCTTACCGACATAGAGAAGGCCATCGCCGAGATCGTGCGTGTCATCGAGCAAGGCGGCTGGCACAAGGCCTTGTCCAATCGCCTGACCGAACTGGAGACCAGACAGGACGCCCTGACGTCCGCTCTCACGCAACTCCCGATCGATATGCCTGACATCCTTCCGAACGTCTCCGAAGCCTATCGACGCCGAATCGAGCGGCTGACCGAGGCCCTGTCCCATCCCGATGACGCCCGCGAAGCCGCCGAGGCCATTCGCGAGGTCATCGACCGCATCGTCATCATGCCCGGCAAGAGGCGTGGCGAATGCAACCTGACTTTGCAGGGCGATCTTGCCACCATCCTCGAATGGACCGAACGCACTGGAAAACCAGGTTACAAGCCCGCGACCGACACCACCCCGTCCCGATTGTCGGTATCGGTCAAAACACGGGCTTGACCCGGCTATCCAGGATCCCGCGAAGGGGCTGGATTGCCGGGTCAAGCCCGGCAATGACAAAGGTGGCGCAAGCTCCAGGACGCTCAAGTGAACTGCATCGGTCCTTTAGGGGTCGCTTTGCAAAGCTTTGAAATCCGGCGCGGATCCCGGTCTGCGTCGGACCATGTGATTGGCATTGGGGGAGGGCGCATGTCCGACAAGGTCAGGATTCTCGTGGTGGGGCTCGGCAATATGGGGGCCTCCCATGCCAGCGCCTATCATCGCAATGATGGCTTCGAGATCGTCGGCATCATGAGCCGTTCGATCAAGTCGAAGCCCGTGCCGGCCGAACTCGAAGACTATCCGCTGTTCGAGGATTACGAGACCGCGCTGAGGGAGACCCGGCCCGATGCGGTCTCCATCAATTCGTGGCCGAACACCCATGCCGACTACGCGCTGAAGGCGATCGAGGCCGGCTGCCATGTCTTCATGGAAAAGCCGATCGCCACGACGATCGAGGATGCGGAGAAGGTGGTCGCCGCCGCCCGCGCCAAGAACCGCAAGCTGGTGCTCGGCTATATCCTGCGCGTGCATCCGTCCTGGGTGAAGTTCATCGAAATGGGCCGGACCTTGGGCAAGCCCTTGGTGATGCGCCTCAATCTCAACCAGCAGAGCAGCGGTCCGGCCTGGCACTGGCACAAGAACCTGATCGATTCCCTGATCCCGATCGTCGATTGCGGCGTGCATTATGTCGATGTGATGTGCCAGCTCACCGGCGCCAGGCCGCTGCGCGTGCACGGCATCGGTGCCAAGCTCTGGCAGGAGGCGGCCCAGCAGAATTACGGCCACCTGCACGTCACCTTCGATGATGGCTCGGTCGGCTGGTATGAGGCCGGCTGGGGCCCGATGATGAGCGAGATCGCCTATTTCGTGAAGGATGTGATCGGGCCGGAAGGGGCGGTCTCCATCGTCGCCGGGCAGACCGAGAGCGCCAAGCAGGGTGAGGAACTTTCCGATTCCGCCGACATCGATCGCCACACCAAGACCGATGCCATCAAGATCCACTACGCCAAGGTCGACGCCGACAAGAACTTCGCCAAGCCGGACGAGATCTTCAGCATGGAGGACGAGCCGGGTCACCAGGAATTGTGCGACCGCGAGCAAGCTTATTTCCTCAAGGCCATCCGCGAGGATCTCGATCTCACCGAATCCATGGCGGCGGCGGTGAACAGCCTGCGCATCGTGCTGGCTGCCGAGCAGAGCATCCGGGAAAAGCGGGCGATCGAGCTGAGCTGACCGGCCCGGCGCGCGCGATTAGTGCGCGCCGTCCCTTCGATTTTCATCACCAAGGATTGATTGTCATGACGTCATTGCTGGAGACCTATGTCGAATCCGATGCGCTCGGCCTGGCCGCGCTCGTGCACAGAGGCGAGGTGTCGCCTGTCGAAGTGGCGGAAACCGCCATCACCGTGATCGAGCAGGTCAATCCGAAGCTCAACGCCGTCATCCACCGGCTCTACGACATCGGACGGGCAATGGCCGCCAAGGTCGACCGCAAGGCGGCTTTTGCCGGCGTTCCCTTCCTCGCCAAGGAACTCGCCAGTTCCTGGGAGGGCGCACCGCTCACCAATTCGTCGCGCTACCTGAAGGATCTGGTGGCCGAGAGCGATTCGGTATCGGTGCAGCGCATCAAGGCGGCCGGCCTGGTGCTGCTCGGCAAGTCGAATGCGCCCGAGAATGGCTGGTCGATCTCGACCGAGCCCAAGCTCTACGGCGCCACCATCAATCCCTGGAAGGAAGGCATCACCGCCGGCGGGTCGAGCGGCGGTACGGCGGCGGCCGTGGCCTCGCGCATGGTGCCGATCGGCGAGGCGAGCGATGGCGCCGGCTCCATCCGCGTTCCCGCCTCCTGCTGCGGTATCGTCGGCCTGAAGCCCTCGCGCGGCCGGGTAACCCTCGCTCCGGCGGGAGACTTCTGGTACGGCGGCGCCTATTTCCTCTGCCATTCGCGCAGCGTGCGCGATACGGCCGCCTATCTCGATGCCGTTGCCGGCGCCCTGCCGGGCGATCCCTATACGCCGCCGAGGCCGGCGCAGAGCTGGCTGGAACTGTCGAAGCGCGCGCCTGCGCGGTTG
Organism: Labrys sp. (in: a-proteobacteria); assembly: GCF_047605565.1. Classification (NCBI taxonomy): domain Bacteria; kingdom Pseudomonadati; phylum Pseudomonadota; class Alphaproteobacteria; order Hyphomicrobiales; family Xanthobacteraceae; genus Labrys; species Labrys sp. (in: a-proteobacteria). The sequence continues at coordinate 263,415 of NZ_JASGFM010000002.1, forward strand.
CGCATCGGCTACACCGTCACGCCGGCCAATGGCACGCCGATCGATCCCCAGGTGAAGGCGGCGGTGCTGGCGACGGCGAAGGTGCTGGAAGGTCTCGGCCATGTCGTCGAGGAACACGACATGGCCTTGGACGGCAATGACGCCTGGAAGACCTATACCCATATGTCTCCGGTCGAGACGGCCGCGATGTTCGACGGACTGGCCGGCGTGATCGGGCGTCCCGTCACCCGGGACGATGTCGAGCCGGTGACCTGGGCGGTGATCGAGCGCGGCCGGTCGATCAGCGGCGTGGAACATGCCCGCGATGTCTGGAAGCTGCGCGAACTCAGCCGCGCCATCGCCGAGGACCTTGCGCCCTACGACATCTTCATCACGCCGACCCTGACGCAATTGCCGCGTCCGATGGGTTATTACGACATGTCGATGACCGATCTCGACCAGTACAATGCCAGATGGACGGATGCGGTCTTCGCCTTCCCGTTCAATCTTTCCGGCCTGCCCGCGATCTCGCTGCCGCTGGGCTCGACGCCGGACAGCATTCCGATCGGTGTGCAACTGGTCGGGCGTTATGGCGACGAAGCGAGCGTGCTGGCGGTGTCGACGCAGCTGGAGCAGGCCATGCCCTGGAAAGACAGGCGCCCGGCTATCAGTGCGTGAGGTGATAGATGCCTTCTCCCCTTGTGGGAGAAGGTCCCGGCAGGGGGATGAGGGGTGTTGGCGCATAGGTCGGTGAGGCAGAGTTGCTCCCCTCATCCGTCATTGCATTCGTAATGCCACCTTCTCCCGCAAGGGGAGAAGGAAGCTCACCCGGCTGCCGCTAGTTCCTTGCGCAGAATGGCGCGCAGCTCGTCGATCAGCACCGGCTTGCCGCCGTCGTCATAATGCCAATAGGTCCAGCCATTGCAGGCGGGCAGGCCCTGGGCGAGGGCGCCGATCTTGTGGATCGATCCGACGATGTCGCCGAGCATGATCGAGCCGTCGACCCGCACGCGAGCCTGATGGCGGCCATTGGCATCGGTCAGGATGGCGCCGGGCTGCAGGAGCTGGCGTTCGATCACGTTGGCGAAGGGAATGCGCGGTTCGGAGCGTTTCTCGGCCGGTGCCAGCATGGCGGCATCGTCGACAGGCGCGGCGAGGGCGATGCGTTCGCGGGCATGGGCGATATAGGCCTGGTCGCGTTCGATGCCGACGAAGTGGCGGCCGAGCTTCTTGGCGACGGCGCCGGTGGTGCCCGAGCCGAAGAAGGGGTCGAGCACGACGTCGCCCGGCTTGGAGGCGGCGAGCAGGATGCGCCCCAGCAACGCCTCCGGCTTCTGGGTCGGATGGGCCTTGCGCCCCTCGTCGTCCTTGAGCCGTTCGGAGCCGGTGCACAGCGGAATCAGCCAGTCGGAGCGCATCTGCACATCCTCGTTGCCGGCCTTCAGCGCCTCGTAATTGAAGGTGTAGCGTGAGCGCTGGTCGCGCGAGGCCCAGATCAGGGTCTCATGCGCATTGGTGAAGCGCTTGCCGCGGAAATTCGGCATCGGGTTGGATTTGCGCCAGACGATGTCGTTGAGGATCCAGAAATCGAGATCCTGCAGGCTGGCGCCGACCCGGAAGATGTTGTGGTAGGAGCCGATCACCCACAGCGTGGCATCCGGCTTCATCACGCGCTTGACGGCGGCGAGCCAGGCCCTGGTGAAGTCGTCATACTCGCGCAGGGAGGCGAACTTGTCCCAGTCGTCATCGACGGCATCGACCATGGAATTGTCGGGCCGCTGAAGATCGCCGCCCAACTGAAGGTTATAGGGCGGATCGGCAAAGACGAGATCCACGCTTGCGGCTGGCAGGCGCTGCAACGCGGCAATACAATCGCCTTCGATGATGGTATCGAGCGGTAGAACCGCGCCCGCCACAAGCGACGAACGCGATTCTACACGCTTCAACCCAGGGCTCATCCGAAGCGCTTGGGCGGCTCCGGTACGCGAGATACTCATGGGGTACTCATACGCAACGCTTACTGACAACACGTTGGATCCTGGGCTGGTTTGGTAAATTCCGCGTTGCCGCCGCGATAAAAATTTCGTGCCGGAACGGGACGCTTGTGTCGTGGCCGAGCTTGCTTGTGATTGTCCGGGTTCTGCTCAAATTGATGACTTGACGCGGTTCAAATTGTCCGACCATTCTAGCCGCCGACCCTGGCACGGAAACTGCGCTGCCATCGGTCCGGGCCCGTCGGAACAAGGGCCCAAACGGGAGAGAAAAATGATCACGCGTCGTTCCTTGCTGCAGATCGCGGCCGGCAGTGCTGCGTTCACCGGCCTCGGGCTGGTGCCGGCCTATGCCGACCTGCCCAAGCTGAAGAAGAAGGATACTTACAAAGTCGGCTTTGCGCAGACGGAGAGCAACAATCCCTGGCGCCTTGCCCAGACCGCCAGCATGAAGGACGAGGCCCAGAAGCGGGGCTGGCAGCTCGTCTACACCGATGCCGCCGGCTCGGCCGCCAAGCAGGTTGCCGACGTACGCTCGATGATCGCCCAGAAGGTCGACGTCATCCTGCTGTCGCCGCGCGAGGAAAAGCCGCTGGTGCCGGCGGTGATGGAAGCCAAGAAGGCGGGCATCCCGCTCTTCCTCATCGATCGCGGCGTCGATGTGAATCTCGCCAAGGGCGGCAAGGATTATGTCGCCTTCATCGGCTCGGACTTCATCAAGGAAGGCGAGATGGCTGGCGAATATCTGGCCAAGGCCGTCAATGGCAAGGCCAAGATCATCGAATTGCAGGGCACGGTCGGCTCTTCTCCGGCCAATGACCGCAAGACGGGCTTCGAGAAGGCGATCAAGGCCTATCCCGACATAAAGATCATCGCCTCCCAGTCGGGTGACTTCGCTCGCGACAAGGGGCGCCAGGTCTTCGAGACGCTCTACCAGGCCCATCCCGACGCCACCGCCCTCTATTCGCATAATGACGAGATGACCATGGGCGCCATCGCCGCCATGGAGGCTGCCGGCAAGGTGCCGGGCAAGGACCTGATCCTCGCCTCGATCGACGGTACACGCGATGCGGCCCAGGCCGTTTCGGATGGCAAGATCCTCGTCCTGATCGAATGCAATCCGAAATTCGGTCCGGCCGCCTTCGATGCCATCGTCAAATATGCCGCCGGTGAAGCCGTAGCGCCGCGTCTCGTCAATACCGACCGGCTGTTCAACAAGGACAACATCGCTGCTTATCTGCCGGAATCCTATTGATCCGGTTGTTGTAAGGCACTGACCCCTGTCGCTGCCGGGCTTGGCTCCTTGCGGCTCGTCCACTTGGAGTTGGCGCGACCTTTGTCATTGCCGGGCCTGACCCGGCAATCCAGTCCCTGTTGCCCGATCGGCTGCGTGGCTTCTGGATAGCCGGGTCAAGCCCGGCTATGACAAAAGGGAGCGTTTCCTCCTTGAGTGGGCCGCATTGGGTCTCGATCGGCAATCCAGCTCTTCTTTTACGATGGAGAGCCTGGATGTCCGGATCGAGCCCGGACATGACAAAGATTGAGCCTATGCTCGATTGTTTACAATGATAGAGGCGGGTTTTGCCGCCATTATGAGCCGGAGACCGAATGGCAGCATCGTCTGCGCTTCTTTCCATGGAAGCCATCACCAAGAGCTTTGGCGGTGTCAAAGTCCTGCATGGCGCGACCCTCGAGATTGCTCCTGCCGAGGTCATGGCCTTGGTCGGCCAGAACGGGGCCGGCAAGTCGACCATGATCAAGATCCTCAACGGTGCTCATTCGCATGATGGCGGCACGATCACCTTTGGAGGGGCGCCCTGGCAGGCGAGCTCTCCGCAGCAGGCCCAGCGCCTGGGGGTGAGCACCATCTTCCAGGAACTCAACCTGATCGGCTATCGCTCGGTTGCCGAGAACATCTATCTCGGTCGCGAGCCCAAGCGTGCGGGCCTGTTTATCGACTGGAAGGCGATGAATGCCGGCGCGCGGGAACTGCTGGCCCGTTTTGACGTCAATATCGACGTTACCCAACCCTTGGGGGGATTCCCCACCGCCATCCAGCAGATGGTGGCGATCGCTCGCGCGGTATCCTTCAAGGCCCGCCTGGTGATCATGGACGAGCCGACCTCCTCCCTCGACGAGGCCGAAGTGGCGGTGCTGCTGCGCACCATCCGGCAATTGAAGAGCGATGGGGTCTCGGTGCTGTTCGTCACGCACAAGCTCGACGAGCTCTATGCGGTCTGCGACCGGGTGACCATCATGCGGGATGGGCGCACGGTCGCCGTTTCGGCCATGCAGGAGATGCCCAAGCTCACTCTGGTCACCACCATGCTTGGCAGAGCCCTGGCCGAGGTAATGGCCGGCCCCACCGCCGCTGAGCGCGACGAAGCGCCGTCACGCCGGGAGGAATTGCTCGGCGTGCGTTCGCTTGCGGTCGGTCGGCGGGTGAGCGACGCCACGCTTTCGATCGACAAGGGCGAGATTGTCGGACTGGCCGGCCTGCTCGGTTCGGGGCGGACCGAGACCGCTCGCGCCATCTTTGCCGCCGATCGCCGGGCCAAGGGAGAGATCGCCTTCGGCGGCGCCAGGACGGATTTCCGTTCGCCCGCCGAGGCCATCAAGGCCGGCATGGGTTTCTGCTCGGAGGATCGCAAGGTCGAGGGCATCATTCCCGACATGTCGGTTGCCGACAATCTCACTCTTGCGCTGATGCCTGCCCTCTCTCGCTCCGGCCGCTTCGACCTGGCCGAGCAGAGGCGGATCGTCGAGCGCTTCATCAAGGAAATCGGCATCAAATGCTCGAGCCCGGATCAGAAGATCCGCGAATTGTCCGGCGGCAACCAGCAAAAGGTCCTGCTCGCTCGCTGGCTGTGCATGAATCCCAAACTTCTCATTCTGGATGAACCCACCCGCGGCATCGATGTCGGTGCCAAGGCGGAAATTCTCAACCTGATCCGGCGCTTTTCCGCCGAGGGCCTCGGCGTGCTGGTGATTTCGTCCGAACTTGAGGAAATCATCGAGGCAGCGACCCGCGTCTTCGTGCTGCGCGACGGCTTGAGCGTGGCGGAACTGCGTCCGCCCGATATCAGCGAGGACAGCATCATGGCCGCCATGGCCCACGGCGCCAGCCCTGTCGCCGAAGAGACTGGAACGCCAGCCCACGGAAAACCCGGCCATGCGTGACGTTCCTGCGTTCCTGCAGCGCTACGGTGTCTTCATCGCGCTGCTGCTTCTGATCGGCTTCAATTTCGCCGTCACCCCCAATTTTGCTACCACCCAGACCTTGCTGCTCAACCTCACCCAGGTCTGCACCATCGTGATCGTCGGCATCGGCATGACGCTGGTGATCGCGACCGGCGGCATCGACCTGTCGGTCGGCTCGCTGATGGCGATCGCCGGTGCGCTGTCGCCGATGATCTTCACCGGCAAGCTCGTGGATTTTCCCAGCCTCTATGTCGCGATCGCCTTCGGTATCGTCATTCCGGTGCTGGTGGCCGGCCTGTTCGGCCTGTTCAATGGCTGGCTGATCACGCGCTACAACATCCAGCCGATCATCGCGACGCTGATCCTGTTCATCGCGGGCAGGGGGCTTGCCCAGGTCTCCACCAATGGCGACCTGCAGGTCTTCAAGGTCCCTGAATTCCAGGCGATCGCGCTCGGCAAGGTCCTGGGATTGCCGTTCCAGGTCTGGATCATGGCTGTTCTGGTGATCGCGGCCGCCTATGTGCTCAAGGGCACCATCTTCGGCCGCCAGGTCCTGGCGGTCGGCGGCAATGAATCGGCGGCCCGGCTCGCCGGCGTGCCGGCCGCCCGGGTCAAGGTGCTGGTCTATTTCATCTGCGGGCTGTGCGCCGGCATTGCGGGTCTCATCGAGATCGCCATGAACTCGGCGGCCGATGCCAATCTGATCGGCATGGGCAAGGAACTCGATGCCATCGCTGCGGTGGCCGTGGGTGGCACGCTGCTTTCGGGCGGCAGGGCCACCATCGTCGGCACCCTGTTCGGAGCCCTGATCATCCAGCTGGTGCGCTATACCTTGCTTGCCAACGGCGTGCCGGATGCGGCGGCCCTCATTGCCAAGGCGGTGCTGATCGTGCTCGCCGTCTGGCTCCAGCGGCAGGGAACGGCGTGATGAAGAAATTCCAGTTCACGCCGGTGATCGGCGTCCTGCTCGCCCTCCTGCTGCTCGCGGCCTTCGGTGCCTGGCGCTATGACGGTTTCCTCGGCACCTACAACATCCAGACCGTGCTGCGTTACAACTCGATGTTCATGCTGGTGGCCCTCGGCATGTGTTTCGTGATCATGACCGGCGGCATCGATTTGTCGGTCGGCACCACCGCCGCGCTGGCGAGCGTCGTGTCCGCCTATCTCAGCTCCTATGGCTTGCTTGCCGGTGTGGCTGGCGGGCTTGCGGCGGGGGCGATTGTCGGCCTCATCAATGCGCTGATCATCACCCGCCTGAAGATCCTGCCTTTCATCGCGACGCTGGCCACCATGCTGGCGGCACAGGGTACGGCCTTGCTGCTGGCCAACAACCAGTCGGTGTCGGCTTCCTACGATACCGCCTTCACCGTGCTCGGACAGGGCGATCTGCTCAGCTTCATCAGGCCCGAATGGGTGGACGCCGAAAATGCCGGCATCGCTGCGAATATTCTCGGCTTCGTCCTCAGTTTCCCGACGCCGGCCTGGATCGCCTTGGCGGCCTATATCGTGGGTGCGGTGACCCTCAACTCCACCTCCTTCGGCCGGCACGTGCTGGCGGTCGGTGGCGGCACGGAAGCCTCCCGCCTGATGGGTTTGCCGGTCAATCGTACCATCTTCGCTGTTTATGTGATCTCCGGCGTGACGGCCGGCATGGCGGGCGTGATCCTGGCCTCGCAATTCGGGGCGGGGCAGCCGATCGAAGGCATTGGCTGGGAGCTGATCGCCATCGCCTCGGTGGTGGTGGGCGGCACGCTGCTGACGGGCGGCAAGGGCTCCATTGGCGGCACACTGGCCGGCGCCTTGCTGCTCGGCCTGATCTACACCATCCTCAATTTCGAGAACGGCATGGGCTGGATCTCGCTCTCGGCCTATTGGCAGTCGGTGGTGCGCGGCGCCTTCCTGCTGGTCGTCGTCATCCTGCAGGCCAAACTCATGCAGACCAAGCCTGCGCAGATCGCAAAATAGGAAAGTATCATGCTCAAGAACATCGATCCGTTGCTGAATGCCGATGTGCTCTATGCCCTCCGGGCCATGGGCCATGGCGATACGCTGGTGATCTGCGACACCAATTTCCCGGCCGACTCGGTTGCCCGCGAAACGGTGCTGGGCGATCTCCTGCGTATCGACGGCGTAACGGCGGCGCGGGCGGTCGAGGCCGTGCTTTCGGTCGTGCCGCTCGACACCTTCGTCGACGACTCGGCCCGCCGCATGGAGATCGTCGGCTCGCCTGACGAGATCCCGGCGGTCCAGCAGGAGGTGCAGGCGGCCATTGACAGCGCGGAAGGCAAGTCCTGGCCGATGACCTCGATCGAGCGCATGGAATTCTACGAACACGCCAAGAAAGCCTATTGCGTCATCGCCACCGGCGAGCGCCGCTTCTATGGCTGCTTCATCTTCCGCAAGGGCGTGATCGCACCGTAGGAGGTGTTGCACCCCTCATCCCCCTGCCGGGACCTCTAGTCAACTCAAGGGAGTTGACGGCACCCGCAAGGGAAGAAGGAGCCTTTGTGGGACAGGCCGCGCGATGTTGAAGCGGCCGGATGTGGCAAAAGCGAGCCCGATGAAATCCCTTCTCCCCTTGCGGGAGAAGGTGGCGGCAGCCGGATGAGGGGCGCGCGCTGTCCCTCCTCTTCAAACCCGATAAGCCTTGAGCCTGCCGAATGTCAGGCGGTGGTGCGGGCAGGGGCCATGCGTGTCGATGGCGGCGGTATGTTCGGCTGTGCCGTAGCCCATATGGCGCTCGAAGCCATAGAGCGGATAGGTGACCGCCAGCTTGATCATCAGGCGGTCGCGGGTGACCTTGGCGATGATCGAGGCAGCGGAAATAGCCGGCACCAGGGCATCGCCGTCGATGATGGCGCGGGCCGGAAGCTGCAGGCCGTGCGGCACGTCCTTGCCGTCGATCTCCACCGACGAAGGGCGCAGGGACAGGCCCCTGACGGCTCGCCGCATGGCGTCGAGCGTGGCGCCGCGGATGTTGAGCCGGTCGATCAAAGCCGGGCTCGAAAAGGCAACCGACACCGAAAGCGCCGACGCCATGATCTCCTGATAGAGCTCCTCGCGTCGTGCCGCCGTGATGACCTTGGAATCGGCCAGGCCGACGGGCACTCTGTCAGGATCAAGGATGACGGCGGCTGCCGAAACCGGGCCGGCCAGCGGTCCCCGGCCAGCCTCGTCGACGCCAGCGAGAAGAAGTTTTGTCATGAACTGGCGTTAGAAGATTCCTGCCGACAGGTCCAGCGCGGAGGATGGGTCGAAGCTGTACCGATACAAATCGTGACTTGCTTTGTATCTCTGCCGTGTCAAGTTGAGCCGCAATATTTCACGGCATGTTGCCGACGACGGTAGCTGGCGTCTGGGCAGATAGCGTTTGTTGCAGGGCGAGGTGGAATGCAAAAGAACGTGACCGATATCGAGGCAGTTGCGCCTTCTCAGGACCATCAACCCAAGAGCGAAGTGGCATCAACTCCGGCTCCGGCCAAGGCCGGCCTGGCCTCCGACAATGTTTTCGATCGTCTGGTGCATGACGAAGAGGATGTCGTCGGCCTCCTCGCGTTCTCCCTTTCCATGCAGAACAAGCGTGACTGGCTGGTGGCGTTCAAGAAGGAAGTCGGTCGTGACCCGACACCCCAGGAACTCGCCGCCTATGACATCGGCGAGCGGATCGATCGTCGCCTGGCGACCTATCGCAAGCTCGCCGAGCACGCCTTGGCCGGCAATTCCTTCTGGGCCTCGGCCACCCTGACACCAGTGAGCGAATTGCCCGGCCCCACCGTGAGCGAGCCTTCTTCTGCCCCGGCCAAGCCGCAACGCTCGTCCTGGTTCGGCAACAGCAAGGGATGATTGCCGCCCGCTGTCGAGATGGCGGGCAACGCGACCGATGGACGAAAGATTGGCCTGATCAGAACAGCGCCAATTGTTCGCCCATCCGCACCGGGCGGGTGAACAGGTCGGTGCGCAGTTTCAGCCGCCTGGCGTTGATGCCGAGCCGCGCGGCTGCCAGTTCGAAGCGCCGGCCGATCATCCAGGCATAGGGCCCGGTGCCGGACATGCGCAGGCCCCAGCGTGAATCATAGTCCTTGCCGTCGCGGCTCGAGCGCATCAGCGAGAAGACATGGTTCATGGCATCGGGGCGATGCTCGTTGAGCCAATCGCGCATCAGGCCCGAAATTTCCAGCGGCAGGCGCAGCATGACGTAACCCGCCTCGCGGGCACCAGCCGCACGGGCCGCCTCGAGGATGCGCTCGATCTCGGCATCGTTGATCTTGGGGATGATCGGCGCCACCATCACCGTCACGGGAATGCCGGCATCGGCCAATTGGCGCATGGCCTTCAGCCGCAGGGACGGCGTGGCCGCGCGCGGTTCGAGCGAGCGGGACAGCTTGGCGTCGAGGGTGGTTACCGACAAAGCGACCTTGACGAGGCCACGCCGGGCAAGACGCGCGAGAATGTCGATGTCGCGCGTGATCAGGCCTGATTTGGTGACGATGCCGACCGGATGGCTGGTTCTATCGAGAACCTCCAGGATGGAACGAGTGATGCCGCGCTGGCGCTCGATCGGCTGATAGGGATCGGTATTGGTGCCCATCGCGATGGTGCGCGGCTGGTAGTTCTTCGCCGCCAGCTCCTTTTCCAAGAGGGACGCGGCATTCGGCTTGGCGAACAGCTTGGTCTCGAAGTCGAGCCCCGGCGAGAGGCCCATATGCGCGTGCGTCGGCCGGGCGAAGCAATAGACGCAACCATGTTCGCAACCGCGATAGGGGTTGATCGAACGGTCGAAGGAAATGTCCGGCGAGTCGTTGAAGGTGATGATCTTGCGGGCCTGCTCCTCCTGGATTTCGGTGCGCAGGGTCGGCAATTCCTCGATCGAGTTCCAGCCGTCATCCTCGATGAAGCGCGACAGCCCCTCGAAGCGCCCACTGGCATTGGAGCCGGCGCCGCGTCCCCGCCGCCGCTCGATGTCGACAACGGTCGTGCCCACCGGCACCGCGTCGGTAAGAGAGACCTTGCTTATCGGCACGCCCATGGCCGCCTCCGCGAATCAAATTTCTCTGTTCTCATTAGAACAAAAAGAGAACATTTGGGCAAGCGAAACCAAAATGCCAATCATTTGAGCAGGATCGTGCCTTCGCGCCCCTCACGTCGGGCGGTGGTGCATGATATGCGGACCTTTGAAAAAAGTGACCGTTCCAGTCGGACCAGACTTGCCATGATCAGTGTTGTCATCGCCGCAAACGGCCAGGAAGTCGCGCTGGCGGAAACGCTGGCTGCTCTTGTCCCGGCGGCGGCGGATGGCTTTGTGCGCGAGGTGGTGGTGGTAGCGGAATCCGGGCCGTCGCAGGGCACGCGGCTGGTCGCCGACGCGGTCGGTTGTGTCATCGTCGAGGGCGATGCCAGGACCGGGCTGGAGGCTGCCCGCAGCGACTGGGTGCTAGTGATGGCGCCGGGCGTCCGGCTGGAAAGCGATTGGTTCCGCGAAGCCGGCGTGATGATGCAGCGATTGCAAAGAGCGAACGACCGGCCGGTTGCGATGCTGTTTCGTGGCGCTGTCGACGATTATGGCTGGCGCGCAAGGCTCAGCGAAATCGTGCTCAAGCTGTCGCGTAGCCGCAGACGGAAGCAGGCCATGCTGGCGCCGCGCAAGGCGCTGCTGGCGGGCGGGCGCTTGGGGACTCATGCCTTGCGCGCGCGTGCTTTTACGGGTGGAGTGGGGACGGTGCGGTGAGGCAGGCGCTCCTGGGACCGCCGGCTTCCAGCCGGCTCTTGGAACCGTCGCACGTGCGGAAAGGAAGAGCCGGCCGGAAGCCGGCGGTCCCAGGGAACCTATCGCTGCAGCGAAGCTCCCCCGCTGTCGAAGACATGGCAGAGGGCGGGGTCGGCGCGTAGCGGCACGGTTTCGCCATGGCGGACCCGCAACTGGCCGGGGGCCGAAATGGTCAGGTTCTCGCCGCCCGTGGTGGTCGCATAGAGCACCGTCTCGCCACCGAGATGCTCGACCAGATGGACCTTGACCTCGCCGAGCGGCTCGCCGGCCTCGCCGCCGACCAGGATATGCTCGGGGCGAACGCCGAAAGTGACGGGCGCCGCTGCCGCCGCGCCTGGCAGCGGCGCGCCGAGGCGAACCGATTGCCCGGCGACTTCGATCGCATCGCCGGTCCCAGTCAGGCGGCCGGCCAGGAAGTTCATCTTGGGCGAGCCGATGAAGCCGGCCACGAACTGGTTGGCCGGTGCGTTGTAGAGGTCGAGCGGTGCACCGACCTGCATCACCACGCCGTCGCGCAGCACCACGATCTTGTCGGCCATGGTCATCGCCTCGACCTGGTCGTGGGTCACGTAGATCATGGTGTTGCCGAGGTCCTGGTGCAGCTTGGCGATCTCCACGCGCATCTGCACGCGCAGTTCCGCGTCGAGATTGGAGAGCGGCTCGTCGAACAGGAAGATGCGCGGTTCGCGCACGATGGCCCGCCCGATGGCGACGCGCTGGCGCTGCCCGCCGGACAGGGCCTTGGGGCGGCGCTGCAGATAATCCTCGATCTTGAGGATCCTGGCGGCATGGCGCACCCGCGTCTCGATCTCGGCCCGCTTGCAGCCGGCGGTTTCCAGGCCGAAGGCGAGGTTCTTGTACACCGTCATGTGGGGGTAGAGAGCATAGGACTGGAACACCATGGCGATGCCCCGGCGCGAGGCCGGCACATTGTTCATGCGCTCGCCGTCGATGAGGAGGTCGCCGCCCGAGATCGGCTCGAGCCCGGCGATCATGCGCAGGAGGGTGGACTTGCCGCAACCGGACGGGCCGACGAACACCGTGAACTCGCCCGGTTCGATGACGAGGTCGACGCCATGAATCACGTCCAGCGAACCATAGCGCTTCACCACCTTGTCGAGCCTGATGCTGGTCGCCATGCCGTCCTCCCTACAAGCCATTCGCACTTGATTGAACCCAAGGGACTGTCATCCCCGGCGGGGTCGTAGACCCCGGGAAGGGGATCCAGGGACTATTAGGTGTGTCCAACGGCCCCTGGATCCCCTTCCCACGGCCGTTGGCCGTGCCGGGGATGACACGTCCTCATTTGCGGGCGGTTCTCTAAGGCCGCCAACCGCGATATTTGGGGTGATCCGGCCCGATCGGCAGCTTGACGTCGCTGCCGGTCTGGGCCGAGTGATAGAAGGCAGTCGCCAGTTCCAGCGCCCGGCGCGCATCATCGACCGTGACCGGCACCGGTCCGCGGCTATGCAGCGCCTCATGGAAAGCGTCCATCTGCCCGAGGAAGCGGCGGCCGACCGGGGGCAGGTCGGCGACGAGATCCTTGATATCGGCGGCTACGGCCTCGTTCGCCGGCAGGATGGTCCAGGGTTCGTCGCCTGGCGAATAGGCCTCGCCGCCGCTTTCGAAGGTGACGTTTTCGAAACATAGGCGCAGCCGCGAAATCTCGTTCTGCGAGCCCAAAGTGGCGCTGGCGGCCACCAGCGCGCCATTTTCCATTTCCCAGGACGAGGAAACGCAATCTTCCACCTCGATGGCATTGACCCGCGTGGTCGCGCGGGCAAACAACCGGCGCACCGGGCCCATCAGATAGGTCATCATGTCATGCTGGTGGATGGCATGGGTCATCAGCACGCCGCCGAGCTCGGTGTCCCACTTGCCGCGCCAATAGACGGCATAATAGTCGGGCGTGCGCCTCCAATGGGTTTCGACGGTGCCGAGATAGGGCTTGCCGGCCAGTCCCGACTCGATGATGCGCCTGGCCTTCTGTACCCCCTCGCCGAAGCGGTACTGGAAGATCGGCATCAGGATCTGGCCGCTCTGGGCCTGGGCATTGGCCAGGAGGTCAGCCTCGTGCAGCGAGCCCACCAGCGGCTTTTCGCAGACGACATGCTTGCCCGCCGCGAGGGCCCGGCTGACCAGATCGAAATGGGTGGCTGGCGGCGTGGCGATGTCGATCACGTCGATATCGTCGCGCTTGAGAAGTTCGTCGAAATGCAGCGTGCGGCTCTCGGCGGAGAATTCGTCGGCCACTGCATCGAGGCGCTCCTGGTTGCGATCGCAGACGGCGGCGAGACGCCAGCGCTCGGGGCGTGGCTCATAGGCCTCGGCGATATGCGAGCGGCCGATGTTCAGCCCGACCACGGCGACGGATTTGATCTCGCCCATCACGCGGCCTCCTCGGCTCGTTGCTGGGCCTTGAGGGCGAGTTCCATCGCTTTGAAGCAACGGGCCTGCGGCATGGCTGTCTCGGTGCGTTCGAAGACATCGGCGATGAACTGCCGGCCGAAGGGAAGTTCGACCGCCGAACAATCGATATGCTGCATGCCCTTCCGGTCAGTCAGGAAGAGATGGTCTCCACCGGGACGGCCGGCGACGTCGACATATTTGCGCAGCTCGATGGTGCCTTGCGTGCCGGTGATGAAGAGTCGTCCATCGCCCCATACCGGCAGGCCGTCAGGCGTGAACCAATCGACGCGGATATAGCCGGTGACGCCCTCAGGCGTGCGCAGGTGGACATCGCCGACATCTTGCAGGCCGGGCTTGTCGGCATTGGCGCGATTGCCGACGGAGGCCGAGAGAATGTCGGCGTCCTCCGCACCGGTGAAGAACAGGAATTGCTCGAACTGGTGGGCGCCGATATCGACGAGGATGCCGCCATAGCGTTCGCGCTCGAAGAACCAGCCCGGCCGCTGCGGCTTGCGCAGGCGATGCGGGCCGAGCCCGGCCATGGTCACGATGTCGCCGATGGCGCCCGAGGCCACCAGTTCGCCGGCCTTCACGGTGGCGGGCACCTCGAAATGTTCCGAATAGAGGATGGAGAGGATGCGCCTGGTCTCGGCCTGAACCAGGCGCACGCTTTCGAGCTGGTCGATGCTCGTCATGCCCGGCTTGTCGAGCAGCACGTCCTTGCCGTGGCGCATGGCTTTGATTGCCACATCGGCGCGGTCGCCTGGAATGGCGGCGCTGACGATGACGTCGATCGCAGGATCCTCATAGAGCTTCGCCGCCTCGGCGACGCGCAGTATCTCGGGATAGGTCGCGGCAAAAGCGGCCGCGAGATTGTCCTCGGCTGCGTGAAAGCCGGTACAAACTGCGCCGGCGCGCCTGAGCGCCGCGATCTGGCCGTGGATATGGTCGTGATTGATGCCGATGATGGCAAATTTCAAAGGTCTCATATCAATTATCCGCTCGGGCGTTTTACTTGCAGATTAAATCACCAGAATCGCAAAATGCGCCTGTTCCCAGTGTGTTAAGTCGAACGAAGGTTTTGGCTTGAACGCATTTTGCTCCCGATGTCAGCGTTTCATGCCGGTGGTGGCGATGCCCTCGATCAGAAGGCGCTGGAAGAACAGGAAGACCAGGAAGATCGGGATCAGGGAGAGCACCGACATGGCGAAGAGGGCGCCCCAGTCGGAGGTGCCGCTGGCATCGACCAGGGACCTGAGGCCGAGCTGCACGGTGTAGGTGTGGATGTCACCCAGATAGATCAGCGGCCCGAAGAAGTCCTCCCAGGTCCAGATGAAGGAGAAGATGGCGGCGGTGGCGAGCACGGGGACGGAAAGCGGCAGCACGATCTTCCAATAGATGCGCCAGGCGCTGCAGCCATCCATCATCGCGGCTTCGTCGAGCTCGCGCGGCAGGCCGCGGAAGAACTGCACCATCAGGAAGATGAAGAAGGCGTCGACGGCCAGGAATTTGGGCACCACCAGCGGCAGCCAGGTGTTGACCCAGCCCATGCTCAGGAACAGCACATATTGGGGAATAAGGGTGACGTGGTAGGGCAGCATCAGCGTGCCCAGCATCAGGGCGAACCAGAAATTCCGGCCGGAGAACTGCAGCCGCGCGAAGGCATAGGCCGTCAGCGAGGCTGCCATGACGTTGCCGATGGTCGCCAACACGGAAATCGCCAGCGAGTTGAGGAAGAACGTACCGAAGCTCACCTGCAGGCCGAACCAGCCGGTCTGATAGGCCCGGATCGAGACCTGGGAAGGGATCAGCGAGGTCTGGCCGCCGAAAATGTCGTCGGCCGGCCGCACCGAGCCCGCCAGCATCCAGAGCAGGGGATAGAGCATCACGAAGGAGGTGCCGATCAGGGCGGCGTGGATCAGGGCGGAACGCAGGATCGAGCGCTCCGGTGCGTGCACGGCGGCGGCATCAGTCGTCATAATGCACCCAATAGCGCGCGGTGAGGAAGGAGAAGGCGGTGAAGAAGGCGATGATCAGCACCAGGATCCAGGCCAGCGCCGAGGCATAGCCCATGCGGAAATAGCCAAAAGCCTCCTGGTAGAGATAGAGCGTGTAGAACAGGGTCGAGTTGATCGGGCCCCCATTGCCTTCGGAGATGATGAAGGCGGGCGTGAAGGCCTTGAAGGCCTCGATGGTCTGGATGACGAAATTGAAGAACACCACCGGGGTGAGCAGCGGCAAGGTGATCTTGAAGAACTGCCGGGCCTTGGAGGCGCCGTCCAGGCTTGCGGCCTCGTACATGTCCTGCGGAATTTGGCGCAGGCCCGCCAGGAAGATGATCATGGGCGAGCCGAACTGCCAGACCGAGAGCGCCACCAGCGTGTAGAGCGAATAGCGTGGATTGGAGATCCAGCTCGGCCCATCGATGCCGACGAGCGCAAGCAGCGAATTGACGAGGCCGTCGGCGGCGAAGAGCTGGCGCCAGAGCACCGCGATCGCCACGGAGGCGCCGAGCAGCGAGGGTAGGTAGAAGATGGCGCGATAGAACGGCAATCCGCGAATGCCGCGATTGAAGGCCATGGCCAGGGCCAAGGCGAAGATCAGCTTGAGCGGCACCGACAGGAGGACGTAGGTGAAGGTCACCTTCATCGCCGCCGCGAATTTCGGATCGGCGGTGGCGATGCGCACATAATTGGCGGTGCCGGCAAATTGAGGGCTTTGCAGCAGGTCGTAATTGGTGAAGGACAGATAGAGCGAGGCTAAGGCCGGCCCCAGCGTCAGGCCGAGAAAGCCGAGCAGCCAAGGGGCGAGGAACAAATAGCCGGCGGCGTTGCGGCGCAGGGCCTGCCGCAACCGGCTTTCGGAGATCTCGCTCGGACGGGCTAGAGTGGTCGAGGCCAGGGTCGTCGGGGCCATGGCGGTCAGCCCCGCTTCAGGATTGACTCGGCTTCCGTGACGAATTGTTCGCCCCCTTGCTCGGCTGTCGTGCCGAAGGCGACCTCCTGGCTGATGCGCAGCAGCACGAAGGAGATCTCGCCGGCGCCCTTGGGCGGGGCGGGGGGAAGGGGGCCGACATAGGGGTCGAGCTTGCCGACATAATCGACCATCTGCCTGCTGACCTCGTCGAGCGAGGCGGCCGCGAGGTCGCGCATGGCGGGCGAGGCAGGCACGCCCCGTTCCACGCCGAGGATCTTGACGCCGGCCGGATCATGTACTGTGAAGTTGGCCAGCTTGACGGCAAGCTCCGGCGCCTTGGTATCCGAGGAGACCGACCACATCTGCGAGGGCTTGAGATAGTGGCCGGGCTTGCCGCCGGTCGTGACGGGATAGGCCGTGATCGAGAGCTTGGCCTTGCTGAGCTGCTGGGCGCCGATGAACTGGTTGGAATGCAGGAAACTGGCAGCGGCATAGCCGAGGGCCAGCGGCGAAGTCTCCAGCGTCAGCTTGTCGAGAGCCTGGATGTCGGCGGTGACACAACCGCCGGAATCCCGCAGGGCGCCCCACAGCTTGAACCAGTCGGCCGCGTCCTTGGCATCGAAGGCAAGCGCGCCCTTGTCGTCATAGAGAGCCTTGCCCCGCTGCCGCAACCAGAGCTCGAAGGCCGGCTCGAGGCCGCTGGCATCGACGGAAGCGTAGAACTTCTTGCGCTTGTTGGCCTTGCCGAAGGCCTCGCATTTGCTGGCGAATTCTTCCCAGCTCGTCCCGAATTTCGGCGGCTCCACGCCCGTCTGCTGCCAGGCGGCCCCGTCAAGGGCCATGGCGGAAGAATTGACGCCGAGATTGATGCCGTAAAGCTTGCCGTCGACGCTGCAGGATCCCAGATTGGTCTTGCCGAAATCGGTGATGTCGAGAAGATTGCCCAGATATTGATCGAGCGGCACGATCGCGCCGCGGCGGGCATATTCGAACATATAGCGGTAATCCATCTGCACCAGGTCCGGCGCATTGCGTCCGGCGACCCGCGTGGCGAGACGGGGCCAGTAGTCGCTCCATCCGGTGAATTCGGTCTTGGTGTCGATACCGGCATTGGCGGCCCGGAAGGCGTCCACCGCCTTGTTGGTGCGATCGGCCCGCTCCTGCGAGCCCCACCAGAATACCCTCAGTTGCTTGTCCTGGGCCCGGACCGGGCTGCCCAGCATGATGGAGGCGGCAAATCCGCATCCGGCTCCCAGCATGGCACGACGACTGACGAGATGGGCACTCATGGCTTCCCCCTTTTCCGGTCCGTTTGGGTGGTCGAAGGCCGGTTTTTCTGCGTTCCTGTCTTTGTACTCGTGCGTTTCGATATCGATATGACGTTACGTGACATTACGCGCCGCCACGGCATGCAATGTCAGAGTTTGTAGGCGCGCTTGGCGAGGTTATAGGCAAGGTCCACGGCGATCTCGGCGGCCTCGTCCTCCTCCAGGCGATGATCGGCGACCAGCCGGGCGAGGAAGGCACAGTCGACGCGGCGAGCCATGTCGTGGCGAGCCGGGATCGACAGATAGGCCCTGGTATCGTCGTTGAAGCCGACCGTGTTGTAGAAGCCTGCCGTCTCGGTCGCGAGTTCACGGAACCGGCGCATGCCCTCCGGGCTGTCGAGGAACCACCAGGGCGGCCCGAGCCGAAGCACCGGATAATGGCCGGCGAGGGGCGCGAGTTCCCGACTGAAGGCCGTTTCGTCCAGGGTGAAGAGCACGATGGTGAGACCGGGCTCGTTGCCGACGGCGTCCAGGAGAGGCTTCAGCGCCTCGACATAGCTGGTTTGCCTCGGAATATCGGCACCGACATCGGGACCGAAACGGGTGAACAGCGCCGGATTGTGGTTGCGGTGGGAGCCCGGGTGGATCTGCATGGTGAGCCCGTCCGTGAGGCTCATCCGTGCCATTTCGGTGAGCATCTGCGCCCGGAACAACTCGGCATCGGCGGCCGAGGCTGGGCCGGCAAGCAGACGAGCGAACAGTGCCATAGCATCGGCCCTGTCGAGATCGGCCGTGCGGGCGCTGGGATGGCCGTGATCGGTCGAGGTCGCCCCCAGCGACTTGAAGAAGGCGCGGCGTTCGCGATGCGCCATCAGATAGCCGTCCCATGTGGCTGGCTGTCCGGTGAGATCGAGGAGATGGCGAACCTGGCTGCGGAAATCGGCGCGGTCGGCGTCGACGACGGCATCGGGGCGATAGGCCGGCAGGACACGTCCCTTCCAGCCGGAGGCACGAATGGCCTGATGGGCCTTCAAGGCGTCGGTGGCGCTGTCCGTGGTAGAGATCGCCTCGATATTGAAGCGGTCATAGAGCGCGCGCGGGCGGAATTCCGGCCGTTGCAGCGCGGTCGCGATCTCATCGTAAAGGCGGTCGGCATTGCCGGGTGCCAGGCGCTCGGTGATGCCGAAGCCGCTCTCCAGCGAATGCTCGAACCACAAGCGGCTCGGCGTGCCCCGGAACAGGTACCAATGGTCGGCGAACAGCCGCCAGATCTTGCGGCCATCGGCTTCGACATCAGTCCCATCGCGGCTGGGAATGCCGAGCGCTTCCAGCCGCACGCCCTGCGAATAGAGCATGCGGGTGATGTAGTGGTCCGGCTTGACGAATAGCGTGGCAGGGTCGGGGAAGGCCGCATCCTCGGCATACCAATTGGGGTCGGTATGACCATGCGGGGAGAGGATCGGCAGGCCTGCCACCTGCCCATAGAGGCGGCGCGCAATGGCCCTGGCGTCCGGTTCGATCGGCAAAAGCCTGTCTGGATGAAGTGCCATGCGGGGCTCGGCCCTGTTCTGGTTGGCGTCTCCTCTTGACGTTGGCTTTAACACTAAGATACTAGTGTGTCAAAATCTGATCATCGCGATGCCGCGAGAGGTCGCATCAGGCCGGGGCCATGGAGAGCCAGGACACGAGCCATTCGCTGGAAATCCTGACGGCGCGAGGCAAGGCGGCGCAGTCCGGCGTTCGCCCGAGGCGGCCGCGCGTTACCACGGCGACCCTGATCTATGATGATCTGCGCGAGGCGATCCTCGGCATGCGCCTGGTGCCCGGCACGCCTTTGCAGGAAAAGGCGCTGACCCAGCGTTTCGGCGTGAGCAAGACGCCGGTGCGCGAGGCCCTGATCCGCCTGGCAGAGGACGGCCTGGTCGATATCTTCCCGCAATCGGGAACCTTCGTCTCGCGGGTGCCGGTGGCCGCTATTCCGGAGGCGGTGGTGATCCGCCAGTCCCTGGAGGACACGGCGGTGCGGCGCCTGATCGAGATCGCCACGCAAGCCGATATCGCCACGATCGACGCCATCCTGGCGCGTCAGCGCCTGCTGGCCGATCTCAGCGACAAAGATGCCTTTCACGAGGCGGACGAAGCCTTTCATCAGGCCATTGCCCAGATCGCCGGCTATCCCAGCATTCCGCGCCTGCTGCGCCAGATCAAGGTCCAGATGGACCGGGCACGGCGGCTGACCCTGCCGGTGGCGGGCCGGATGCATCAGGTCATCGCCGAGCACAGCTTCATCCGCGATGCCATCGCCCGCCGCGACGTCGAGGTGGCCAGCAGGGCCATGAAGGCCCATCTGAGCGCCGTGGTTCCCGATATCGACAGGCTGCGTTTGCAATATCCCGATTATTTCGTCTGAGCGCTCCGGAGAAGGATCCCGTTCCCGGGCGCCGTCAACAGCCAGAACCGCATGAGGAAACGCTATGACGATGCAAGCGACGAGACATGAGGAAGGGGCCGAGCGGCATCGGGTGGCCCTGGTCGGCACCGGCCATCGCGGCGCGGGTATGTGGGGCAAGGAATTGCTGCAAGGCTGGCGCGACCGGGCCGAGTTCGTGGCGATCTGCGACGTCAACGAGATGCGGGCCACGGCCGCGCGCACCGCGATCGGCACCAATGCACCCGTCTACACCGACGTCGACGAGATGCTGGCGAGCGTGAAGCCGGAGATCGTCATCGTCTGCAGCCGTGACGACACCCATGACGAGATCATCGTCAAGGCGCTCGAGGCGGGCTGCCGGGTGATCACCGAAAAGCCGATGACCACCACGCCGGAAAAGTGCCGCCGCATCCTCGAAGCCGAGGCACGCACCGGCCGCCCCGTCGACGTGACCTTCAACTATCGTTTCGCGCCCACGGCCGCCCGCATCAAGCAATTGCTGCGCGAGGAGACCATCGGCACCGTCACCTCGGTCGATTTCCACTGGTATCTCGACACCCAGCATGGCGCCGACTATTTCCGCCGCTGGCACGCCAAGGAGGCTCATTCGGGCAGCCTGTTCGTGCACAAGGCCACCCATCATTTCGATCTGCTCAACTGGTATCTGGACTCGGTGCCGCGCGAGGTCTCCGCCTTCGGCACCCAGCGCAATTACGGTCGCAACGGGCCGTTCCGCGGCGAGCGTTGCCAGACCTGCGTCCATGCCCAGGATTGCGACTTCTATTTCGACATGAGCGGGGATCCCTGGCTGACCATGCTCTACGAGGATCCGTCGGCCGAGGACGGCTATGTGCGCGACGGCTGCGTCTATCGCGAGGACATCGACATCGCCGATACCATGACGGCGATGCTGCGCTTCGAGAACGAGGTGATCGTGTCCTATTCCCTCAACACCTTCATGCCGATCGAGGGCTATCACCTGGCCTTCAACGGCACCAGGGGGCGCATCGAGGTTCGCCAATATGAGCGCCAGGCCTTCGCGACGCCCGACCATGACGAGATCGTGCTGATGCGCAATTTCGGCGATGTCGAGCGTATCAGGGTGCCGCATGCCGGTGGCGGGCATTTCGGGGGCGACGACCGCCTGCGCGACATGCTGCTGCGCCCGGGCATGGCCGATCCGCTCGGCCAGCGCGCCGGCGCGCTGGCCGGTGCGATGTCGATGCTGTGCGGGGCGGCGGCGCTGGCCAGCATGAAGTCGGGACGCCCGGTCAGGCTGGCTGAGCTCGGAGGCCTGCCAGCCTGAACGGGAGGACGGGTCCTCGTTTTCTGACCTGAATCTTTGCATACCGCCTGAAATCGAATGAGTTTACGGGGGCGGTGCTGCCCCTCACCGTACCTCTCCCCGTAAGAACGGGGCGAGGAGGCGCAAGTGTTGCGATTGATCTTCGGAGCTCTCATCTCGCCCCACCGTTGGGCGAGATGAGAGGTTTTCGGCATAAACTCGACGTCAAAGTCCCCTCGCCCCGTTCTTACGGGGAGAGGTACGGTGAGGGGCTGCGCGACCTCAATAACAAGGGAGTGAAGTATTCCCCTCAGATGGCGCCGGAGGTGTCGCAGGAGCGGATCTGGCCGCTCTTCAGGCCGGTAACGAACCAGCGCTGGCGCTGGGCAGCCGTGCCATGGGTGAAGCTGTCGGGCACGACATAGCCCTGCATCTTCTTCTGCAGCATGTCGTCGCCGATGGCCTGGGCCGTCTGCAGCGCGCCTTCGATGTCGCCCTGTTCGATGAACTTGAAATCCTGCTGGGTACGGTTGGCCCAGACGCCGGCCAGGCAATCGGCCTGCAGTTCCTGGCGCACCGAAGCGCCGCCGGCCCCGGCCCCGCCTTCGCGCAGGAGGCCGAGTTCGTCCTGCACGTGGTGGCCGACTTCATGCGCGATCACATAGGCCTGCGCGAAGGCGCAGGCGCCCTGGCCGGCCGGGCAGGCGTTGAAGCGGTTGCGCATCTCGTCGAAGAATTCCGTGTCGAGATAGACCTTCTTGTCATTCGGGCAATAGAACGGGCCCATGGCCGATTGCGCCGTGCCGCAGGCCGAACGCGTTACGCCGCTGAACAGCACCAGCTGGGTCGGCTGGTAGCTCTTGCCCCGGACCTGTTCCTGGAACAGCTTGGTCCAGGTATCTTCGGTCGAGCCCAGAATCTTGCGCACGAAGGTTCCCGAAGCGTCGTTGGCGCCGCCTGCCTGGCTGGAGGGGCGTGGCTGCTGCTGTTCCTGGACCTGCGGCTCGCCTCCGCCGCTGAGGCCCTGCAGGGCATTGAAGGCCGCTTCGGGGCCGACGAGGAAATAGAGCGCGGCCACGATCACCAGGCCGCCCAGGCCGATGCCGCCCCGTCCACCCGGGAAGCCTCCGCCGCCGCCACCGCCGCCGAAACCACCGCCTTCGCCGCGACGATCGTCGACATTGTCGGATGCGCGCATATCGTCGAGTTTCATCGCCCTGTCTCCTGCTCCCCGGATGCCGGCCTTTCACCGATGTCGGGCCGGCACGGTGATTTGTGCTGTGCAAGCCATACCCAATAAATATGTCTTCGCAAAGCCTGTTACAGGGGTTCTAGGTGGTGCTTACGTAAGGAAATATAGTTTTCCCAAAATGTGCCCTCTTGTTTGGTACAAGCAGCGGTAAACGACAGCACTCTCCCGGCGAAAAAAGGAGCCAAAGGGGCGTTTGCCTCAGGGCGCATCCTGCTCCAGGGCGGTGCGGATGGCGCGGAAGTCGCGCCAGGCCAGGCGCTTCTGCACCGGCTGGCGCAGCAGATAGGCCGGATGCAGCGTGGCGATCGCCCGGATGCGCTGGCCGCCGAGATCATAGTCGAGCCAGCGCCCGCGCAGTTTCAGGATACCGTCGGTGACGCCGAGCAACGCCTGGGCGCTGCGGGCACCGAGGCAGACCAGGACCTTGGGGGCGACCAGCTCGATCTGCCTTTCGATGAAGGGACGGCAGATCGTGGTTTCCTGCGGGGTGGGATCGCGATTGCCGGGCGGACGCCAGGGCACGACATTGGCGATATAGGCCTTGGTGCGGTCGAGCCCTATGGCAGTCAGCATGCGGTCGAGCAACTGGCCGGAGCGGCCGACGAAGGGTTTGCCCTGGATGTCCTCGTCTCGTCCGGGTGCTTCGCCCACGAACATCACCTTGGCGTCGGGAGCACCGTCGGCAAAGACGAGACGGTTGGCCGTGGCCTTGAGGGCGCAGCCGTCGAAGCGCTCGAGCAGGTCCCGCAATTCGTCCAGCGTGCGGGCACTGCGCGCCTGTTCGCGGGCCGCCAGTTCCACCGCGTCCGGAGAGGTGGTGAGCAGGGTCGGTGCCGGGGAGGCCATGCGGGGCTGCGCCGTGGCAGCAGGAGGCCTGCGCGCCGGATCGGGATTGGGCGCGGAACGCATGGGGGAGGAGGCGGGGGTAGCCTGGGCGCTCTCGGCAAAGCGATCGAGCGGCTCGTCCCCGATCGCCACGTCCACGCCCATATCGGCATACCATTGCAGCAACGCGACGATCTGTTCGGGAGGCATGGACGCGGACATCATGGCGAAAGGATAGAGCAAAGCTTCCAGAGTTGGAACAGGCTGGCAGCCTCTGTTAACTCCCCATCAAGGTTAATGCATCATCAATGGGCTCATCGGCGACGCCGTGTTGGTTGAACCTGTGAGTCTCGTCCATGCTGCTGCGCCGGCCCGTCATCATCGCCCTTCTGCTCTGCGCCGGAGCCACCAGCACGATGATGTATCGCCGCTCGACAGCCGTGCAGGCGAGCCCGGCCGTTGCCGCCAGCATGCATGGCGCCTTGCAGGGCGGCGTGGGTGTGCTCGGCGCCCGGCGTGCCTCGGTGATGCGAGCCGGCCTGTTCGCGATGCCGCAGCTCAGCCTTGCCGATATCGGCTCGGCGCCGCAGGCGGCCTTCGGAGACGGCTTCACGCTGCGCGCCATGCCGGCCAGCCTGACACTGACGCCGAGCCGAAGCGATTTCATGCCGCTTCCCGACGATGTCGGTCCACCCAGCGCGCCGATCCGTGACGCCACCAAGAAGGGCATGACGATCTGGCCCGAGGTGATCCGGACCGCCAAGGGCGACCGCCGGCCGGACCGGGGTGCCGGAGAGAACGTCGCCTATATGGTATCGGGCGATCCGCATGTGCTGATGCCCAAGACAGGTGCAAGGCCGATGGGGCGTCTGTCGCGCAAGCTCCAGCCGCCCGAGACCGCCGAGGGCCTGCAGCAATTCCAGCCGTCCCGGCTCAGCGCCATCGTGGTCACCAAGCTTGCCGAACGGCTCTCGATCGCCGACGCCGAGCTCGGCGGGCACGACGGCGCCGTCCCTCTCGATCATTCGCTGGCGCCGGCCGGCGGCATGTCGCCGGCGGCGAGCCGTCCCGATCTTGCCAGTTTGACCAGCAGCACCACCCGTGCCGACGAAGCGCTGCCTGTCGAGCTCGCCATGGCCGAGCCGGGTGCCCTCCAGCCGGTGGTGGCCCAATCTTCCATGACCTTGGCGAACGTACAGCCGGTGATGACGCCCGACGATGCCCAGACCCTGCCTGAGATCGGCAGCGACGAAGGCTTGACCGATGCGCAGAAGAAATCGCGCATCGCCGGCCTGCCAGGGCTGGACGACGGCAAGGCCCGCCCGCTCGACCTGCCGCCGGCCGCGTTCACCAAGGCACAGATGTGTCTGGCGACGGCGATCTATTTCGAGGCACGCGGCGAGAGCCGCGAGGGGCAGGTGGCCGTGGCCCAGGTCATCATCAACCGCCTGCGCTCACCCTTCTATCCCAAGAATGTCTGCGACGTGGTCTATCAGGGCGCCAGCAACAAGCGCTATGGCGGCTGCCAGTTCTCCTTCGCCTGCGATCTCGTCGCCGACAAGGTGACCGAGAAGGAGCCCTGGGAACAGGCCCTGGTCCTTGCCGAGCGGGTGATGAACGCCAAGGACTGGATCCCCGAAGTCGGCAACGCCACGCATTATCACGCCAACTATGTCCGTCCGCGCTGGGTGCGCGACATGCGGGAGAAGGACAAGATCGGCAAGCATATCTTCTATCGCGTCAAATGGTGGGCGTGACCGGCAACTCTCCTGGAGAGGACGTCCACAGGTCCTGTATCCGGCGGGATACCCGAGAGCCGAATTCTCGCGTATGGCTGGCATCGAAGTTGCGTTTGTTGATGGCATGTTTATCGCATCGTCGATGCGAGCGTCGTGAAGCAAACCCAAGATCATCGATGCGGCAATTGTTGCTGCTGCATTGGCGCGCTACGCTTGCAGTGACGGCAAAGACCTTGTCCGTGATCAAGCAACCTCGATTGCCGGGCCGATCGTCGGCGATCACATCCTGACTCCGCGCGGAGCCCGCGCTGTAATGACCTGCCACGGGTGAGCATGTCCGAAGAAAGTGCCTTCCTCCTCATCGGCCTCCTGGTGCTCGCCTTTCCGGTGCTGGCGATCGTTGCCTTTGTGATGACGCTTGGCCTCAGGCGCAGGGTGCAGGAACTGGAGGAAAGGGTTCGCCAGCTGGCGGGCCAGCGCCCGGTGCCGGGCGACGCCGTCAGGGCCGCTACGCCGGCCTCTCCGGCGCCGACCGAGGGGAAAAGGGCCGCTGAACCCGTACGGGAAGCGGCTGCGTCGGTTCCCGCTGTCGCGCCTGTCGACAAACCGTCGACTGTCGAACTGGCGCCGGCTCGGCCGGAGCCGGCGGCTTCCGCACAGACTGCAGGCCGCGCGGCGCCGGACAGGCCCAAGGTCAGCCTCGAGGAGAAGCTCGGCACGCGCTGGGCCGTCTGGGTCGGAGGGCTGGCGCTTGCGCTCGGCGGTGCCTTCCTGGTGCGGTATGCCATCGAGGAGGAGCTTCTCGGTCCCGGTGCGCGCATCCTGGCCGGTCTTGCCTTCTCCCTGGCGCTGATCGCTGGCGGCGAATATCTGAGGCGCCGGCCCGTGGCGCCCGCCGCGAAACAGGCGGCCTACATTCCCGGCGTGGTTACGGCCGCGGGCACGGTCGCCCTGTTCGCAACCGTCTATGCCGCCTATGCGCTCTATGACTTCCTCAGCCCGGCGCAGGCCTTCGTCCTGCTCGGCCTGGTCGGCATCGCCACCATGTATGCGGCGGCGCTGCATGGTCCCTGGCTCGCCGGCCTCGGCCTTGTCGGCGCCTATGGCGCGCCCCTGCTGGTGTCCTCGAACCAGCCCAATCCCTGGGCTCTCGCCCTCTATGTCGTGGTGGTGACGGCAGCCGCCTTCATGCTGGCCCGTATTCGGCTCTGGCGCTGGCTCGCCATCGCCGCTGGTATCGCTGCCTTCTGCTATGGCTTCGTCCTGGGAAGCATCATGGGCGAGGACACCGGCGCCATGGTGTTCTACATCCTCGCTTTGTCCGCCTTGGTCGGCGCGGTGCTGATCTACGAGCCCCATCACGGCAAGACCTATCAGCGTTTCGATCCCATTGGCCTCGGCGCGGTCGCGGGCCTTGCGGTCCTGGCCGTCTCCTTTGCCGGCGCGGATGTGTTCGGGCATGCCTCGCTTGCCACCTTGCTGATCGTGATGGCACTGGCGCTGGCGGCTGCGCTCGCTTTCGACGCGCTGGCCCCGGCGGCCGTAATCGCAGGCCTGGCAGGGCTTGCCTGCCTGTGGATCTGGCCGATCGGTGGGCAGATTGCCGCCGAACCATTGGTGGTGGTGCCAGGCCACCTCTATCTGCCCTTCCTGATGCCGGACGCGCTCCAGGCCTATCTTGAGATCGCGATCATTCCGGCTGCCGTGCTGTTGCTGGCCACCACGATCAGCCTGATGCGCCATCCAAGGCCGCAACGGCCGGCATTGGCGCTGGCACTGGCGGGGACGGCAACCCCGATCTTCGCCCTGGCGATCGCCTATCTGCGCATCGAGAGTCTTCGTGCCAGCCTGCCCTTCGGGGCCGTGGCGGCCGGGCTTGCGCTGCTGTTTGCCGCGACGACCGAGCGTTTCCTGAGGCTCGAGGGGCAGGCGGCGCAGGATGAGGCATCGGGGGCGGGTTCCTCCCTCCATGCCGTCGCGAGCGCTTCGGCAGTGGCGCTGACGCTCACCTTCCTGATCACCGATTCCCCGCTCACCCTGGCTTTCGGCCTGTCGGCGCTCGGTGCGGCCTGGGTCTCGACCCTGCGGCCGCTGCCGGCCCTGCGCTGGTGCGCGGCCGGATTCGTCCTGCTGGTGCTGGCGCGCATGGGTGGAGCCTGGACCCTGGCCGGTGCCAGCCTCGAACGCTTCCCGGATTGGCCGGATATCGTGCTGCGTTATGCCGTACCGGCCGCGGCGTTCTACTATGGCGGCATTCTCCTGCGCCGGCGCAAGGCGGACATTCCCGCCGCCATCCTCGATCTCGGCGCTATCCTGCTCGCCTGCGTGGCGGTGGTCTTTGCCATCCGCCTCGGCCTGCGCGGCGCCGAGGAAGCCGCCCATCCCGGCATGTCCCTCGCCGAGGCCGGGCTCTACACGGCGCTCGCCTTTGCCGCATCGATGGCGCTGGTCTATCGCTCCGGGGCGACCACCAGCGTGGTGTATCGAGCGGCGGCACCGATCAGCGTCATCATCGCGCTTTGCCTGACGGTCTCGGGGCCATTGATCACCGCCAATCCTGCCGTCAGTGGCGAGATGATTGGCGGCGGCGTCCTCTTCAACACCTTGCTGCCCGGCTATGCCCTGCCGGCGCTGCTGGCGGGAGCGGCGGCGCTGTTCTGGCACTGGTATGGCCGCGCCGTCGGCCAGGGTGAAAACAAGAATTTGGGCATGGAGAATGCGCCCTTCGCCCTGCTATGCGGGGTCTGTGCCTTCGTACTGGGCTTTGTCTATGTCACGCTCGAGGTGCGCAAGATCTTCGCCGATGGCGTGCCCGATTTCGACACGATCTCTTCGGCCGAGAATTGGGGGTACACCATCGCCTGGCTGCTCTACGGCCTGATGCTGCTCGCCCTCGGCATCTGGGCGAAGGCGCGCGCAATCCGTCTGGGTTCGGCCATCGTGATCATGCTCGCGGTTGCCAAGGCCTTCCTGTTCGACATGTCGGAGCTGGAAGGGATCTGGCGTGCCTTGTCCTTCATGGGGCTCGGCGTCGCCCTGATCGGCATCGGCCTCGTCTATCAGCGCCTGTTGTTCGGACCCAAACTCGGATCCGGGCAGGAACCGCGGCAGTAGCAGTGGATGGCTGGTATCGAACCATGTCCCGACAATGTCTTGCAGCGTCTCAAGCCGGGAATCGTCTTGTTGAACTTTGCCGCAAGCCAGTTCGCCCGACAGCACCAAAACCATGGCAGGCTGGCCGACGACATCTGGCTGGACCGGACGCAAGGCAATCCGCCACCCGAGGAGGTTGCTCGGTTCGAGGCCGCATATGAGGCAAGACGCGCGGCCTGGACGGCGGATCCCGCCTTCCTTTCGGCCATCGGGCGGCTGCAGGGTGTTGGCGTGGACTGGGCGTTCAGCCATGAAAGCGATGTCAGCGGCGAGTTCTCCCTGCTGCGCCTGTACATCGCCGCCGACGATCTCGGCGCTCTGGAAGCGCTGGCCGCCGAGAATGCCGGCTATGTCACGCCCGAGGCGAAAGCCTCGGCCGCCGAACGCTTCCGCATCTTCATGCTGCGCAACTATCATCCCGACTGGCGGCGCAACCGCCAGCTCTATGCCGATGTGGGTGGCTCGCCCTATGCGGCTCCTGCTACCTGGTCGCGCGAAACCTGAAAGCAGAGGCCTTCCGTCCCGCAGGCCGCGCATTCGGTGTCATCGGCCCGTCATCGGCCTGCGCCATGGTCGCGGCCATCGAGCTGTCCGTTCCTCGACGGCAATGCGATGTTTGACCTTCCCCTGGCCTGGCCCCCGCGCCGGGCCTCTTTTTTGGGTGGGCTGCCGAGCGGTGCTTTCCTGTCGATACGCCCTACAACTGCAAGGCGAAAGGCACGCCTTCGAAGCAATCCTCGCCACGGCCGATGGCGTCGATCGCAGCCAGCATGCGGCCATTGCGGCCGAGCCGCATATCCGCCAGCGCCACGATGCGGCGGTTCGGGGTGGCGGTGGGCGACAGCCGGCGGATGGTCTGCGCCAGCTCATGCTCGTCGAGTGACGGGTTGAGGGCGCAGGCGACCGTGAAGGCCGCTGCCGTCGAACGGCTGACCCCGGCATAGCAATGCACCACCAGCGGCGTCGCCTGGTCCCAGGCCCGGGCAAAGGCGAGAAGCTGGGAGAGGTGGTCCTCGCCAGGCAGGATCTGCCCCTCTTCCGCGAGCTCGACGATATCGTTCATGCTCAGGAAAAGGTGGCGGTCCTCCTCGATCGTGACGGGGCGGATCACCTTGGTGCCGGCATTGATCAGGGTCAGGATCTGGCGGGCGCCCGTGGCGGCAACGGTGGCTTCGAGGCGGGAGAGCGAACAGACATTGATTTGCATGGCGGTCACCGGAAGATCTGAGCAAAACGCTCGAGGAAGGCTTGCTGGGCCTCGGCCGCCGGCAGGGGCACCAGCCGCGTCTGGTCCATCGGCCGGGGCAGGGGGCGCGGATCGCCGAAGATACGGCAGGATTCCTCGATGCCGAAGCCGGCAAGCTGGGTCGCCTCGAGGAAGGCGGCCACGGTGTCGGCCTTCTTGGTCAGCGCCTTGATTGCCGGCGGGGGAGCGGTCGGCAGGCCGAAGCGCAGATGGATGGCCCCGAGCAGGCGGGCCTCCACGCTCTTGTAGCTCTCGCCGATCACCGCCTTGAACGGCGAGATCATGTCGCCGATCACATATTCGGGCGCGTCGTGCAGCAGCACCATCAGCCTGACCGCATCGGACTGGGCAGGCTCCATCGCATCGAGCACGTCGAGCACGAGCACGCTGTGCTGGGCCACCGAGAAGATGGCGTCGCCGCTGGTCTGGCCGTTCCAGCGCGCGACCCGGGCCAGGCCATGGGCGATATCCTCGATCTCGATGTCGAGCGGGGAGGGATCGAGCAAATCGAGCCGCCGGCCCGACAGCATGCGTTGCCAGGCCCGATGGGGAGTCGCTTTCTTCACGCGTGCCATGGTCAGCCCGGATGTCCCGCCTTGCCGAGCTCGGCGCATTCGGCATAGCGGAAGCAGTCGACGAGATGGTCGTTGACCATGCCGACCGCCTGCATGAAGGCATAGACGATGGTGGGGCCGACGAATTTGAAACCGCGTGCCTTGAGGTCCTTGGAGATCTTCTGAGACAGCGGCGTCTCAGCCTGGACATCGGCCGTGGTGCGCAGGGTGTTCTGCAGGGGGCGGCCGTCGAGGAAGTCCCATAGATAGTGCGAGAAGCCCTGGCGTTCCTCGATTTCCAGCCAGAGGCGGGCGCCGATGATGGTGCCTTCCACCTTGGCGCGATTGCGCACGATGCCGGGATCGGCCATCAGGGCTTCGACCTTTTCCGGCCCGTAAAGCGCGATCTTGGCCGGCTCGAAATCGTCGAACACCTCGCGGAAGCGCGCGCGTTTGCGTAGGATGGTGATCCAGGACAGCCCCGCCTGGAAGCCGTCGAGGATGAGCTTTTCATAGAGGGCGCGGCCGTCATATTCCGGCACGCCCCATTCCTCGTCGTGATAGGCGACATAGAAGGGATCGAGCCCGGGCCAGGGGCAGCGCTGTTTGCCGTCCGCATGAAGAATGACTGTGCGTTCCATGCCGCCTTCTTGCCATGGCGAAAGCCGACTCGGGAAGAGGGAAGAACATTTCGTGATCGGGTTGGGGCCGGAAAAGCCTTCTCCCGCAAGGGGAGAAGGCCCTCCGAGCCTTTCCTTGCCAGGGCGGCAATGCCACCTATATTAGTTCGATCGCCATCGAATTTTGTCGTGCCCTTTTCATGATCCCGATTTCAGTCCTCGATCTTTCGCCCATCGCCATCGGCAGCAATGCCGGGCAGGCCCTCCACAATTCGCTGGACCTTGCCCGCCATGTCGAGCGGCTCGGCTATAACAGGCTGTGGCTGGCCGAACATCACAACATGCCGGGCATTGCCAGTGCCGCCACGGCGGTGGCGCTCGCCCATGTCGCCTCCGGCACTTCCACCATCCGCCTGGGAGCCGGCGGCATCATGCTGCCCAACCATGCGCCCTTGATGGTGGCCGAGGCCTTCGGCACGCTGGCGGCCCTGCATCCTGGCCGTATCGATCTCGGGGTGGGCAGGGCTCCTGGTACCGACCAGATCACCGCCCAGGCGCTGCGCCGCAATCTCAACGCCGAGATCGACGCCTTTCCGCGCGATGTCATCGAGCTGATGAACTATTTCAAGCCGGCGAGCCCGGATCAGCGCGTGCAAGCCGTTCCAGGCGCGGGGTTGGCGGTGCCGGTCTGGATCCTCGGCTCCAGCCTGTTCGGGGCGCAGCTTGCCGCCATGCTCGGCCTGCCTTTCGCCTTCGCCTCGCACTTCGCGGCGGCCGATCTCGAAGGGGCGATCGCCATCTATCGCGGACGTTTCGAACCTTCCGAATATCTCGACAAACCCCATGTCATGCTGGGCATGAACGTGGTCGCCGCCGACACCGACGAGGAGGCCCACTTCCTGCAGAGCTCGCGGCTGCAGGCCTTCGTCAGCCTGCGCACCGGGCGGCCGGGCCTGATCCAGCCGCCGGTGGAGAATTACGAGGAGACCCTCGATGCTATCGGCCGTGCGACACTGCAGCACATGAACCATGCCTCGGTGGTGGGTTCGGCGGCGACCGTCAAGGCGGGTATCGAGGCATTCGTCGAGCGTACCGGCGCCGACGAGATCATTGCCACCAACATGATCTTCGACCATGAGAAGACCAAGCGTTCCTATGAGATCCTCGCCGGTGAGCTGATTGCCGCGCCGGCTCAGGTGAGCGTGTCATAGAGGCCGAGCGCCCAGACGATTTCGCCGAGCAGCGCCAGGATGGCGAAGACGAGCTGAAAACGCTGGTTGGATATCAAGATCGCGGCGGCGCAGCCGGTGATGTACAGGGCGAAACGTACCCAATATTCGGGGCCGAGGGCCGCAGTATAGTCTCTTCCCTTGATGAAAGTGTCGATGATGTCGAGGAAGAAGGTGCCGATCAGAATGCCGAAAAACCATTTTCGGCGGGACATGAAATAGTCCTCGAATCCCTTGTACTCATACATGGTGTCCGGAAAGAGCATCGTGCACATGAAGAAGAACACGCTCGCATAGAAGGCGACGAAGCCATAGAGCGGGAAGCTCCACTGCACGTTGACCAGATGGAATTCCCACCACCAGAACGAGATGATCTGCATCAGCATGAAGAAAGTCCATACCAGATGGACGCCGTAGATCTTGTGCTGGCGCGGATGCTGGACGAAGCGGGCAAGGCCGGTGAGCAGTCGGCCCATGCTGAGGCCGACGATGATGCTGATCACCGTGCGGACATGGCTGAGAACGGTGGGGTCGAAGGCGTGGGGCTGGTTCACGGAGGCATCCTCGCGCTTGAGGGCGGCAGCATGCCATTGCAACCACGACGCCCGGCACACTCACGAAGAGTCCCGCGCTCGGGCGGGTATGAAACTACTTTCCCAGCATTGCCCGGAATCACCACGGGAGCAAGACAGGCAGGGCAGGGGGTTGGGGAAGACCGCTTGGCGGCGTGTAAATACGGTGCCGACCGAGATTTAGTTTGGGCCGGAGTCACATTCTTGGGTCGCCATCTCGTCTTGAGGGCAGGACCATCAAACGGGAGAGGACGGCGTGCTCGACCTGCCCATTCAGGACACCAACCTGTTCAACGCATTCCGGCCTCGTCTCAAGAGCCTGGCCTACAAGATGCTCGGCTCGATCGCGGATGCCGAGGATGTCCTTCAGGATGCGTTCATTCGCTGGCTGCAGGCTGATCGCAGCCTCGTACGGGAGCCTGAAGCCTATCTCAGGCAGGTGGTGACCCGCCTGTGCCTGGACGAGCTGAAATCGGCGCGAGCACGGCGGGAGGCCTATGTCGGCTCCTGGCTGCCGGAGCCCCTGCTGCAGGAGGAGCCTTCCGAGGACATCACCCTGCCGCTTCTGCTGGTGCTGGAACGTTTGTCGCCGTGCGAGCGAGCCGCCTTCCTGCTGCATGACGTCTTCGGGGTCGCCTTCGACGAGATTGCGCTGACGATCGGCCGGGATGCCGCCGCCTGCCGGCAGATGGCGCGGCGGGCCCG
Organism: Labrys sp. (in: a-proteobacteria); assembly: GCF_047605565.1. NCBI lineage: Bacteria > Pseudomonadati > Pseudomonadota > Alphaproteobacteria > Hyphomicrobiales > Xanthobacteraceae > Labrys > Labrys sp. (in: a-proteobacteria). The sequence goes on from NZ_JASGFM010000002.1 coordinate 296,554, forward strand.
CCTTCGCATCCGGTCGGAAAGACCTCGGTTTCTTCCGCAGGGGGCAAGAGGGCAGGAAATTGCTGCCGCTTTCTTCACCGCCTCGCGCACCGGCGACATAGACGGGCTTCGGGCTCTGCTCGCTCGGGATGTGACGGTCCAGGCGGATGGTGGCGGCAAGGTTGCCGCTCCTCCGCGCCCGATCGTCGGCATCGATGCCGCATTGAAGCTGATGGCTGCTTTGGCGAGGCTGTTCTCCGCCCAGATGTCGCAACTCCTGCGCTATGCCAGCGTCAATGGCTTGCCGGGGTTCGTGACCATCGAACGGGGATGCGAGCTCCAGACCACGGCCCTGGATGTCCGGAGAGATCGGATTGCTGCGATCTATGTCTGTCGCAATCCGGAAAAACTCGGCCACCTCGTGATCGACCGCACCGTCGCGAACCAGATCCGGCCTGCATCGAAAGGGACCTGCCAGTGACAAAAGCCACCATTGCCATCGTCTATCACAGCGGCTACGGCCATACCGCCCGGCAGGCACATGCGGTCGAGCAGGGGGCGACACAATTGCCCGACGTCGCCACGCTGCTGCTGACGGCGCAGGAAGCGCCGGAACATTGGCACAGGCTGGCATTGGCCGAGGCGATCATCTTCGGGGCGCCCACCTATGTCGGCGGGCCATCCGCCGTGTTCAAGGCCTTTCAGGAAGCCAGTTCGAATGCGGTGATGTCGAAAGGCCTCGGCTGGAACAACAAGATCGCGGCGGGCTTCACCAATTCGGGCTCACGGTCGGGCGACAAGCTCGCAACCTTGATGCAGATGGCCCTGTTTGCCGCCCAGCACGGCATGCATTGGGTCAATCTGGCCCTGCCGCCGGGCAATTGCTCCTCGGTGGGTAGGGAAACCGACCTCAATCGCTTCGGCTTCTTCCTCGGCGCTGCCGCCCAGTCCAACACCGATGAGGGGCCGGAGGTGGCACCACCCGAAGCGGATCTCGCCACAGCCCGATATCTCGGCCGGCGCGTTGCCGAGACGACCCTGCAATTCGTGCGGGGGCGCAATCCCGGTTGAGGCGGGTGCCAGGGTCAGGCCGTTGCCTTGTGCGCGCTGCTCGATGCGACCCACCAGGATGGCTTGTCGATCGTCAGGCCAAGACCTTCAGCCATCAGGCTTGCGCCGGCAGCCAGCCCTTCCTCCACCCTGTCGAGCCGGAGCAGGGCCAGTCCCCTCTTGCCAACCGAGGAGCCGAGCGTGCCCGCCGGCCGGTCGCCGATACGGATTTCCGTGCCGGCGGCCGGCAGGGTGGCGCTGGCTGTCACAGGCACGATGCGAGTGCGCGCAGTGCCGCGATGCTGCATGCGGCTGACGACTTCCTGGCCGACGAAGCAGCCCTTCTTGAAGTCGACGCCGGCGAGCATGTCCATCAGCACTTCGTGCGGGAAGGCCTCGCCGAGGCGAAAATCCTTGCCGCCTTCGGGAATGCCGAACTCGATGCGGCGGTCGTGATAGGCCGTGGTTGCATCGTCTGCCGTGGCTGCGACAGGTGCGAGAATGCGAAGCCCGAGTTCGGGCCGCCTGGGATCCGGGAAGATCAGAGCACCCTCGATGTCGACATTTTCGGGGGGCAAGGCAGCGTAGACTCCCCAAGCCGGCAAGGCCTCGACCGTCACCTTGGCGCGCAGCCGATAGAAATTGAGCCTCTTGGCGAAATCGGGGGCCAGGGCGGCGTCCGCATCGAGGTAGAGCCCGTCCTCGCCGATCGTGGCCAGGAAATCGAACAGGATCTTGCCCTGCGGCGTCAGCAAGGCACCCCATCGTCCCTGGCCGGGCTCGAGATGGGCGATATCGCAGGTGACGAGATTGGCGAACCAGGATCGCGCATCCTCGCCGCTGAGGCGGAGTATGGCGCGGTCGAGCAGATGGATCATGGCAAGGCAATCCCGTTTCAGCCCCTCCTATATGGCAATCCCTGTGCGCGGCGTGAAGAGGCGGCGGATTGGCGGTTGAAAGCTGGCGCTGCCTGGGGGAAAAGCGCAGGGTTTCAGCTTCGTCATCGAGGAGAGCGCCATGCCCCAGACCTTCGACCGCATCTTCCGCAATGGCGAGATCGTCAACCAGGATGGCCGGCATCATGGCGATGTTGGGGTCAGGGACGGGCGTATCGCGGCGCTGGGGGATTTGTCGCGGGCCAGTGCCGGCGAGGTGATCGACTGCACCGGCCTCACCATCCTGCCCGGCGTGATCGACAGCCAGGTCCATTTCCGCGAGCCGGGGCCGACGCATAAGGAAGATCTTGAATCGGGCTCGCGCGCGGCGGTCATGGGCGGCGTCACCGCTGTATTCGAAATGCCGAACACCGATCCCTTGACCGTGACGCCGGAGGCTTTGGCCGACAAGGTCAGGCGCGGCACGCACCGCATGCATTGTGATTTCGCCTTCTGGGTCGGCGGCACCCGTGAGAATGCCGCTGACGTCGCGGAGCTGGAGCGTCTGCCGGGCGCGGCCGGCATCAAGGTGTTCATGGGCTCTTCCACCGGCTCGCTGCTGGTGGAGGACGATGAGGGCGTGCGCGAGATCCTCAAGCGCACACGCCGGCGCGCTGCCTTCCATTCGGAGGACGAATATCGCCTGCGCGAGCGGCGCGACCTGCGCGTCAAGGGAGATGCCTCCTCCCACCCGGTCTGGCGCGACGTCGAGGCCGCGCTCAACTGCACGCGGCGGCTCGTCGCCATCGCCGAGGAGACGGGCGCGCCCATCCATGTCCTGCATATCTCGACGGCGGACGAGATTCCCTTCCTCGGCGCGCACAAGCGGCTGGTGACCTGCGAAGCCACGCCGCATCATCTCACTCTGGCTGGGCCCGAGGCCTATGAGAAGCTGGGCACGCTGGTGCAGATGAACCCGCCGGTGCGTGACGTCGGTCACCGCGACGGCATCTGGCAGGGCATCCACCAGGGCATCGTCGATGTCCTCGGTTCGGACCACGCGCCCCATACGCTGGAGGAGAAGGCCAAGCCCTATCCCGATTCGCCCTCCGGCATGACCGGTGTGCAGACGCTGGTGCCCGTCATGCTCAACCATGTGAACCGCGGGCGACTATCGCTGGAGCGTTTCGTCGACCTGACCAGCCATGGTCCCTGCCGGATCTTCGGCATGGCCGGCAAGGGCCGCATTGCCGTCGGCTATGACGCAGACCTCACCATCGTCGACCTCAAGCGCAAGGAAACCATCCGCAACGAGTGGATCGCTTCCAAATGCGGCTGGACGCCCTATGACGGCGTCGAGGTCACCGGCTGGCCGGTCGGTACCATCCTGCGCGGCGCGAGGGTGATGTGGGAGGGCTCGCTGGACGAACATTCGCGTGGCGAGGCCGCACGCTTCTGGACGGCGTGAGGCTGGGAGCGCGGACTTCCAGTCCGCTCAGACCGCTGACAAACCCCGCCATTTTTGGCGGGGTTATTTTATGTGCCTGCTGCAAAGGTTTGAGTTATCGACTTTTTTGAGAAAGAGCCCTTTCAGGCTGGTGCTGACCTGTAAGCGGGAGCCAGCAGAGTGGCGATGCGCTTGATGTTCTGGGCGACAGCGGCCAGGAGGCATTGGCAGGCCACGCGTGTGAGACTTCGGAAGCGGGCATAGCGGTGGCCGTGCAACTGTTTGGCATCGGCGAAGGAACGCTCCACCGTCTCCTTTCGTCGTTTGTAGATCAGCTTGCCATAGGGCGTGAGGCGGTTTGCATCGGTGCGCTCGCGCGCTTCGTGCCAGACGTGCCGGGTGATGACGCGTCGGTTGTCGGCGTAGCGGGTGCATGAAGCCAGCAACGGGCAGGTGCGGCAGATGGCCGGATCGGAAGCGTACTGGCGATAGCCGTCGCGGTCTGTGGTGGCATAGGCCAGCAACTGCCCCTGCGGGCAACGATAGCCGTCCCGTTCCTCCTCATAGATGAACTGGCTCTTGCGCATCATGCCAGGCTTGGGCGGGTTGGGGGTACGATAGCCGGTCACACCCAGGATGGCTCGATCCTCCAATCCCTTGGCGATGCCAGCACTGGCATAGCCCGCATCCAGCCCTACCGCCTTCACCGGCAAGGCAAAGCGCTCGCGCTGGCGGTCGAGCCGGCCCAGATAGACGATGCTGTCATGCACATTGCCGGGTGAGGCAAAGGTATCGGTGATGATGCCGACCTTGCCGTCCACCGTGCGGTGATCGAGATAGAAGAAGCCTTTGGGCTTGCCATCGCGCACCATGTAGCCGCTGTCCGGATCCACCCGCGAGACCTTGGTCTGCTTCACCTCGGGCTCACGTTCGCGCACCGGCAGGGGGGCCTGGCCATGCGCCGCCCGCTCCGCCTCGACAGCCGCGTCCAGGGCTTGCCAGTAATCGGCTCGTGACTTGGCAACCTGGGCTAGGTCGAACTTCTTGGCGTTGGCATTCGCCTTCAGATGGGTGGAGTCCGTGTACAGCACCTTGCCATCCACAAGCCCATGTCCGATCGCCTGCTCCACGATGGCATCGAAGATGGCCTGAGCCACATCCGTGTCGTTGTAGCGCCGGCGCCGGTTCTGCGACAACGTCGAGGCGTCGAACACCGGCGCCATCAGCTTGAGCCCCAGAAACCAGCGATAGGCCACGTTCACTTCGATCTCGCGCACCAACTGGCGCTCCGAGCGGATGCCGAACAGGTAGCCGATGAACAACGCCTTGAACATCAAGGTCGGGTCCAGCGGAGGACGGCCATTGTCCGCACAGTAAAGCCCCGACACGCGATCATGGATGAAGGAAAAGTCGATCACCGCGTCGATCTTGCGCAGCAGATGATCCTTGGGAACAAGCGCATCGAGCGTAACCATCTCGATCGCCGTCTGCTCGGGGCCGGGTTTCTTCAACATGACCCACTGAATCAAAAACTGCTGACTAACGCTACTGGTTTGTCAGCAGTCTGCGCGGACTTCCAGTCCGCTCTTTCTCTCATCCAGGCGCAACAGTTCCAGGAGTGGACATCGCGACATGCTCCTGCATGTCGCTGTGATGTCCGCGCTCCATTCTACCGCCTGCTGGCGTGCGCCGTGCCAAATATCCAGGCCAGGGCAATGCCGGCGATGAAACCGATGCCGTGCGCGGTGAAACTGATCTGAGGCAGTGAAAGGTCGATCGCCGCCTGGATCAGCAGCACGATGACGATCAGGCTGAGATTGTGCCGGTCGGCGATATGGCGGGTCGCCAGGAAATCGGACAGGCGTCGCAGGGCAATGGCTCCGATCAGGGCGAAGATGGCGCCGGAAGCCCCGACCAGGACATCCGGCTGGGTGAAGCCCGCCTCGGTGAGGGCGAGCACCCCGGCCATGGAGACCAGGCCGCCGATCAGATAGATCAGGCCCATGCGCAGGCTTCCGACCGTGGCTTCGACCATGCGCCCGAGCAGGAAGAGCCCGATCATGTTGCTGATCAGGTGTTCGGGGCCGGCATGCAGGAACATGGCGCTGAGCAGGCGCCACCATTCATGATCCCGGACCACCGCGTCGGGCCATAACCCTCCGAGCCGGAACAGGTTTTCGGCATCGGTGGTGTCGCCATTCCACAGCTCGATGCCGAAGGCGGCGCAATTGGCCAGGATCAGCAGATAGGTCACGGGGGCGGCGCGCCAGCCCGTGCGGCGCAGGGGGGCGTTGCGCCGGATATGCGCCTCCAAATCGTCGAGGAAGGCGGTTGCCTGTGGCGAGAGCTGGCCTTCGGCTAGGCTCGCCGGCTTGTCCAGGCGAGCGACGATCGCCTCATGCTGGGCGGGCGTCAGGGAAGCGGCAGCAAAGCCGCGCAGTAGGGGCTCGGCGAGTTCGCCCCGTGCCGCCGCCTGGAGGGCGGTCGCCTGCCAGAATGCCTTCACGGAGACCGGCATGGCGTGAAACGAGGCGAGCATCGAATCCGTGGCCTGGACGCGCCCGCAGAAGGCGAGGAGCATCAGGGTCGACAATTGCCCGGCGCCCAGCAGGCCGCGATAACGCATGGCTGTCGCCACCATGGCTTCCAGCTGGCCGGTCTCCCCGAGGGCCCGGATCGGGAAGGCGACCGCATCTGCGCCTGCCGGCATGGGGTTGCGGGCAAGATAGTCGACGATGCCCTGCCAGTTCTGGCGTTGCCGCAGCAATTGCAGGTCGAGGATCACTTCCTGATCCGGCTTGCCGGTCTGGCGCAGCGCTTCGAGGGCATCGATACGTTCTTCGCGCGTCGATTCGGAAAGAGCCTTGAACAGACTGGCCGTGAAGCGGACTTGGCTGGTGGGCTGGACGAAGCTGGCCAGGCGGGCGAGCAGGGCGGCACGTTCGTTGCGGCCGGCCAGCAATTCGCGATTGGCCCGGTTCAGCAGCGGCCCCGGCGCAATGATCGCCAGCAAGGCGAGAGCCGCCAGGAAACCGTAATAATCGGGCAGAAACCTGTATCCCGCGACAGCGATGGCGATCACGACCGCGTGCCCCGCCAGGTAGATCGCGATGCCCGGAAAGCGGTAGGCTCGGGTGACGAACACCTGGGCGATGGCCACGGCTGACAGGGAACCGGCGGAGAGCGCGAGGAAGGTCTGCAAATCCATGCGCCGCTTTTGCCGGAAGCGGCGCTGAGCCGCAACCTGTCACTCTCCCCCGCCTTATGCACGGTTGGGTCATGCGGCTTGCATGGCTTTTTCTTTCAATGCAGCGAGGTTCGGGGCTATAGAGGGGAAAATCGAGAGCGTTTTGCGATTTGGCGGAATCGCCAAGAATCGCAAAGACGCGTCGAACCAAAGAGTTAGAGCAAACAAGCGTTTCCCTCTAAACGCCCTTTGCTCTAGAGATCCGACAGGTTGATAATGGCCGACAAGCCGTCCGATATCGCAACGCTCAGCTTCGAAAAGGCGCTTGCCGAGCTCGAGCAAATCGTGCGCAGCCTCGAAGGCGGCAATGTGCCGCTGGAGGAATCGATCACGCTGTTCGGGCGTGGCGAGCAGCTCAAGGCTCATTGCGACAAGCTTTTGAAGGTTGCAGAGGCCAAGGTCGACAAGATCCGGCTCGATGCCGAGGGCAAGCCCGCCGGGCTCGAGCCTCTACCTGAAGCCTGACAGGCGACGGCCTGCAAGGCGCCCAGCACTCCACCAGAACGGCCGTCATCGCAAAGGCGCGTCGGAACAAAGAGTTAGAGCAAAATGATGTTTCCACTTATGCGTGCTTTGCTCTAGTCTCCCCGGGTGAACAATTTGGCAAACACTTCCGCAACCCCGCTGCTCGACACCATCCATCTGCCGGCCGATCTGCGCCGCCTGCCCGAGGACAAGCTCCAGCAGGTGGCGGACGAGCTGCGCCGGGAGACCATTGACGCCGTTTCGGTGACGGGCGGGCATCTCGGTGCCGGGCTCGGCGTGGTCGAGCTGACGGTCGCCATCCATGCCGTGTTCGATACGCCGCGCGATCGCCTGATCTGGGATGTCGGCCACCAGGCCTATCCGCACAAGATCCTCACCGGGCGGCGCGATCGCATCCGTACCCTGCGCCAGGCGGACGGCCTCAGCGGCTTCACCAAGCGTAGCGAGAGCGAATACGATCCCTTCGGCGCCGCGCATTCCTCGACCTCGATCTCGGCGGGCCTGGGTATGGCTGCGGCGCGCGATCTCGATGGCCGCAACAACAACGTGATCTGCGTGATCGGCGACGGCTCGATGTCGGCCGGCATGGCCTATGAGGCGATGAACAATGCCGGGGCGCTGGGCTCGCGCCTCGTCGTCATCCTCAACGACAACGACATGTCGATCGCCCCGCCCGTGGGGGCGATGTCGGCCTATCTGGCCCGGCTGGTTTCCGGCGGCACCTACAAGAATTTGCGCGATTTCGGCAAGATGCTGGCCAGGAAGCTGCCGAAATTCTTCTACGACAAGGCCAAGCGCACCGAGGAATATGCCCGCGGCTTCTGGACCGGCGGCACGCTGTTCGAGGAACTCGGCTTCTACTATATCGGGCCGATCGACGGGCATAATCTTGACCACCTCCTGCCGGTGCTCAAGAATGTGCGCGACCAGGCCGATGGGCCCGTGCTGATCCATGTCGTCACCCAGAAAGGCAAGGGCTATGGCCCGGCCGAGAATGCGCCCGACAAATATCATGGCGTGGTGAAGTTCGACGTCATCACCGGGGCGCAGGTGAAGGCCAAGGCCAATGCGCCCTCCTATACTCGCGTCTTTGCCGAAAGCCTGATCAAGGAAGCCCACAAGGACGACAAGGTCGTGGCGATCACCGCCGCCATGCCGTCCGGCACCGGGCTCGACTTGTTCGAGCAGGCCTTCCCGCAACGGCTTTACGATGTCGGCATCGCCGAGCAGCACGCCGTCACCTTCGCGGCGGGCCTTGCCAGCGAGGGCTACAAGCCGTTCTGTGCGATCTATTCCACCTTCCTGCAGCGCGGCTACGACCAGGTCGTCCACGACGTTGCCATCCAGAACCTGCCCGTGCGCTTCCCGATCGATCGTGCCGGTCTCGTTGGGGCCGACGGCGCCACCCACGCCGGTTCCTTCGATGTCGCCTTTCTTGGCTGCCTGCCCAACATGGTGGTGATGGCGGCCGCCGACGAAGCCGAGTTGGTGCATATGGTCGCAACCGCGGCCGCCTATGACGGCGGCCCTATCGCCTTCCGCTACCCGCGCGGCGAGGGGGTTGGCGTCGAGATGCCTGAAGTCGGCATGCCCCTGCCGATCGGCAAGGGGCGCGTCCTGCGCGAGGGCAGCAATATTGCCCTGCTTTCCTTCGGCACGCGCCTGGCCGAGTGCCTCAAGGCTGCAGAAGATCTGGCGGCGCTCGGCCTGTCGGCGACCGTTGCGGATGCCCGGTTTGCCAAGCCGCTCGACGAGGAGTTGGTCCTCAGGCTCGCTCGCGAGCACGAGGTGCTGCTGACCATCGAGGAAGGCTCCGTGGGGGGCTTCGGCAGCTTCGTGGCCCAGTGCCTGGCCGAGGCAGGCGTTTTCGACAGCGGCCTGAAATTCCGCTCCCTGGTGCTGCCCGACATCTTCCTCGACCAGAACAAGCCGGAGGCGATGTATGCGCAGGCCGGGCTCGATGCCGCCGGCATCGTCACCAAGGTCCTGTCGGTGCTCGGGCGCGATGTCGTAACCGGCGCCAAGCGCGCCTGATGCGCAAGCGCGCGGACGTGCTGTTGGTCGAGCGCGGTCATTTCGACAGCCGCGCTAAGGCACAGGCCGCGATCTCCGCCGGCCTCGTGACGGCCGATGGCAAGCCGGTGCGCAAGGCGTCGGAGAGCCTGGCAGCAGAGGCTGTGATCGAAGCGCAGGCGGCCTTTCCCTTCGTGTCGCGCGGCGGGCTCAAGCTCGAACATGCCCTCGATATGTTTTCGGTGCCCGTAGAGGGGCGCGTCGCGCTCGACATCGGCGCCTCCACCGGCGGCTTCAGTGACGTGCTGCTGCGGCGGGGGGCGGCACGGGTTTATGCCGTCGATGTCGGTCATGATCAGCTTCACGCCAGCCTGCGCGGGAATGACAGGTTGATCTCGCTGGAAGGGCAGGATGCACGCAAGCTCGATCGCGGCCTGGTGCCCGACCCCGTCGACCTCGTCGTCGCCGACGTCAGCTTCATCTCACTGGCGCTGGTTCTGCCGGCGGCGCTCGCATTGGCCGCGCCGGGTGCGGATCTCGCCGTTCTGGTCAAGCCGCAGTTCGAAGCGGGTCGCGAGCGGGTGGGCAAGGGCGGCGTGGTGAAGGACGAGGCCGTGCACGCCGAGGTCTGCGATCGTATCGCCGGCACCGTCTCGTCACTTGGCTGGAAGGTGCGCGGGGTCGTGCCGTCTCCCATCGAAGGCGGGGATGGCAACAAGGAGTTTCTGCTGTCTGCCCATAGGGTTAGTGTAGCCGGGCTCATAGATTGAATCAGAGGACTTGCGCGCCTGGATTGAGATTTTGATTCATCTCTTTCAGGCATCGCTTGATGAAGTTGAGATCGTGAATCAGCACGTTGAGACATCGCTGGAACTCAAGATCGAAAGGCTGGGGCATCGCGGTGACGGCATCGCGCCGGGCCCGGTCTTCGTGCCCTATGCCTTGCCGGGCGAGACGGTCCTGGCCGAGGTGGCCGGAGAGCGGGGGCGGCTGGTCGCCCTGCAGGAACCGAGCCCGGATCGCATCGAACCCTTCTGCCCCCATTTCACGCATTGCGGCGGCTGTGCCGTCCAGCATTTGTCGGTGCCGGCGTACCAGGCCTGGAAGCGGGACCTGGTGGTCGATGCACTGAAGCAGGCCGGCATCGAAGCGCCGGTCGAGCCGCTTGTCGATGCCCATGGCCGCGGCCGGCGCCGGGCAACCCTGCATGCCCGCAAGGGCAAGGTCGGCTTTGCCGAGGCCCGCTCGCATGCCATCGTCGAACTCGACGCCTGCCCGATCCTGGTGCCGGAATTGAACCGCGGCCTGGAGGCGGCGCGGGCGCTCGAAAAGCAATTGCGCGGTCTCGGCAAGCCGCTTGACCTGGTGCTGACAGCCACGATCACCGGCCTCGACTGCGACATTCGCGGCGCCGGTCGCGTCGACGACAAGATGCGGTTGAGGCTCAGCGACCTTGCCCGGCAGTTCGACCTGGCCCGGCTTTCCAACCATGGCGACGTGGTGATCGAACGCCGGGCGCCGGTAGTGCGGTTCGGGACGGTGGAGGTTTCGCCGCCGCCGGGCGCCTTCCTGCAGGCGACGGCCGAGGCAGATGCCGCCCTTACGGCCCTGGTGCGCGGGGGCCTTGCCGGTGCCAAGCGCATTGCCGATCTCTTCTCCGGCTGCGGCACCTTCGCCTTGGCGCTGGCGGACGCCATGCATGTGCAGGCTTTCGATTCGGACAAGCCGGCAATATCGGCGCTCGACCGGGCCGCTCGGCGAGCCCAGGGACTGAAGCCTGTCGGCGCCACCGTGCGCGATCTCTTTCACCGTCCCTTGCTGGCCGAGGAACTCAAGCCCTTCGATGCCGTGGTGTTCGATCCACCGCGCGCCGGCGCGGAGGCGCAGGCCAAACGCCTTGCCGCTGCCAAGCTACGCCGTATCGTCGGTGTCTCCTGCAACCCGACGACCTTTGCCCGCGATGCTGCACTGTTGATTGCCGGGGGCTACCGGCTCGTCAGGGTGACGCCGGTCGATCAGTTCCGCCACTCCGGCCATGTCGAACTGGTCGGCGTGTTCGAGCGAAGATAGCGTTTTGCAATTGGATGGAATCGTCAGGAGCCGCAAAATGCTCCTGGCACCCGCGAGTTGATCTAGAGAATGATCTCAACCAGACCGCATTCTGCTCCAGGAAATGTCATGACTTCAGAGCCGCCTCTTCCCACTGCCCTCATCGTCATGGGTGTTTCCGGTGCTGGAAAGAGCAGCATCGGCGAGCGGCTCGGGCTCCGGCTTGGCTGGACGTTCCGCGATGGTGATTCCTTCCACCCGCCGGCCAATGTCGCCAAGATGCATGCCGGCATCCCGTTGACGGACGAGGATCGCTGGCCCTGGCTTGCGGCCATCGCCGCCTGGATCGCCGAACTGAGAGGGGCGGGGCAACACGGCGTCGTCGCCTGCTCGGCACTCAAGCGCGGCTATCGCGATGCCCTGCGGAATGGGCATGTGGATGTCCGCTTCGTCTTTCTCGAAGGTAGCGCCGAAGTGATCGCGGCCCGATTGGCCAAGCGCAAGGACCATTTCATGCCGCCGAGTCTGCTCGCCAGCCAGTTCGCCACGCTGGAACCCCCGGGAGCCGACGAGGCGCCGATCCGTGTTTCGATCGAGGCGGAACCCGACGCGATCGTCGCCAATGCGCTCCGCCAGCTTGCCCGTTAAAGCGTTTTGCGATTTCTTGGAAGCACCAAGAATCGCAAAGACGCGTTGAAACAAAGAGTTAGAGCAAAGCAGCGGTTATGCATAAACGCGCTTTGCTCTAGGATAAGGCAGGTTCAAGTATGACCGCGCCTTGCTCCGACTCCTTCATTTTGGCGCGTCTTTGCGATTCCGGTTGCGTTCGGCAATCGCAAAACGCCGTAGCCAGGATACCCATTCCATGTCCGCCCTGCTTTCTCCTGAACTTCTTGCCCGCTTCGCTGCTCTGGTCGGCGAGCGCTACGCCATTGCCGATGCGGATGCCCAGCAGCCTTTCCTGAAGGAATGGCGCGACCGCTATCACGGCAAGACGCCGTTGGTGCTGCTGCCAGGGACGGTGGACGAGGTTGCGGCGATCCTCAAGCTGGCCGACGAGACTGATACCCCGATCGTGCCGCAGGGCGGCAATACCGGCCTGGTCGGCGGCCAGGTTCCGCATGCGGAAGGCAATGAGCTGCTGATCTCGCTCAAGCGGCTGGACAAGGTTCGTGCCGTCGACCCCGACAGCAATACCATCGATGTCGAGGCCGGCGTGACGCTGCAGCGCGTGCAGGAGGCGGCGGAGGCGGCCGGGCGTTTCTTCCCGCTCACTTTGCCCTCGGAGGGGAGCTGCACCATCGGCGGCAATATCGGCACCAATGCCGGCGGCACCGGCGTGATCGCCTATGGCAATACGCGCGATCTGGTGATGGGCCTGGAGGTCGTGCTGCCGGGCGGGCGGATCTGGCACGGCATGCGCCATCTGCGCAAGGACAACACTGGCTACGATCTGAAGAACCTCTTCATCGGCGCCGAAGGCACGCTCGGCATCGTCACCGCGGCGGTGCTGAAACTGTTTCCCAGGCCTCGCTCCGTCGGCACGGCCTTCATCGGCGTCGACAATCCGGCGGCGGCGCTGGCGCTCTTGAACGTTGCCCGGGAAAACGGCGGCGGCACCGTGACGGCTTTCGAATTGATGCCGCGCATCGGCATCGATTTCGTCATCCGCCATGTTGCCGATGCGCGCGACCCCATCGAGGGCAGCTATCCCTGGTATGTGCTGCTGGAGGTGTCAACCTCCGCGGAAGGCGGCGTGAACGAGGCGCTGGAGGCGATGCTGATGACGGCTTATGAGCGCGGTTATGCCCGCGACGCCGTGATCGCGGCCTCGCTCGACCAAGCCGCCGATTTCTGGCGCCTGCGCGAATTGCTGTCGGAAAGCCAGCGCTTCGAGGGCGGCTCGATCAAGCACGACGTCTCGGTGCCGATCCGCCTGGTTCCGGCCTTCCTCGACAAGGCCATCGCGGCCGTGGAGGCCTTCATTCCGGGTGCTCGTCCCTTGCCCTTCGGCCATCTCGGCGACGGCAATATCCACTTCAACATTTCCCAGCCGGTGGGCGGCGACAAGCAGGCTTTCCTGGATAAGTGGGAAAAGACCAACGAGATCGTCCACGCCATCGTCGCCGAGTTTCATGGTTCCATCTCGGCCGAGCACGGCATCGGCCAAGCCAAGCGCAAGCTGCTGCCCGGGGTCAAGGACCCGGTAGAGCTCGAGATGATGCGCGCCATCAAGGCGACGCTCGATCCCAAGGGCATCATGAATCCCGGCAAGGTGCTCTGACATGCGGGCGATGGTCGTCATCGGCCATCCCGCGCCGGCGAGCTTCAACCATGCCTTGGCCGAGGCGGTGCGACGGACCTGGCTGGAGGCTGGCTGCGACGTTGCCTATCACGACCTGACCGCCGAGGGCTTCGATCCGCTGCTGACCGCCGACGAGGCTCGCGGCCGCCCGAGCGAGGATGCCCTGGTGCGGGCCCATATCGCCGAGCTGCAGTCCTGCGATCTCATGGCGGTCATCCATCCCAATTGCTGGGGCGCGCCGCCCGCGATCATGAAGGGCTGGATCGATCGGGTCTTCGCGCCGGGCGCCGCCTACGGTTTTGCCAAGGGGGACGATCGGGGCGACGTGCCGCAGGGGCTCCTGCGGGCGCGCGCCGCGCTGGTGCTCAACACCGGCAATACGCCTCTGGAGCGCGAGCAGGCCGATTTCGGCGATCCGCTCGATCGCATGTGGCGGGAGGGCATTTTGCGCTATTGTGGCGTCCACCATGTACGGCGTGCGCTCTATGGCGTGGTCACCACCAGCACCGCGGCCGAGCGGGCCGGCTGGCTCACGGATGCGAAGGCCTTGGCGCTGCAGGTGCGGGATCTCGCCGCGGAGACGTGATCAGGGAGAGGACGATGCTGCAAGCTTGCCTGAACGGCAGCAGGAGCCGCGATTTCCACCCGGCACTGCCCTGCACGCCGGCCGAATTGGCGCGCGATGCCAAGGCGGCCGTCGCTGCCGGTGCCGAGGAACTGCATGTCCATCCCCGCGGGCGGAATGGCGAGCAGAGCCTGGAGCCGGCCGATATCGCCGCGGCCTTGCAGGCTATCCGCATGAGCGTGCCGGACGTGCCTGTCGGCATCTCGACCCTATGGACCATCCCGCCGATCGGTCGGGCGCGCCAGGCGCCAATCCGCGAATGGCAGGTTCTGCCGGATTATGTTTCGGTCAATCTCGGCGAGGAGGACGCGCCGGAGATCATGGCGCTGATGATCCAGCGCCGCATCGGCATCGAAGCGGGCCTGGCCACGGTCGCCGACGCCTTGCGCCTGGTGGCGCTGCCTTCCGCGGAGCGCTGCCTGCGCGTGCTCGTGGAGATCGAGGAACAGGAAGCGGCGGCAGGATTGCATGTCGCCCACGAGATCCTCGCTGTCCTCAGCCACGCCAATCTCGGCCTGCCGGTCCAGCTGCACGGCAGCGACCTGACCCAATGGCCGATGCATGACGAAGCCGTCCGCCGGGGTCTCGACCGCCGCATCGGCCTCGAGGATGGCGCTGATCTGCCCGATGGGAACAGGGCCGCCGACAATGCCGAACTGCTGCGCACCGCGGTGGTGCTCGCGGCGCGGGCGGGTGGCTGACCGCCGGGCGGTTCGTTCCAGCGCCGATCGGCCGTTGTGCATGTCGCAAAAAGGTCGGAAGCGAACGTCATAGAAACGCTTGATTGATTGGGCTGCTTCGGCGGCCGAAAGGGATACGGATAGAATGTTTTGGAAGAGTCTTGGATGCCTGGCGCTGGTTTTGGCGCTTCACGGCCCTGCGCGCGCGTCAGATGCGACGCCCATTCTCGTCGTCGATGTCGCGAATGATCAGGTGCTCCATGCCGAGGAGGCAGGGCGTCCCTGGTTTCCAGCCTCGACAACCAAGTTGATGACGGCCTTCGTCACCTTCGAGGCCATTCGCGCCGGGCGTGTGTCGCTGGAGACGCCGGTGGTGCTTTCCAAACATGCTGCGAGCCAGAAGTTCCTCGACTCGGGGCTGCATGTCGGCAGCACCATGACCATGGAGGACGCTCTTTTCGCCATGATTTCGGGCTCCACCAACGATGTCGCCATGGCCATCGCCGAAACGGTTGCCGGCTCGGAGGAGGCCTTCGTCAAGTCGATGAATGACGCCGCCAGGCGATTGGGAATGACAGGAAGCCGATTTGTGAACCCGAACGGATTGTTCGACCGCCGGCAGAAGTCGACGGCGCGCGACATGGCGCTGCTGGGCATCGCCATTGACAGGCAGTTCCCGCAATATCGTCGCTTCTTCGAGACATCGGCTGTCGTCATCGACGGAAAGACCGTGGAATCGCACAACGAGTTGCTGACCCGTTTTGACGGCGCCAGAGGCCTGAAGACGGGCTATCTCTGCGCGTCGGGCAACAATGTGGTCGCTCTCGCCGAAAGAGGCGGGAGGCAGGTCATGGTGGTCGTGATGGGCGCGACGACCGAGCGCGAACGCAACGAACGGGCGGCGATGTATCTGACCCAGGCGTTTACCGGCGAGCTTTCGCCCGACAACACCACGCTCTCCGCCCTTGCCAACGACACCAAGCGCAGCCCCCCGGACATGCGGGCAAAGCAATGCGGCGAGCAAACGCGGGACTATGAGCGAATGCGCGATGCAGCTTATCCCATGGGGCTGCCTGGGCAGACCAGCTATCTCGCGCAGGCCGAGGCCGCCAAGAAGGTACGCCAGATCACGACTTGGCTGACCCCCAGCCCCGCCAAGCCCGAAAAGACCTCGACCTCCGCCAAGCCGAAGCGCGGATGATGCGGCGAGGTTCAGTCCTCGCCGCCATCGGCAGGCCGCGTCACGCAGCCGCGCTGGCGGTGCACGCCGCTGCCGCTTGCGTCGGGAGCCTCGATGCTGGCGCCGACGCTGCGTGAGCAATAGGTCGACCCTCGCTCATCGGCGCTGTAGGTCGCGCTGCCAACCCCAACGCCTGCACTGCAGCTGGCGAGGGCTGCTGCGGCTGTAAGCGCGAGGGTTGCGGATAGAGCAAAGCGTGATTTTCTCGAATCGCTCTTTTTCTCTAACTTATTGTTTTGACGCGTTTTCTTAATCGAAAAGTCTATCAACTTTTCTGGAAAACGCTTTAGGGTCTTCATCATCGTCTTTCCTTCGGGAATCGAATCTCGTCGAACAGGAAAACGTCCTCTCTCACAAGATTTCGCTAAGAATTTGAACACGCGCCATATTCGGCTTCGGCATGGCGAGGGGTCAAAGACCGTGCCTCAGATCCGGTGCATCCGGCGCCAGTTCGAGCCTATCGGCGGCCGGCGGCCGCAGCAGGGCGGCTGCTTCTCCAGGCTTGGTCAGCGGATCGAGCCAGAAGGCCATGGCGTCGGCCTCGATCAGCACCGGGCTGCGGTCGCCGAGCGCCGCCAGCGTGCCGCTGGCATCGGTGGTGAGAAGGCCGACCGTGTCGATCTCGCTGCCGTCATGGCCCGACCAGGTCTCCCAGATGGCGGCCAGGGCCATGAGGCCGCCGCCGGGCCGGCGCAGCAAATAGGGCAGTTTCGTGCGCCCCTGCTTTTGCCATTGGTAGAAACCGTCCGCCGGTATCAGGCACCGCCGCCGCGCAAAGGCGTTGCGGAAGGAAGGCTTCTCCTGCACCGTCTCCGAGCGGATGTTGATCAGCAGCGGATAGCCGGCCGTGTCCTTGATGAAGGCCGGGATGAAGCCCCATCGCATGAGAGTGAAGTGCCGGGCCGAGAAGTCGGCATGCACGACGGCAACAGGCTGGCTCGGTGCGATATTGGTACGCGGCGGGAAATCCGGCTCCTCGACATAGCCGAACCAGTCCCGCACCTCTCGTGGCGAATGGGTGAGCGCAAAACGGCCGGTCATGACCTCGAAAGGGGTTGCGGGGCAGGGCGCCGCCGCCAATAGTGGCGCCATGACGGAAGCGCCGCGATCCTATCCCGCCAGACCGATTCTTGCAGCCAGCATCGCTCTCTTCCGCGACGGCAGGGTGTTGCTGGGCGAGCGGGCGCGAGCACCGGGACAGGGTTTGTTCTCGCTGCCGGGTGGTGTGGTGGAACTGGGTGAAAACCTGGAAGCGGCGGTAAGGCGGGAAGTCCATGAGGAGACCGGGCTGGAGATCGAGATCGCCGGCTTCGTCCGCCATCACGAGGTGATCGCCCGTGATGAAGCGGGGATCGTGCAACGTCATTTCGTGGTCGCGGTCTTCGTGGGGCGTTCGGAGCAGGGGGAGCCGCGGCTCAGCGAGGAAACCTTGAGCTTTCGCTGGGCCGATGCCGTCACCCTCGACGGCCTGCCGCTGACCGACGGACTGGCTGATATCGTTGCCGCTGCCAGGAGGATGCTGTGAGCGGCCGCCAGGTCCTGCCAGCCGCCTTGCTGGCATTCGGAACGATCGTGGCAGCGGCCTACGCTCAGACGCCGCCGCCCAAGCCGGTGCAGCCACCGCCGGCGCCAACGGCTCCGCAGATCGCCCCCTATGAGCCGCAATTGCTGCGGCTCGCCGAACTGATGGGAGCCTTGCACTACCTGCGCGGCCTGTGCGGCTTTGCGGATGCGCCGGCCTGGCGGGACAAGATGAACGCGCTGGCCGAGGCACAGGGCTTCGACGAGGCCGCCAAGGCACGCTTCGCCGGTGCCTTCAATCGCGGCTATCGCAGTTTCAGCGAGAGCTATCGCAGCTGCAACGAAGCTGCCGGGACGGTGATCCGTCTCTATCTCGATGAGAGCGGCAGCATCATCAAGGCACTGGAAGCGCGTTACGGCCGTTAACGATTAATTTGGAAGTGTCTATTCCTGGGACACCAGCATGCTATGGTCCGGTTCGCCCGCAGCCATCGCTGCGGCAGGATTTTGTCATGTATGATCGCGTTACCCATCTGAAACAGCAATTCGCCGCAGACGATGCCCGGCGGGCAGCGCTCGACTATCTGCTGCAGGCCTGGGAAGAGGCCATTCTTGATGGCATCGACGGCGATTGCGTGGCCAATGCGGCTCTTTTTGCGGCCTTCAAGGAATTGGTCGCGACCTATGGCGAGGAACCCGTCGCCCGCTTTGCCGAGCGCCTGCCCGAGCGGGTGCGCAATGGCGAGTTCACGGTCAAGGGAACCCATCAATAGAATGTGACGGACGGCAGGCGTCCGGGAAGGCTCGCATTCGGACGCGGCTGTGGCTAGGCTGGCGCCGAGCGAATACCGTGATTCGCCTGATCCCGGATTGATGCCGCCCATGCGCCTGATAACCCTTGCCGCTCTCGCAGCCACCCTGCTCGGCGCCGTGCCGTCGCAGGCGGCCAACGATACGACCAAGAATGCGCCGGGCTCGTCACCGCCCGTCAGCACTCAGACCCCCACGGTGACGGTCACCACGCCCGCAAATGACGACAGCGCAGCCTCCCAGGCCACGCCCCAGGTCTTCTATGGTGACGCCGACCTGCCGGCACCGGTGAGGGAACTGCGGCAGAAACTGCTGACGGCGATCAAGACGGGCGAACTTGAATCACTGCGCCCGATCTTTGCCGCCAATGGCGGCAATCCGGATCTGCCCGGTGGCGAGAGCGACGATCCGATCGCGACGCTGAAGCTTCTGGCCGGCGATCCGAAGGGCCGGGAGATCCTCGCCATCATGGACGACGTGCTCGAGGCGGGCTATGTCCATGTCGATGTCGGCACGCCGCAGGAGGCCTATGTCTGGCCCTATTTCGCGCGCTATCCCCTCAACAAGCTGACCGGCCCGCAGATGGTCGAGCTGTTTCGCCTGATCACGGCCGGCGATTTCCAGGACATGCAGGACAAGGGCGTCTATTCCTTCTACCGCCTCGGCATCAGCCCGCAGGGCAAGTGGCAGTTCTTCGAGGACGGGGATTGATATCCCCCACAACATCATGTTGCCGCCGGTAAGAAGAACGCGGATCGCAGCTTTTGCGACTGCAATCGCGGCGATGGCTGTGTGGGCACCGACGGCCCTTGCTGGTGCCGGCAATAGCTGCCACGGCAGGATACCAGACGAAGTGACGTTTCGCGTCAAACGCGACCCGGTCGATAAAGCCTACCCTTTCAGCCCTTATGTCCATCTGCAAAATCCGGACAAGAGCATTGCCGGCATGGAGGATGCGGAGCAGATCGTTCTGCCTTGCCGGAATATCATCGTGATCGCCGACTATCCGTTGCGCTCGGCATTCAGCTTTCCCTTAAAGTCGGCCGATGATGCAGGCTTTACGCGTGCCGAACTCGCAAGGCAGATCGGCGCCATCTACCGGCATATCTATGCCGAGGAAGAAAAGACGACGCGTCAACCGATCATTCCGCCGGATCAGCGCCAGGGACTGGCCAATCGCAACGGCACAGACGGTACTTACGGCATTTGGGGACACGATCTCGGCGATCTCGATCTCAGCGCGGTGACACCGGAGCTGCGCGATGGCGTCGTCTATGTTCGGCTGGAAATCGATTCGTAATCCCGTGTCGGTGGTAGGCCGCAGCGATTTCGTCAGATCGCCTACAAGGCTCAAGCCTGCATCAAGGTGGCGACATGCACGGCGCTGGAGCGGGCGAGGGCGGTCAGATCATAGCCGCCTTCGAGCACGGAGACGATGCGCCCGCCTGCGGTCCTGGCTGCGAGATCGATCAGCACCGAGGTCGCCCAGGCATAATCCTCCTCGACGAAATTGAGCCCGCCAAGCGGATCGCGCTCATGGGCATCGAAACCGGCTGAAATCAGGATGAGATCCGGCGCGAAGTCCTGCAGGCGCGGCAGGATTACGTTCTGCATGGCCTCGCGGAATTCGCTGCCGCCCTGGCCGGGCCTGAGCGGGGCATTGACGATGGTGCCGGCCTCGCCGGTTTCGCTGGGCGCGCCCGTGCCCGGATAGAGCGGCATCTGGTGGGTGGAGGCATAAAGCACGCTGGGGTCGTTCCAGAAGATCGCCTGGGTGCCGTTGCCGTGATGCACGTCGAAATCCACGATCGCCACTCGCTCGGCGTCATGCGCCTTCTGGGCGTGGCGGGCGGCGATGGCGACATTGTTGAAGAGACAAAAGCCCATTGCCCGTTGCGGCTCGGCATGATGGCCGGGCGGGCGCGAGGCGCTGAAGGCGTTCTTGGCCTTGCCGGTCATGACATGGTCGACCGCCAGCGTCGCACCGCCGGCGCCGCGTAGCGCTGCCTCGAAGCTGCCCGACGACATCGAGGTGTCGCCGTCGAGCTGCGCCAAGCCCTCATCGTCATGCGGGCTCAGGCGCTGCAAGGTTTCGACATAGGCGCGCGGATGGCAGGCCTCGATCATGTCGATCGAGGCCTCCGGCGCCTGGACGCGCTCCAGCCCGTCAAACAGGGGAGTAGCCAGCACGGCTTCCACCGCCAGGATGCGGTCGACCCGCTCGGGATGCCCTCGCGGCGTCTCGTGGCGGGCATAGGCCGGGTGCGTGACCAACAGCGTCGTCATGCCGGATATCTCCCTGCGACCTATGGCGTCTTGCGATGTGCCGACATCGGCAAGAACCACAAGGACGCGTCGAAATGAAGGACTAGAGCAAACAGGCGTTTCCGTCTAAACGCGCTTTGCTCTAGTGCATGGCCTCCCCGATTACCACGCCGGGGGGCGGTACGGAATCGTCGGGCACGAAGAAGTCGGGCGCCAGGGTTTCGCCCGGGACCGCGCGATAGGCTTCGAAATCGGTGACGCCCTCGCCATGGAGAAAAGTGTCGTCGATCAGGAAGTTGCCGGTGAAGCTGACCGGCTTGTGGAAGATGCGATAGGCGGCGTCAGCCAGGATGTCTGGCTTGCGCGAGCGGCGCATCAGGGCGTCGCCGCCGAGGATGTTCTTGATCGCGGCAGTGGCGATGGTGGTGCGGGGCCACAAGGCGTTGACGCCGATACGCCCGCGCGTCTCGCCGGCAAGGCCGAGCACCACCAGGCTCATGCCGTATTTGGCGATGGAATAGGCGGTATGGGGCGCGAACCACTTCTCCTTCATGTCGAGAGGCGGTGACAGCATCAGGATATGCGGCTGCTCGGCCTTTTCGATATAGGGCAGGGCGGTCTTCGAGACCAGGAAGGTGCCCCGCGCGTTGATCTGGTTCATCAGATCGTAGCGCTTCATGTCGGTATCGGCGGCCTTGGTCATCTGGATGGCCGAGGCGTTGTTGACCACGATGTCGATGCCGCCGAACTGCGCCGCCGTCTTGGCGAAGGCGTCCTTGACACTGTCCTCGTCACGCACGTCCACCACCAGCGGCAGGGCCTTGCCGCCCGCCTTTTCGATCTCTTCGGCGGCCGTATAGATGGTGCCTTCGAGCTTGGGGTGGGGGGTTTCGGTCTTGGCCGCAATGGCGATGTTGGCGCCATCCCTGGCTGCCTTCAAGGCGATGGCGAGCCCGATGCCACGCGAGGCGCCAGTGATGAACAGGGTTTTGTTGGCAAGCGACATTCAGGAGTCCTGTCAGAGAACGGTTTCGAGTCCGGCGGCAACGTAGCCGCTAACCGCGCTTTCTGCGAGCCCCTCGGCCTGCGGCGAAATCTGCGTGGCATAGAAATGTGCGGTGTCGATGCGCAGGCGGTTGGCGGGCTCGTGGGGATCGATGGCGGCGGCGGCCAGCGCTTCCTTCACCATCACGGCGCCGCCGGCGGCGATGGCGAAGACGCGCAGATAGGGCGTGGCGCCGGCCAGGACGTCTTCGGGCTGCTCGCGGGGCGCCAGCATATAGGCCGTGGCGCGCTCCAGGGCATCGACGGAGCGCCCTAACGAGGGCGCGAGCGCGGCGAAGCGCTCGCTGGCCGCGACGGCCGCGACGGTTTCCCGTAGTTCGGCGATGAACGCCCTGACAACGTCCCCGCCTTCGAGCGGTAGCTTGCGGGTGACGAGGTCGATCGCCTGGATGCCGTTGGTGCCCTCATAGATCGCGGCGATGCGGGCATCGCGGAAATGCTGGGCGGCGCCGGTTTCCTCAATATAACCCATGCCGCCATGGATCTGGACGCCGAGCGAGGCGACTTCGTTGCCGATATCGGTGGAGAAAGCCTTGGCCACAGGGGTGAGCAGGGCCGCGCGGTTGGCAGCTTGTCTACGCCTGTCGACATCGGTCTCGTGATGGGAGCGATCGATTGCCGCGGCAAGCAGGTAGGAGATGCCGCGGGCTGCCACGGTCTTCGCCCGCATCTCCAGCAGCATGCGCCTTATATCGGGATGTTCGATGATCGGGCTCATGCCGCCATTCTGCCAGAGCGGGCTCTTGCCCTGGCGGCGCTCGCGCGCATAGGCGAGCGCCTGCTGATAGGCCCGCTCGGCAATGGCGACCCCCTGCAGACCGACGGCGAGGCGGGCATTGTTCATCATGGTGAACATGCAGGCCAGGCCCTTATGCTCCTCGCCGACCAGATAGCCGATGGCGCCGCCCTCGTCGCCGAACACCATCATGCAGGTCGGTGAGCCATGGATGCCGAGCTTGTGCTCGAGGCCGGAGCAGAAGGCATCGTTGCGCCGGCCCGGATTGCCCTCGGCATCGGGCAGATATTTCGGCACCAGGAACAGCGAGATGCCGCGCGTGCCCGCCGGCGCGTCGGGAAGGCGGGCAAGTACCAGATGCACGATGTTGGGCGTCAGGTCGTGGTCGCCATAGGTGATGAAGATCTTCTGCCCGAAGATGCGGTAGCTGCCGTCGTCCCGCCGTTCGGCTCGGCTGCGCAAGGCGGCGAGGTCGGAGCCGGCCTGCGGCTCGGTCAGGTTCATCGTGCCCGTCCACTCGCCGCTGACCAGCTTGGCGAGATAGGTCTCGCGCAGATCCGGCGTGGCATGGGCGACGAGCGCCTCGACCGCGCCCATGGTGAGCACAGGCCCGATGCCGAAGGCCATCGAGGCCGAGTTCCACATTTCCAGGCAGGCGGCATTGAGCAGCAGGGGCAGGCCCTGGCCCCCGAATTCGACCGGCCCCGCCAGGCCGTTCCAGCCGCCGCCGCTCCAGTCGGCATAGGCCTCGCGCCAACCGGGAGCGGTCACCACGCCCTGCTGCTCGAGCCGGGCGCCGACCCGGTCGCCCTCGCGATTGAGCGGAGCAATGCGATCGGTCGCGAAATGGCCGGCTTCCTCCAGGATGGTGTCGACGAGATCCGGCGTTGCCTCGGGGAACAGCCCCTCGCTCTGCAGCGCATCGACATCAGCGACGTGACGAAGCGAGAAGGCAATGTCGGCGACAGGCGCTTGATAGGTCATTGTTGGTTCTTGAACTCCATTGCGCGCCTTCGACCTTGACGGAATGCGTGGCTACGGGCAATGGCGCATCACGCATCGATCAACAAAAGAGCGGACGGCGAGCCCGGATGACACATCGAAACACTCTGCATCTCGGGGCGGACCCATCTTCCCTGGCGACGGCGGGACGCATCCTGGTGGAGGGGGGGCTGGTCTCCTTTCCCACCGAAACGGTCTATGGCCTGGGCGCCGATGCCACCAATGGCCGGGCGGTCGCAGGCATCTACGAGGCCAAGGGCCGTCCGCGCTTCAATCCGTTGATCGCCCATCTCGCTTCTTTCGAGCTCGCCCGTGGCCAGGGCGTCTTCTCGCCGGCGGCCGAGCGCCTGGCGCTGGCGTTCTGGCCGGGACCATTGACTCTGGTGGTGCCGAAGGCGCCGAGCTGCACGGTCAGCGAGATCGCGACCGCTGGGCTCGACAGCGTCGCTTTGCGCGTGCCCGACCACCCCGTGGCCCATGCCGTGCTCGAGGCGGTCGGCCGCCCCGTCGCCGCACCCTCGGCCAATCGCTCCGGCCATGTCAGCGCCACCACGGCCGCCCATGTCGCGGCCGATCTCGATGGCCGCATCGATGCCATCGTGGATGGCGGCGCCACCCAGGTCGGTGTCGAATCGACCATCCTGTCGTGCCTCGGCGATCGCGTGGCGATGCTGCGTCCCGGCGGCCTGTCGCGGGACATGATCGAGGACGTGCTCGGCTTTGCGCTCGCCGAGGGGCCGGAGGGCGCCGGCGACGAGCCGGTGGCGCCTGGCATGCTGGCGTCCCACTATGCGCCTCGGGCCCATGTCAGGCTCGATGCCGAGGAAGCCGGACCGGACGAGGCTTGGCTCGGCTTTGGCCCGGGTGGGGATGGGCGGGCTCGCATCGCTGCCAATCTCAGTCCTAGCGGCGATCTGACCGAGGCCGCCGCCAATCTGTTCGGCATGCTGCGCCTGCTCGACCGGGCCGACATTCATGCCATAGCCGTCGCTCCCATTCCCGGCGACGGACTGGGAGAAGCCATACGCGACAGGCTCGCTCGCGCTGCCGCCGAACGATAGGGCAACTGGCCGGCGACTCGCCCGGCTGAACGGGTGGTGCTGACGTCACCGAGATGAAGGTGTCGTGACACCGTGTCATGTCGCCGATTAAGTGGCTCCGTCCTTCGCGGTCTTGCTTCCTGGTCGCCGCAGGTGAAGGGTGCAGTCCTCGAGGAATAAATTTTTGTTGATCGGATAAGTGCGGGTTAGGCAGTTGGTGTCAGGCGCCGACAGCGAATTCAGCATATCCCCACATCTTGGTTCGACCTTCGTGGCTTTTGGCCCGACGTGATCCATCCGAGTTCATTTTTGTAATGATTCCAGAATGATAGATATTGCGGTTTTGTCGGGGGCGGTCAGTAAGACGCGTAACCGTTGAATGGTTTGTCGAGCCTGGAACTTTGGACGAGAGCCGGCGTTCTCTTATCGCCCGTCTGCCGAATGCTGGCCTCAGTGGAAAAACAGAGACTAACCGTAGGTTGAACCAGCCGGGAAAGTATGTTTCCTGTGGTATCACGCTGGGTAGTTGCTGGGGGGCGCTGAGTAGCAAAGACAATTACCCGATCATGGAGATCAATTGTTCGAGCGAAGGAGACGCGATGTCGCACCATGTTCTTGTGGCCTGCATGCCGAAATCGGCTTCGACATTCATAAGCAGTGCCATAGCAAACGCGGTGAACCTTAATTCAATCAATTTGATTCCAAGTTACGGACGCCGCGAGCAGGAACTTTGTGAAATCTGCCTGGCCCAAAACGCCAAGCTCGACTATGTCGCGCAGCACCATATCAAGCATAGCACCTGGACCGAGGAGCTGTGCAGCGACTACGATGTCTCCATCATCGTCCTGATCCGCAGCCTTTTCGATGTCGTAGTCAGCATCCGGGACCATGTGCATCGCGAGAGCCCGGTCAATCCCTTCTTCTATCTCGACAAGCAGCATTTGAGCCGGGACCGAGCCGAGCTCGAGCACATGATCGCCATGCTGGCGATGCCCTGGTATATCAATTTCTACATGGGGTGGCGCAGCTCGAAGGCCGCGCGGATCTTCATGTATGAGGATTTCATTGCCGATCCGGACAAGGCGATAGGCGAGATGCTGACGTTTGCCGGTATCCCGGCAACTACGGCGCAAATTGCCGCCGGCCTGGAGGCTGCGAAATCCAAGGGCAGCCGCATCAATGTCGGCAAGGCCGGTCGCGGCATGGACCTCAAGCCGGAGACGGTCATGATGATCATGGACATGATGGCGGCCTATCCTGAAATTCAGGATGACCCCTATGTCCAGATGATGAAGACACAGGCTGCGCGTATCCTTGCCGCGGGGACCGACCAGGTTGCCGCGCCGTCGCCGCTTCCGGCTGCCGCCGGGGCGACACTCCGTCCTTCCTTTGCGATGCGGGCGAGGCGCTATTTCAGGCGCAAGATGAGGCTGCTGGGCAAAAGACGAAACCCGCTCATAGCGGCGGGATTGCTGGCCATCGCCGGTCTTTATTACGCTTTCCTGTACAATCTGATTCCGAATTCGCTGATGGGCGGGCGTATCGATGATCTCATCGTGCCGGCCGCCTGTGTTTTCGTCGCTGCCAAGCTCTTGACGAGGACCAAGGTCAGGCCGGTTCCGGTGCCATTCAGGGCAACCGATGCGGCAGCCTCGGTGTCATCGCACTGATTTTGGCCCGGGAAGGTCGCGCCCGGGGGGCATCCCTGCCGATGCCCCCGGTCGCCGTCATGGTCAGGCCTGCAGAAGGCTTTCTGCGCTGACATAAGCCAGATTATGCGCTTCCGCGACCGGGTGGCAGGTGATCTTGCCATCCACGACGTTGAGGCCGTTGCGCAGATGCGCGTCGTCGCGCAGCGCCTGCTTCCAGCCCTTGTCCGCCAACGCCACTGCGAAGGGCAGGGTGACGTTGTTGAGCGCGAAGGTCGAGGTGCGCGCCACCGCGCCCGGCATGTTGGCGACGCAGTAATGCACTACGCCATCCACCACATAGGTCGGGTTTGAATGGGTGGTTGCCTTCGAGGTCTCGATGCAGCCACCCTGGTCGATCGCCACGTCGACAATCACTGCGCCAGGCTTCATGCTGCGCACCATGTCGCGGCTGACGAGCTTGGGAGCCGCCGCGCCGGGAACCAGTACCGTGCCGATCAGGAGGTCCGCCCGCTTCACCAGTTCCTCGATGGCCGAGCGGGTCGAGAACACGGTGGAGATCGACGTGCCGAACTGGGCGGCAAGCCGCTTGAGAGCCTCGGCCGAGCGGTCGACCACGGTGACTTTCGCCCCCATGCCGACGGCAATCGTCGCCGCATGCGTGCCCGAGACGCCGCCGCCGAGAATGACGACCTCGGCTGCCGGAACGCCGGGAACACCGCCCAGCAGGATGCCGCGCCCGCCCTGGGCTTTCTCCAGGCTGTGGGCGCCGACCTGCGGTGCCAGGCGACCGGCGACTTCCGACATCGGCGTCAGCAGGGGCAGGGCGCCGGTGACCGAGGTCACGGTCTCATAGGCAATGCAGACGGCGCCGGAGGCGACGAGGTCATGCGTCTGTTCGGCATCGGGAGCCAGGTGGAGATAGGTGAACAGGATCTGGTCCTGGCGCAGCTTCCGGCGCTCGACCGCCAGCGGTTCCTTCACCTTGACGATCATCTCCGCCTTGGCGAAGAGGATGTCGGGGTTGTCGACGATCTCGGCACCGGCGCCGATATAATCGGCATCCGAGAGGCCGGCGCCGACGCCGGCATTGGTTTCCACCCAGACCTTGTGGCCGTGATGCACCAGTTCCGCAACGGAAGATGGGATCAGGCCGACGCGAAATTCATTGTCCTTGATTTCCTTGGGGACGCCGATCAGCATTGTTTTCGCCTTGTATGGTGATGAAGCCAGCCCTTGTCGTCGGGCTTTAGGCTAGAAAGGCATGTTGGCGCGGAAATCGCGCAATTTCTCGCGGAAAAGTCTGGTGTTCAGGGCGTTCTGTCGCATAGTATGCGACAAATTGATCCAATGATCGCTGTTTATGCCAAGATCCGAGATCTCGCTCGATATCCGCGACCGTGCCATTCTCAGGCTGTTGCAAGCCGATGGGCGCCTGACCAATGTCGACTTGGCAGAGAAGGTCAATTTGTCGCCCTCCGCCTGCTTGAGAAGGGTCAAGCTTCTTGAAGAGCGCGGACTGATTTCGCGCTATGTCATGCTGCTCGATGAGAAGGAAGCTGGCCTGCCGGGGGTGGCCTTCGTGCTCGTCACGCTGGACCAGCAGGGACGCGGTGCGCTCGATGCCTTCGAGGCGGCGATCCAGCGCCATCCCGAAGTGACGGAATGCTGCCTCTTGGCCGGTGCCGCCGACTATATGGTGCGGGTCGCCTATGCCGATGCCGCCGATTTCGAGCGCATCCACACCGAGATCCTGACCCAGCTTCCCGGTGTGGTCCGCGTGCAATCGACACTGGCTTTGCGCAGCGTCAAGAAGACGACTGCGCTGCCGGTGTGAAGAGAGGGGCGGTCTTCAGACCGTCTCCGTGCCCTTGATCTCGATGCCGAAGCCCGAGAGGCCGATATAGGTGCGCGGCTTGGTCGAGAGCAGCTTGATCGACGAGACATCGAGGTCGCGCAGGATCTGGGCGCCGAGCCCGACCTCGCGCCACTGCTCGTTGCGCGCGGCTTCCGAGCCGTGGTCCGAGCCGTGCGTCACCATGGGGACGCCCGCAGTACCGTCGCGCAGATAGACGATCACGCCCCGGCCTACTTCCTTGAACTTGGTGAGGGAACTGCCGAGCGTCTTGGCGCCGCCGAACACATCCGTCACCACGTCGGCGCGGTGCAGGCGGGTCGGTACGTTCTCGCCGTCCCCGATCTTGCCATAGACGAAAGCGAGTTGCTGCACCTCGTCATAGGGCGTGGTGTAGGCGTAGGCGGTGAGCGGTCCGATCTCGCTTTCCACGGTGAAGGTCGCCACCCGCTCGACCAGCTTTTCGCGGGCCTGGCGGAAGGCGATGAGATCGGCGATCGAGACCACATGCAGGCCATGGGTTTCGGCGAAGGCCGCGACTTCGGGGCCACGCTTGACGGTGCCGTCATCATTGGCGAGTTCGCAGATCGCGGCGACCTGGGGCAGGCCGGCGAGCTTGCACAGGTCGGTGGCTGCTTCGGTGTGGCCGGAGCGCATCAGCACGCCGCCTTCCTTGGAGATCAGCGGGAAGATGTGGCCGGGGCGCACGAAATCCGTGGCGCCCATATTGGGATTGGCGAGCGCCCGCACCGTGTTGGCGCGCTGTTCGGCCGAGATGCCGGTGGTCAGGCCGTGCTTGACGTCGACAGTGACGGTGAAGGCCGTGCCGAGCGGGGCGTCGTTCTGCGATACCATGGGATCGAGGCGCAGGCGCTTGGCCTCTTCCAGCGTCAAGGGGGCGCAGACGATGCCGCAGCAATGGCGGATGATGAAGGCCATCTTCTCGGTGGTGAGATGACTCGCGGCGATGATCAGGTCGCCTTCGTTCTCGCGGTCGTCGTCGTCGACCACCACCACGATCTCGCCACGGGCAAAGGCCTCGATGGCGGCCTGAATCTTCTGATGGGACACGACAGTCTCCTTGAGGGTGTCTCGAACCGGGGCAAGGCCCAGAAAATCATTGGGAGTGACGCTGCCACCGGTTGCTTCGGCAATGCGCGCGGCGGTCTCGCGGGAAATCCACGCCGTCTCGTCATTGCACAGGGCGGTGATGCTCGCAGGCGACAGCGCCACCGTCTTGGCGAAGGCACTGCGGGGGGTGGCGGTCTGTTTGAGCCAGGCGTCGAGTTTCATGGTGCCAAGGTAGGCACGAAGAATTTTAATTTCAACCGAAATGTGGAATGAATTTCAGTATTACTGAAAAATCAATATTATCAGATCCCGATCAAGGCCCGCAAGGTCGGCGTGGCGAGGTCGAGAGCCAGGCCGACGGCGACTCCGGCTGCGAAAATGCCGACATAGGTCCAAAGCGTGCTGTCACGATGCCAGGCAACCGGCTTGTCGTGACGCAGTTTCAGCATCATCGAAAGGGGCAGGGGCTCCCGCACGATGGGGGCGAGGGCGGCATGCAAGGCTTCGCTCTGGCGCTGCCAGGTGGCGGCACGCTCGCTGCCCTGGGGGTCGGTTTCCAGCGCTTCGCGCGTTTCGCGCTCGACCCGCGCGGAGAGCCGGCCATCGACCAGGGCGTTGAAGATCCGGTCGGGAATGCGGGTCGGTTCGGTCATTTCACGATCCGCAGCACGGCATGGCGCTGGCCGTCCACCTGGCGCGAAAAGGCCTCGCGAGCCCGGGTGAGGCGGGCGATGAAGGCTTCTTCGCGCACCGCCAGCACGGCCGCCGCCGTCTCATAATCCAGGCCTTCGATGATGATCAGCGCCAGGACCTCGCGATCGGTCAGGGGCAGGCGGTCGAAGGCGCGCAGGATGTCGGGATGGCTGGAGCAGCCGGCCTTCATCGGCGGCCGCTGTGCCTTGAGCTGGTTTTCCCGGTCGTCGAGGTCGCGGCGGCGGGCGATCAGCGCCGTGAGCAGGCGGGGATAGTCGAGACGCTTGCCTTCATGCGCGGACAGGATCTCCAGGACCAGCGCATCCGCCCCATCGGAATCATGGCTGAGCGCCCGGGCAAAGCGCCTCAGGCGCTGGACGACGGCTTCTATCTGCTGGCCCATCGGTCGATCCTCCGGCCGCCCCCCGGCTGGCCGCTTCTCCCTGCGGATTGAGCCGGAAATTCGCGCTGGGCGCGCCTCTCGGCACGCCTTGCCGCATCATACTGCGCAGCTTTTTGGGGGCCAAGCATTTTGGCGATGACGGAGCCTATGCAGAGGGTAAATTTATCACGCCGGCCAGCAGGATGAGCCCGAGCGCAAAGACCATGAAGGCAAGGCCCATTTCGAGCGTGCGCACCGTGACGGCGGCGGCAAAGCTCTGCGGGGCGGCAAGGCGCACGGCCAGGCTCTTGGCCATCACCGCGACGGTGGCGATGACGGCGATGGTGAGGGCGGTACCCAGGCCCATGGCGAAGGTCGCGATGATGCCCGAGCCGTAGATTCCCTGCCGCCAGGCGAACACCAGCACGATGATGGCACCCGTGCAGGGCCTGAGGCCGGCGGCCAGGATGGCTCGCATATTGTTGCGCTTGGCGGTGTCGCTGTCGGTCGGCAAGGCGAGATGCCCGCAATTGGCGTCATGGACGTGGATGCTGGCGCCGGGCAGGCCGAAACGAGCGGCGATCAGTCCCCAGAGCGCGCGACCCTTGCGCCAGAACAGCCAGGCGCCGACCGCCATCACCATGAAGTTGGAGAGACGCTCCAGCATCAGGGTGGAGGCATCCATGGTCTGGGCGGTAACGTTGAGGATGGCGGCCAGCACCGACACCATGGCGATGGCGGACAGCGCTTGCACCAGGGCGAAGGCGCCGGACAGCGCGATGCCACGCTTCACCGCCTCGTCATTGGCGAACAGATAGGAGGAAATCACCGCCTTGCCATGGCCGGGGCCGGCCGCGTGGAAGACGCCATAGCCGAAACTGAGGGTGATCAGCGCCAGGCTGGCCGTGCCGTTCTGCTTGGATTCCTTCAAGGCATCGACGAGCAATTGGTAGTAGCGCGCCGTCTCGGTGAGGATCCAGGCCAGGAAGGGACTGGCGGGACCGGTGATCGATTGTTCGGGCCGGCTGATACCAAAGGGCGTGCTTTTCTGGGCCAGCGCTTCGCCGGCCATCAGCATAAGCAGGACCAGGACGGCTGGTGCCGCCTGCGCGACCCGCTTGGCAAAACGGCCTGTCCCCGCAATCACGGGCAGTTCACCTGGATGTTGTTGGCGAATTTGGCACCGAAATCCTTGTTCTGGTCCAGTGCGCTGAAATAGGCCTCGTCGAGCTGCAGGGCGGCGGCCTTCTGGTCCTCGCTCGGCGGCTTGGGCCTGATGACGTTGAGTGCGCAACCCTGTGGGGAACCGTCGAGTTTGGCAGGGGTCTCGTCATCAAGGGTGAACGCGACATAATAGGTCGGGTCGTAGATCTGGATTGCCAAGGCCTTCTGCCCCTGTGTCTGCGGGGAGGACAGGGGCAGGAAGAAATGCAGGGTCAGGACGCCGTTGGTAAAGTCGAGATAAGGATCGACCGGATCCTTGAACAAAAGCTCCTTGCCGCCGAGCTTGGCAAAGGTGAAGTAGCCGAAATCCTTGAGGTTCTCGACATTGGTCTGGGCCAGAGGAGCGAGAGCCTCGCGGGTGTAGCCACCATTCGCGCTCTGCTGCAGCCCCTGCGTGGCATAAGAAGAAAAGGCCTCGTCGAAGGTCCAGTGCTGCTTGACGCCGGTTACTCGCCCCTTGTCGTCGTAGACGATCTCGCTGGCCGAATTGACGAAGACATGCGGATGGGCCGCAGCCCGTCCAATGAGACAACCGAGCAGCACGGTGGCGAGAAGAAGCGAACGCATGAACGATCCGGTTTGCAGAGGGCGGGAGCTGTAGCGATTCACCACTCGGAGGGTTGTAACCCGCCGAGTGGGGCGGAAGCATGGCGCTCCCTAGAGCAAAGCGCGTTCAGGCGTGAATGCTTTTTTGCTCTGACTCTTTGGTTCGACGCGTCTTTGCGATGCTTGGTGATTCAACCAAATCGCAAAACGCCACAGCCTTTGGTCCGGGAGCGCGCTGTTTGATAACAGCTTCCGGCTTCGGAACCTGTCAACGCGGCCGGGTTGTCCCGAACTCTTCACGGGCGCGGGAACTCAGCGCCCGCGCGCCGCTCGCATTTCTCAGAAGCCCTCCAGCACGATCTTGCCCTTGGCGCGCCCGCTTTCGATCAGGGCGTGGGCCTGCTTCAAATTTTCGGCATTGATCGGACGCAGCACCTGGCTGAGCGTGGTGCGGATCCTGCCTCCGTCGATCAGTGCGGCGACCTCGTTCAGCAGTTTGCCCTGCTCGTCCATGTCCGGCGTCTGGAAGATCGGGCGGGTGAACATCAGTTCCCAATGGATCGAGGCCGCCTTGCGCTTGAAGCCCATGATGTTCAAGGCTTCGGGATCGTCGATGAGCCCGAACCGGCCCTGCGGGGCGATCAGTTCGACGATCTCGTCGAGGTGGCGGTGGGTCTCGGTGGTGGAAAAGACAAAGGCGGGTGCTCCGATTCCGAGCGCCGCAATCTGTTCGGCGATCGGCTTGCTGTGGTCGACGACGTGATGGGCGCCCAACTCGCGTACCCAGTCCTGTGTCTCCGGGCGCGAGGCAGTGGCGATGACCGTCACATCGGTCAGCGCGCGGACGAGCTGGATGGCAATCGACCCGACCCCGCCGGCGCCGCCGACGATCACGATGGCATTGGCCGCTCCGGGCACGGGGCGGCGAATGTCGAGCCGGTCGAACAGCATCTCCCAGGCCGTGATCGCCGTCAGAGGCAGGGCCGCAGCCTCTGCATTCGACAGGCTTTTGGGTTTGTGGCCCACGATGCGCTCGTCGACCAGATGAAACTGGCTGTTGGCGCCGGGCCGGGTGATCGAGCCGGCATAGAACACTTCGTCGCCGGGCTTGAAGGCGGTAACCGCCTCGCCGATTTCGGCCACCCTGCCGACCGCGTCCCAACCCAGCACCTTCCACTCACCGGCTTCAGGCGAGGCCCTGCGGCGCACCTTGGTATCGACCGGGTTGACGGAGATTGCCGCGACCTCGACCAGAATGTCGTGGCCGGTTGCCTTGGGCCGGGGCAGCTCGAAGTCCTCGAGCGCCGTGGTGCTGTCGATGGCGCCGGCTGTCCTGTATCCGATTGCTTTCATGGCTCGTTCCTCGTCGCTGATTGCTATGGGCGGAACTTGTGCTTATGATTGCTTATCGTCAATATGCACAAAAAACGCCTATAGTATCACAAAGGATACTGTCATGGCCAAAGCGCGCCATTCGCGGTTCGATTGCACGCCGGGCTGTTCGGTCGAGGCAGCCATCGGCCTGATCGACGGCAAGTGGAAGTCGATCATCCTGTTCCATCTGCTCGCCGGCACGCTGCGCTTCAGCGAGATCCGCCGCCACATCGCCAATGTCACGCCGCGCATGCTGACCAACCAGTTGCGTGAACTGGAGGAGGACGCGCTGATCGAGCGCAAGGTCTATGCGCAGGTACCGCCCAAAGTGGAATACAGCCTCTCCCCCCTCGGCCGCAGCATGGAGCCGGTCCTGCTGGCGCTGAAGGCCTGGGGGGATGCCCATATCGGCTTGTACGGCAAGCCGCATGCCGCCGAAAAGGCAGACGCGGCCTGATCCATCCCAGGAAAGCCGCCGCCGTCAGCCCTGGAGCGTGGCGACGTCGATCACCTGGAAACGCCCGCCATCCTCTTGGCGAAACAGGCCGAGGCGGTCGATGCGCAAATGCGGAGCGACCTCGAGCTCCTGGGCTCGGGCGTCCAGGTGTTCGCCGATGGCCGCGGCATTCTCGATGGCGCCCGACAGCGTCATGTGAAAGCGGAATTCTTCGAGCACATGGGGGTAGCCATGGGCATGGAGATAGCCACGCTGGCGCTCGCTCAGGCGGTCCGGGTTGCGGCGCGCGATTTCGGAGGGCGTGAGCGGCGCACGCAGCCTGTCGAAATGCCTGACGATGCTGCTCTCGAGGACGGCCAGCTCGGCCGGCGGCTCGGCGGGCACCATGGCGAGAAAGGCGCGGCCGTCGCGCGAGGACGGAATCGGCAGAATGGCCCAGGCGCCGAGATCGACCGGCCGATGGGTCTTGGCGAAGGCAACGAAGTCCGATGCAAGAGCCGTTTCGTCCACGCCCTCGGCCGCGCGGAAGGGAGCCTTCAAGGTGGCATGGAAGCCATAGAGCCGGGGATCGGCGGTCATCTCATGCCAGGCGGACGCCGAGGCAAGGGCAGGGTGCCATTGCGGCACGTCCCGGCCGGTAAAGGCATCGTAGCCCAGGACTTCGCTGCCGAAGCGCCAGAGCGCCGAATCTGCAGCGGGCACATAATAGATCGCGTAGCGTGTCGCCATTCTCGAACATCCATAAACCTGCTCTGCAGCATCGAACTTGATCCCGAAGGTGAGATCGATGCCATAATTTGTTGTTTCCAAAGTCCCTTTTATTAAAGGGCCGATATCCCCCCCTCGGCTCGATGGGCTAGAGCCCGAGGGCCCCGCCATCGGCGCGCGGGTCGTGCACCGCCTCGATGCGTCCGTCCCTGATGTGACGGACGAGCGCGCCAGCATGGCCGAAGTTGTCTGCATAGGGCTGGCCGATGTCGATGGGATGACCAGCGCGGTCGAGCGCGTTGAGGAGGCTTTCGTCGAATCTGTCTTCCAGCTGGAGCACGGATTTCCTGGTCTTCCCGTCGCGAGCGAGGACGAAACGCGGGGCATCGACGGCAGTCGCAAGGTCCTCGCCGAGGCGATAGCGTGAGAACAATTGCGCCAGGATCTGCGGCTGGGCATCGCCGCCCATGGTTCCGAAAGGCATCACCCGTCCGTCGGCAAACAGGGCCATGGCCGGGGCAAGCGTATGGAAGGGCAGGCGCCCCGGGGCCAAGGCGCGCGGCGAGCGGGCGTCGAGCGAAAAGGCAAGGCCACGATTCTGCATCAGCAGGCCGGTCTTCGGCAGGACCAGGCCCGAACCGTAGTCCCAATAGATCGATTGGATGTAGCTGACGGCAAGGCCTTCCTTGTCGATCGCGCCCATCCAGACGGTGTCGCCCTTCGCACCCTGCGGGGAGGAGGGAGCGGCGCGCGCCATCGAGATCGCCGCGGCTTCGCGCTCCAGGAAGGCCGGGATGAGGAAGGCGCCCGGATCTGCGCTCATCGAGGCAGGATCGGCAATCTCGCGATCGGCGATGGCCGAGGCCCGTTTGGCCGCCTCGATCAGGCCATGGAGGTGTTCGAAGCCGCCTGCTCGCTTGAGGCCGAGGCGTTCGGCGAGGCCGAGGATGATCAGGGTGGACAGGCCCTGCGTCGGCGGCGGCAAACTAGAGAGTGTGACCCCCGGCAGGGCGAGGCTCAGCGGCTCGCGCAGCCGTGCTTCATAGCGTCGGAAATCCTCCCGCGTGACGAGGGCACCGGCGCGGTCGAGATCGGCGGCGATCTCGCGGGCCGCGTCGCCACGATAGAAATCGTCGAGCCCGGCATGGGCGAGTTGCTCCAGCAGACCCGCGAGAGCCGGCTGCAGGAGGCGGTCGCCGGCCTTGAGGGCTTCGCCTGATGGCATGAAATGGGCTGCGAAGCCTGGCACGGCCTTGAGTTCATCGATCTCTGCCGCTTCGACGCGGGCCTGCGAGGCCGAGACGGTAATGCCGTCGCGGGCATGGCGGATGGCGTCTTCCAGCAATAGGGCCACAGGTAGCCGTCCCCCGAAAGCCCTGGCCATCTCGGCGGCGATCTGCCAGCCGGCGATTGCGCCGGGAACCGTGAGGCTGGAGAGGACGCCGCGAGACGGCACTTCGTCATAGCCGAGATCGCGCAGGGCCGAGATGGTGGCCCGGCTGCCGGCGGGGCCGCAAGCCTGGATCGCCCGGACGCGGCGGCTCTTGTCGGCCACCAGCCAGAAACCGTCACCACCCATGCCGTTCATATGCGGATAGGTGACGGCGATGGTGGCCGCCATGGCGATCATCGCCTCGATGGCATTGCCGCCCTGGATCAGGATGCGCTGGCCGGTTTCGCTGGCCGGATGATGGGGCGTGGCGACGGCAGCGTGACCGAAAACGGGGGGTTCCATGGGCAGGGGACTTTCCAAGCGAAGGCTTACATGGACGATTTGTCATCTCATGCACCCCGAGATCCGTCGGGAATCCAAAGGCGCCTGAAAACAATGCGTTAGCGCAGGAGTGCCAATTCGCTCCAGCGTGCTTCGTTCCAGAAGGGGCGTAGCAAAGCGCGGCGCGATGGTATAGAGGCATGGGACGACATTCACGGAAGCCGCCAGGGAGCCGCCTTTGCCCAGCTCTGACAAATCCATCAATTGGACCAGCCTGATCACCATTTGCTCGGTTGCCGTTCTGATCGGCACCGAGTTGCTCGGTGCGGCCTGGGCTTCCGGCTGGGCGCTGGCGGGATTTTTCCAGCTCGGCCCCACGGT
The DNA here is from genome assembly GCF_047605565.1 of Labrys sp. (in: a-proteobacteria). NCBI lineage: Bacteria > Pseudomonadati > Pseudomonadota > Alphaproteobacteria > Hyphomicrobiales > Xanthobacteraceae > Labrys > Labrys sp. (in: a-proteobacteria). The sequence continues at coordinate 333,043 of NZ_JASGFM010000002.1, forward strand.
CGAGGTCATCCTGCAAGGCGTGTTCGGCCTGATAGCCCTCTATGCCATTTTCGTCTTCCTGAGGCAGGCCAGCCGGGTCGAGCCGATTTTCAAGCGTGAAGGCGCCAGCTCCTAAGGCGCAAGGCCCTGAACCGCTATCCAGCGGCGGGATGGCGAAAGCCGTCGAAGGCAGCCTCGCCGCGCGCTCGCTGCATGGCCTGTTTCGCCTGCTGAGGGTGAAGGATTGGGCGAGGCCGCCGGTTCTGAAGGCCTTGATCCGCCTGAGCCGCCATACCGGTCCTGCACTGCCTCCCGCCCGTTTGCGCAATCTCTGCGAGATCCGGCAGGACATGGCGCATGGTGACCGCGTATTCCACCTCGGTCCACGGGATGGCGGGCAGGCGCCCTTCCATCTGCTCTACTTGCATGGCGGCGCCTATTCGTTTGCGATCAGCTTCCTGCATTGGCGTTTTCTCGAAGATCTGATCCGCCGTACCGGCTGCAGTGTCACGGTGCCTTTCTATCCTCTGGCTCCGGAAAACGATCCTCGCGACGTGCTGGCGAGCGTGCTGGCGCATTACACGGATCTGTGTGCCCGCATCGCCCCGGAGCGCATGGCGGTGATGGGCGATTCGGCTGGAGGCGGGTTGGCCCTCGCGCTGGCCCAGGCCCTGGTCTCGGCCGGTCGGCCCCAGCCGGGCCAGATCGTCCTGCTCTCGCCCTGGCTCGACCTCACCATGGAGGATCCCGCGACGCTGGCTCATAGGCCACATGACCCGGTGATCACGCCCGAGGCAGCCCGTGTGGCGGCGCGCCTTTATGCCGGTGACCTGCCGCTGGACGATCCCGGTATCAGTCCGCTTTATGGCGAGATGCGGGGGCTCGCGCCAGTCGCCGTCATGACCGGCACGGCCGATCTCCTCAATCCCGAGGCCCACAGGCTGGTGCAGCGTCTGGAGGCGGCGGGACAGCCCATCGACCTCCTCGAGCAGGCTGGCATGGTGCATGCCTGGATGCTGCTGCCGCTGCCGGAGGCCGTACGCGCGCGGGGGCAGATCGGCGATCTGCTCAATGCGCGCTTCCGGCCGGAGGGCAAGGTGACCCATCCGGCCTGATTTCCGGCCGCTCAGGTCAAGAGCCGCGCCGGTCTCTTCGACCAGACGAGGCGGTAGTAACAGGCCTGAAACAGCAGATTCGCGGCGAACCCGGCCGCATAGCCGATCCAGATACCGGACAGGCCGAGCTTTGCATCGAGCAGGCAGGCCAGCGGTACCTCGACCAGGGCGATGGCGGCCATGAACAGCACCATCGGCACCAGGACCGTACCATCTGCCCGCATGACCCCGCTTAGCACCGCCGACCAGCCGGCGAGCACCACACTCCACAGCACGATGCGCAGCAGACCTGCGGCGGCAAGAGCCGTGGCGGAATCGGTGATGAACAGGCCGATAGCCACCGGGGCAAGCAGATAGGCGCCTACCACGAAGGCGCCCGTGGTAACCAGGTTCAGACGCAGTCCCGTTGCCAGGATAGGCCCGACGGCGCCTGGCTTGCCCGCGCCGATGCTGTGGGAAGCCAGGACCGTCGCCGTGATGCCCAGCGACATCACCGGAAACTGCACCCAGCTCATGATCTGATTGATCGCGCCGTAGCTGGCCGTTGCGCCGATGCCGTGCCGATTCACCAGGCCAAGCAGCACCAGTTCCGCCACTGCCAGGCTCATCATCTGGCCGGCGGTCGGCAAGCCGATGCGCAGGATGGCCGGAACGAACGAAACATCGAAGGCAGGTGACAGCGATGGCGCCAGTGGATGTCGGCGGCGGCGCCAGTGCCAGGCAAGCCAGAGCAGCGACAACGCATAGGCGCCGATGGTGGAGACGGCGGCGCTCGCGATGCCGAGACGAGGCAGTCCCGCCCAGCCCTCGATCAAGGCTGGCGTGGCGACAAGAGACAGTGCGGTTGCGAGGAGGAGCACGAAGAGCGGCGAGACGGTATCGCCGACGCCTCTGCTCATCGAGGTGACGAGCCAGAGCAGGAAGATCATGGGGCAACCCACTGTGATCAGGCGCGCATAGTCGATGGCCGCCGGCAGGATCGTCATGGGCGTGCCGAGGGCCTGCAGCAGGCCGGGAACGGCGAAGTGGCCGAACAGGGCGATCGGCAGGCTGAGGGCGAGCACCATCACGATGGCGGTGGCGGCGATACGGCGAACGCGCGGGCGATCGCCTGCCCCCCAGGCCTGGCCGATCAGCACGGCGGCGCCGCTGCTCAGGCCGATCACCAGCGAGAGCGCCAGGAACAGGATCGGAAAGAAGGCCGATACCGCGGCAATGGCCGGCAGGCCGAGCAACTGGCCGATCCAGATGCCGTCGAGCGTGCCGGAGGCGGCCTGGAGGACATTGGTCAGCATCATGGGCAGGAGGATGCCGAGATAGAGGCGCCATAGGGGGCGGGAGGTGGGAGACGATGACATGGCGGATACCGGGCAAGCGCATGCAATCCGGGCGGCGGACCGCCAGGTGCATGCGGGAAATCGACGGGTGAAAATCAGGCAGGAATCGGTAGTTCCGTCAGCGGCAACAGGCGTGAATCGACCAGCGCGGCGGTGCGGTGCCCGAGCCCGGCGAGATAGTCCCGGTCTTCGGCAAAGGCGAGGAAGCTCTGCACCGAGGCCTGCCGGATCAGCATGACCAGGTCCCAGCGTTCGGTTTCGGGGCCGATCAGGAACGCACCACCGTTCCCGAGAAACTGAACTTCGCCGCCACTTCGGGACAGGAAGGGCAGGGTGTGGACGATATATCGCCGGAAGGCTTCCTCGCCGGTGATCGGCGCGGCGGGGGCGAGATCCGGCGAGGCCGAATAGTCGGCAACCTCACGAAAACGCAGGAGATTGAGCATGGTGATGGGGCCGGAAAGGCCCCGCGTCACGAAGGCTCGTCCGGCCTCCTGCGTAGGAGAGAGAAAGGGCGGCATGATTTTTCCTCGGCATCCTGCGGAGTCCAGCCTGGGCAGGCACTTGTCTGCCGCCGAACGGGTGGACTGTGAATGGCGGCCATTATACCCGGGTAAAATTATGCAGTCAATATACCCGGGTAATATTGCCTCACATGCCGATCTGGTTTATGGCTGCCTTCCAACGTGCAACGCCAACCCGGTTCGGCCGAAGGAGGCCGCCCATGAAACGCGAAGATCGCAAGGCGGCCGTCGACGCCTATAGGAAGCGCAAGGTCGCGGGCGGCATCTATGCCGTTCGCTGTGCGGAGACGGGGGAATGCTGGGTTGGCCGGGCGCCGGACCTCTCCAAGATCCGCAACCGGCTCTGGTTCACCCTGGGCCAGGGTGTCAGCCTGAATCAGGCCTTGCAGGCCGCCTGGAACCGACACGGAGAACAGGCCTTCACCCTCGAGATCGTCGAAGAACTCGAGGATGAAGAGGTCGCCTTCATACGCGACCGGGCCCTGAAGGAACGGCTCGATCACTGGATCGTGGTGCTGACGGCAAAGCCGATCTGATGCCGTCATTGTCCGGTGATGGAGGCGTCTTCGTCGGTACGCCGTGCTCGAGCGCTTGGCGATGCTGAAGGCAGTCGGTCCGGATCCGGTCGGGCACCCAACCCATTCTTGTAATGGTCATGAACGACGTGGCGCTTCTCATTTGACGCCGGAACAGCGCATGATGCAGATCGCGATTACCGGGGGCCTTTCGCATGTCCGATCTTCCAAGCGACGATCAGCTTCGCATCACGCTTGCGCGAACGCTCGGCCTCGTCTTCGAGGATTGGAGCATGCCCGATCCGACACGCATGGAACTGGATGTCGAGCAGGCGATTCGACAGGCGGTCCGGCGAGCCTGGCCGGACTTGACCGTCACCGCGGTGGTGGCCGGACTTCGGCACGAAGGCGAAGTCGATAGCATCGATCTCCTGATGGCCGACACCCGCAGCGGCATCAAGAGACGATATCTGGTGTTTCCCTGACATGCGTCGCGTTCGGGGCAGGGCGCTTGCAGGCTCCAACAGTGCCGATGCCTGTTGAGGCACCCTTGCATCTGCTATCGAATTCATTCGCAAGTCGCTGCCGATGGCCGCACCTCGTCCCGTAAAGGGGCGAGGACGGGCACCGAAATCGGGATCATTGCGGCAGGGCCAGCTTCACCTCATTGCGTATGCCGGCCTTGATGTCGACGTCCTGGACGACGCTGACATCGCCCTTCCAGGCGCTGATCTTGTATTTGCCGGCAGGCAGGACGTAGTTCGCCGGCAGGGTGTAGAGCCGGGTAATTTCTTTCGCCTCGCCATAGATATCGGTTTCGGGACTGGTGATGCGCACCGAGTCCGCACCCGGCGCGTCGAGGGCGGCAAGGCCTGCATCGAGGGGGAAGGAAGCCGTGACCGTCTCGCCCGCCTTGATCTCCAGGGGGAAGACGCGATCCACCCCGTCGATCTGGACATGAACGCGATAGGTACCGGCAGCAATGTCGAAAACGGGTTCGCCGTCATAGGCATCGGCCAGGAACGACTCACCATCGACCGGCGTGGCGCCGGCGAGGATCTCCACATGGGGATCTTTCGCGACGGGGCCTCCGGAAACGAAGACAATCTTGCCCTTGAGCTTGCCCACGCCGGCGATGACCTCGACGGGGACCGTTTCGGCCGGTGCGACCTCGACGTCACGGGATTGAATGGACGTGCCGAGCTTGAGGGTGACGCTGTATTCGCCCGCCGGCAGGATGACGGACGTCTCGGCATCATAGGCGGTGAACAGGTCGTCGGTGCTGCCCTTGGCCTTGACGGTCCAGGTCGCGTTTTCCAGGGCCGTTTCAGTCGCGGTCCGCTTGGCGCGCAGCCCAAGGCGGCCGGCATTCAACGCCATGTCGACGCGGTTCATCTCGCCGGCCTTGATGGTGATGGGAGCCTTCACGCTGGCCTGTCCCGCCGTGAGCGTCAGAATGTAGTCACCTGGGGCGACCTGCTCGTGGATGTTGGCGTTGTAGCTCGTCATCACCGTTTCAGGCGCCACGCCTTCCGGCGCCGGGCGGGCGAGTTCCCACTGCACATTGTCGGTGAGCGGGTCGTCGCCGGCCGCCAGTCTCGCATAGCCGGTCAGGTTCCAGTCAGGCTTGGGTTCCGCCTTCGGCTCGGCCTTGGGTTGCGGAGCCGGCGCAGGCGGCGGCGGATTGCCTTGCGCCGTGTGAACGGCCTGTTGGATGGCCTTGGTGAGTTCGCCGGCATCCTCTGCCTGCAGGGCGATGCCGCCGGTCGCCTCCGCCATGCAGCGTAGTTCCCGGTTGGCCTCGGGATCCTTGATGTCGAAACCGACAGTGTCGACGACGAGGTCGATATCGGCCTTCTTCAAGGCAGCGGCGACCTCGCAGGGGTCGGCATTGCAGGTCTCGACGCCGTCGGAGACGAGAATGATGGTCGACCGGCCCTCCTGCCCCTTCATCGCTTCGGCGGCGGCTCGCACGGCGTCGGTCATCGGCGTACGGCCCTTGGGCGACAGGCCCCCGACCATGGCCATGAAGGCCTGCTCGTCGACGGGGCCGACCGGTTTGAGCGTCTCGATGTCCTTGCAGTCGCCCTTGCGGCGGTGGCCATAGACCATCAGGCCGAGCTGATCCTCCGAAGGCCAGCCTTTCAGGATGGTGCCGACGGTTTGGCGGGCCGCTTCGATCTTGGTGATGGCGCCTACCTTGCCCCACATCGAACCCGAGGCATCGAGCACCAGCATGACGCGAGCTCCTTCTTCTGCCCTCGCGCTCGCCGCCATCGGCGACAGGGCGCCCGCCAGGCCGAGGAAGCCCAGAAGGAGGAAGCAAAAGCCTTTCTGCATGGAAAACTCCAATGGATCTGCCGATCGGAAGCCCGTCCGGCCATGCTCGCCGGTTGCCGGTTCGAACACAAGCGAAGGTTGCGTGCCCTGGCAGGGCGCAGAATGTGTCGCCGTCGTCCGTTACCTCTGTGCGCTTTCGCATAGGGGGGACGCGAGGTGATGGTGTTCATTCGGCATTGACGGCGCCACCTCCCGCGCACCGCTTGAATGCCCTTCTCCCGCTTTTTGGACAGGCGGCATGCTGATACCGCCCCGCAGCGATGTGCGAAAACGCACAGCGCGAAGGGGCCGTTTCCAATTAACCATTGCTGTATCAGCTGGGCCGGAAATCAGCACGAGCCCACGCAAAATCGTCGGGGACTATCGATGTTGACCTCAAACGCACGCCTGGACTGGAACGACGACATCGACATGTCGGCGCCAGACATCACCGAGCTGCATCGCGCTTATATGCTGTCGATCCGGCAGCACCAGCGTCTACTGGGCGAGCTTTGCGCGACGCTGTCCAGTCTCGGTGTCGCCATCGACAATTCTCCTCTCGACTCGCAGATGCGGGATGCCCTTTCCGCCGGTGTCGGCCGTCATGTCGACCTGGCCCGCGGGATCATCGCTGGAATCGACAGCGCATTGAGCTTCTCGGCGCCGACGCGTCCGTCGACCGCTCATTGACGAATAGTCGCTGCAGCGGCAGCCGGCTGTGCCGAAAGGCACAGGGGTGCAGCGGCCGGGAAACCGGGTTGCCGTGGACGTAACTCTACTCTCCATAGCAGTACCTTGAGCGGGCAGGCCTTGCAGGAGGTTTGTCCGCTCCTTTCAGCTTGGATTTCCCGTAGAGAGCGAACCTTACGCTTGGTTGCTTCAGGAAGCCGGCGCAGCTCTTCCAAGGAAGAGGCACGATGCGTGTCCTCACCTCGCCTGCGTTACAGTAAGGCAGGGGCGGCTTCGTCGGGGTAGAGCACGTTCTTTTTCGATCTCTCTCCTGCCCAAACTGTTTGTTTCTGCGTATCTTTGTCATTTCCTGGGGTTCCGCTAGGTTGCAAAACGCTCCAGGGGCGGGTTTCCGAGTGGGTCACGGGGGCGGCGTATGATATCGGCAACACTTCTTGTTTTTTAATCAAACCGCATTGACACCCACTGGCTGTTTCATTTTTGTACTGCTGATGTGTTGATGTTTCCGGCTCTCGTCTGCCTAGTACCGCCGGACTTAACCGAACAGTAACCATAATGATGTCGGTACTAGCTACGCGCTGACGTATTCGGGGGTACTATGAAACTGGTCCATTTCGCCGTGCTCGCGGCCATGTCGCTGAGTCTGGGCGCCTGCCAATATACCAAGACGGCCGATCCCGTGCTCTCGGAGCGGGACGCTCAGTTCATGGCGATGATTCCCACCGGCGATGTGGACAAGATGTTTGCCCGCTACATGGTCGACAATCCCACCGGCGAGCCGCCGGGCGTGGTGGTGGTCGAGACCAAGCAGCATCTGCTCTATTATACGCTGCCCGACGGCAAGGCGATGCGCTATGGCGTGGCCCTCGGCAGCGAGGCTTTCGGCTGGACGGGCGAGGCCGTCATCGACCACAAGGCGGAATGGCCGACCTGGAATCCGCCGGCCGAGATGATTGCGCGCTGGCCGCATGTCAAGCGCACCGAGGGTGGCTGGACCAATCCTCTCGGCGCCCGCGCGCTCTACCTCTTCCAGGGCGGCAAGGATACGCTCTATCGCATCCATGGCACCAACGAACCCGAGAAGATCGGCCGCAGCGTATCGTCCGGCTGCATCCGCATGCGCAACATCGACGTGATCGATCTTTATAACCGCGTTCCCGCCGGCACGAAGGTGATCGTGCGCTGAGATTTGCGGTTTCGGGCATCCCGGCGCGTCCGGGCTGGCCTGCCCGGCATTCGTTCGACATGAAGCCCCGGATCTTTCCGGGGCTTTTTGTTTGCCCGGCCGGCGCTGCATGGTTGCCGAATGAGGGGCGGTCTTTCTGGCCAGGTTGAGGGAAATCCCTCATCCGAGGCGCGTGGCATGGAGACTATCCTCGGTGGACGGTTCATATCAGCCCGGAGAGACCAACATGACCGACCGCTCGGAAGACAGACGTCCTACCCCCGATCGTGCCGAGGAGAATGCCTTCTTTCCTTCGCCCTATTCACTGAGCCAGTTCACGTCCGCCAAATCCGGCCTGGGGGATGCACACTACCCCGACGCCTATCGCGGAGGGCGCTGGAAAATCCTGATGATCGCGGCGGACGAGCGCTATCTCCTCATGCGCAACGGCACGATGTTCTCGACCGGCAACCACCCCGTCGAGATGCTGCTGCCGATGTACCACATGGACCAGGCCGGTTTCGAAATCGAGATCGCCACCCTGTCGGGAAACCCGGTCAAGCTGGAGCTCTGGGCCTTTCCGAAGGAGGACGATGCAGTCCAGGGCATCTATCGCAAATATCTCGACAGGCTGAAGCAGCCACTGAAGCTGTCCGACGTCATCGAGGGCCGGCTCGGCAATGCCTCGGATTATATCGGCGTCTTCATCCCCGGGGGACATGGCGCCTTGATCGGCCTGCCGCAAAGCCGCGACGTCAAGGCGGTGCTCGAATGGGCCCTGCGCAAGGACAAGCACATCATCTCGCTCTGTCATGGCCCTGCGGCCTTGCTGGCCGCCTCGATCGGCGAAGCCAAGGCAGACTCCCCCTTCAAGGGCTACAAGATTTGCGTGTTCCCCGATTCGATCGACGCGAAGACGCCCGATATCGGCTACATGCCCGGACCCATGCCTTGGTTCATCGGCGAGAAGCTGCGGGAAGCCGGTGTGGAAATCCTGAATGACGACATCACCGGCCGAACGCACCAGGATCGCAAGCTCATTACCGGCGACAGTCCTTTCGCATCGAACAATCTTGGCAAGGCAGCAGCCCGCGCTCTGATCACGGAGGCAGCCGCGCTATAGTCGCCCGGATGACGGCGCATGAAGATACGGATCAAGACATGGATCAGCTCCACGGCACGGTCTTCGCCATCGAGAGAAGCGACGACCTTGCATCGATCCAGCGCCGCGTCCGTGCTGCCGCTTTGCCGTTCGGATTTGATCGTTTCGTGCTGTTTTCTGCAGCCCCGGTGCGCGACGACCTGATCGAGAAGATCTATTGGGCGGAGGGGGATTGGTTTGGCGACGGGACTGTCGTGGATGCGAAGACCTATGTCCGCCGCTGCCCGGTGACGCGCCATATCCTGTCCACGGACGAAGCCTTTTTCTGGACCAAGACGGTTTCGGGCCGCGGCGAGAAATATCGCGTGGTCCGCACGCCTAGGGGGGCAGGGGTGCATGGGCTGCAGATTCCCGTCTTCGGCCCCGCCGGTCTCGAGGGCGCCGTGACCTATGGCGGTGAGCGGATCGACAGCTCTGCGCGGGCTCGCATCGCCCTGACGATCATCGGCGTCACGGCTTTCCGCTCGGCGCGGCGCCTCATCGAAGGTGGTGGCGACGACACGGCCGCCAACCTTACGCCGCGGGAGCGCGAAGTCCTGCGCTGGACGGCAGCGGGCCGGCGACAGGCGGACATTGCTGCGACACTCGGCTTGTCGGAGCGGACGGTTGAAAATCATCTGCGCCGGGCACGCCTGCGCCTGGGAGCAGCGACGACTGCGCAGGCGGTCCGAACGGCGATTCGACAAGGCGAAATCGAGGACTAAGCGAGTCGTTTCGGAAAACGCGCTTTGCTTCCGCATGTCTTACCGGACGTCACCGAGGCTTGCCCCAGGACGCGCGAACCGTCGCCGGATATACCGACCTGCAATATTGCCAAGTCTTACGACTGGGCCATCTGCTGAAGGCGAGTATAGGCCGCCTCCGCGCTCATCTGGCGCTGGTCCTTTTCCTTGCGCGCCGCGCCCACGGCGGCGGCCAGAGCCGGGATGGCGATCTTGCCATAACGATCCTCGAGCTTTTCCCGCTTCTCTTGCGCGGGCTGCTGGAGACGCGATCCCTCGATGTCCATAATCTGGTCCTCAACCAAGATACACGACAAGTACGTGCACGGATTTACGCAGTTACGACAACAACTTATCCCATAATTGACAGCGAAGGCGTGGGAATTATGACGGAACGGCGACATGATTAGCCCAATTGCGACATTGACGTTATTTTGCTGCAGCATGTTGCAAGAACGTCACAAGTAAATGAGCCGCATGGCCATAAAGAAAGCCGCGCTTTGCGGCGCGGCTGCGATGCATTCATAAGTTCAATGTTACCGATATGCCGCGCGCATGTCGTTGCAGCCGCGTCGCATATCGATAAATGCAGGATGCTTCCGCTCAGGCGGCGAGATCGTCGTCTTCGTCGCGCAGGCAGGCCGGCATTTCATGCTTGGGCTTTTCGGGTTTGGCCACGACCCGGGCCACCTGCGCCGCGGCAGCGGCGACGGCCGAAATACCGATGGCGCGATAGAGATGCTGCAACTGCTCGCGCGGGGACCCTTGCTGGGGCGCGAGCCCTTCGCCCGGTCGGGCGGCGGAAAGAGGGGAGGTCGTCATAATTAACTCCATACGCAACGACACGCTCTACTTGCATTCACCCTGGAGGTGCTTTGAAGCGAGGTGAGGGCCGGACTGTGAATATTTGGCGGCGAAGCTATCATGGTTAACGTGAAGGCTCCGTGATACTTCGCACGGCATGGTGGGCAGTATAGACCCCGCCACCTGAATGTTCGATTAACCGGGCCTCCGGCACCGGCAAATTCATGCCCTCGGCAGGGCCCAGGGCTGGACGCTGACGATCGACCAGGCCGTACCGCTCTTGCGGCAGCCCTTGCCCTGGTACCATTGCGCCGGGTTCGATCCCCGGACCAACCCCCCGGTCTGGTCCGACTGCGCCGCCACAAAGCTGCGGCAGGTGAGCTTGTTCTCGACATAGGTCTCGGCCACCGGGGTCACCGAACCATGGGCGCCGGTCGTCATATTCGACCATTGGATCGACGCGCCCGGATTCTGGGGGTCCATGGCAGCCTGCAGCGCAGCTTTGGCTTGCTGCCAGTCGGCATCGGTCATGCTGGCATTGAGGCGGATGTCCTGGGCGGGAATCGAGCCGGTCGTGGTCTGATCTTCGGCCGAACCGAAGATCGGGCCGAGAGGCGTCGAAATGGCGCAGCCTGTCAAAATGACACTGGCGATCAGCGCTGACAGTGGGCCGCGGACGCGGTACGCGTTATAAGCGCCCTTGAAGACGAACAGGCTGAACACAGTGGAGCCACCCCAATGACCATGACGTTAGGTAATCTTGGCACGGGCGAGTTAACGCCGGGTGACTCGGCTGGCTTCCTCGGCGCGTCCGAACCGTTTTTGCTGTTTGCGCAATGGCTCGCGGAGGCGGAGAAATCCGAGCCCAACGACCCCAACGCCATGGCGCTCGCCACGGTAGATCCCGATGGCTTGCCGGACGTTCGCATGGTGTTGCTCAAGGGCCTCGATGACAAGGGATTCGTATTCTTCACCAACACCCAGAGCACCAAGGGCCAGGAACTGGCCGGCACGCCCAAGGCCGCCCTGCTGTTTCACTGGAAGAGCCTGCGCCGGCAGGTGAGGGTGCGCGGGCCGGTGGAGCGTGTCACGGATGCGGAGGCCGACGCCTATTTTGCCACGCGCCCGCGCGGGAGCCGAATCGGCGCCTGGGCCTCGCAGCAGTCGCGGCCGCTCGAGGGGCGTTTCGCCCTCGAAAAGGCGGTGGCGACCTACACGGCCAAATTCGCCATCGGCGAGATCCCACGTCCTCCGCACTGGACCGGTTTTCGCATCCTGCCGGTGCAGATCGAGTTCTGGCACGACAGGCCGTTCCGGCTGCATGACCGCCTGGTTTTCCGGCGTGCCGAAAGCCAGGGCGGCTGGAGCCGCGAACAGCTTTATCCCTGAGGACAGCGGCGCTGCAATTCGGGATGCCATTCGCGGCGATCCGCCGCCCTATTTCATTTGGGCGTCGTGATATCTATGTCTTCTGGCATGGCTCTTGGGAGCCGCCCCCCTTTTCGATCGGTTACATCAATGACAAGCAGTTCCTCCCAGCATCCGCAGCGCGCGATGATCCTCACCGGCGCCTCCCGGGGGATCGGGCATGCCACCGTCAAGCGCTTTTCAGCGGCAGGCTGGCGGGTCATCACCTGCTCCCGCCATGCTTTTCCGGAGGAATGCCCGTGGGAGGCGGGCCCCGAGGATCACATCCAGGTCGACCTGGCCGATCCGGCCAATACCGAGGAAGCGATCCAGGAGATCAAGCGCCGTCTCGACGGCAGCGGCCTGCATGCACTGGTCAACAATGCGGCGATTTCGCCGAAGGGCAAGGGTGGCTCGCGCCTGAGCAGCATCGAGACCGGGCTTTCGGATTGGCAATGGGTATTCCAGGTCAATTTCTTCGCACCGATCATGCTGGCGCGCGGGCTGATCCAGGAGCTCGAGCAGGTCAAGGGCTCGGTGGTGAACGTCACCTCGATAGCGGGCGCGCGCGTTCACCCCTTTGCCGGGGCCGCCTATTCGACCTCCAAGGCTGCCTTGGCCGCCCTGACCCGCGAAATGGCCTCGGACTTCGCGCCGCGGGGCATCCGGGTCAATGCGATCGCGCCCGGTGAGATCGATACCTCGATCCTGTCGCCCGGCACCGAAAAGATCGTCGCGCAGATCCCGATGCGCCGCCTCGGCACGCCGGACGAGGTGGCCAAGACCATCTACTTCCTGTGCACGGACCAGAGTTCCTATGTGAACGGGGCCGAGATCGCCATCAATGGCGGCCAGCACGTCTGACGGCGGTGTTCCGGGGGCGGGAAGGTTGCCCACAATGCTCCCGGCATGACAGGGATGGTCTATTCCTCAACAAATAGGTCTATCGCCCCTTCCCCCCTGCGCAGCCTTCCGTTATTCATGCCGTTCCTTTCGAATAGGCAGTTGCGGAATGACAGCAAGTGGATTGATGGCCGGCAAGCGCGGCCTCATCATGGGTGTGGCGAATAATCGATCGATCGCCTGGGGTATCGCCAAGGCGTGCAGGCAGCATGGCGCCGAGCTCGCCTTCACCTATCAGGGGGACGCCCTCAAGAAGCGCGTTGAGCCCCTGGCTGCCGAACTTGATGCCCTGGTCGTCGGCCATTGCGACGTCACCGACGGCGCCAGCATCGATGCGGTGTTCGCCGAAGTTGCCGCCAAATGGGGCAAGCTCGACTTCATCGTCCATGCGATCGCCTTTTCGGACAAGGATCAGCTCGACGGCCGTTATCTCGAGACGACCGAAGAGAATTTCACCAAGACGATGCTGATCTCCTGCTATTCGCTCACCTCGGTCGCCCAGCGCGCCGAGAAGCTGATGACGGATGGCGGCTCGATCCTGACGCTGACCTATTACGGCGCCGAGAAGTGGATGCCGCACTACAACGTCATGGGTGTGGCCAAGGCCGCGCTCGAGGCGAGCGTGCGCTACCTCGCCGCCGATCTCGGCGAGAAGGCGATTCGCGTGAACGCCATCTCAGCCGGCCCGATCAAGACCCTTGCCGCTTCCGGCATCGGCGATTTCCGCTACATCCTGAAGTGGAACGAATACAACGCGCCGCTGCGCCGCACCGTCACTATCGAGGAAGTGGGCGAAGCGGGGGCCTATCTGCTCTCCGACATGTCGCGCGGCGTTACCGGCGAAGTGCACCATGTCGACGCCGGCTACCACGTGGTCGGCATGAAGAATCCGACCTCGCCCGACATCACGCTTGCCGGCAAGGACTGAGCGGCAAGGGCAGGCTTTGGAGCACCGATCCAGCGATTCTGCGGGAGCGGGCAGCACGAAAACGAGACGGGCGTTCGCCGGTTGGCGTCATGCCCGTCCAAGAAGGATCTGCAAGATATCAAACACTTGCAGAGCGTCTGGGTGTCAACCGTAAGTGGGCGACCTTGAGAAGCTCTGCTTGGGGAGGCAGGACGGCCTCCCGTCAGGTTCATGCGTCCAAAGCAGGAGTAAGCCCGTGGCGCCAACACTTTACTTCATGCGCCACGGCGAGACCGACTGGAACGCTGAAGCGCGCCTGCAAGGCCAGCAGGACATTCCCCTCAACGAAGCCGGACGCAAGCAGGCTGCCGAGGCTGGCCACAGGCTTGCCGAGATTCTGCCTGAGCCGGACGGCTTGCCCTGGCTGGTCAGCCCGCTGGGACGCACGCGCGAGACGGCGGAACTGGCGCGCAAGGCGATCGGCCTGCCGCCGCAGCGCTACACGACCGATGATCGCCTCAAGGAGCTGACCTTCGGCGATTGGGAAGGCCGAACCTGGGCCGAATTGCGGTCGGTGGACCGCAACATGGTGAAGGCGCGTACGGCCGACAAATGGGCCTATGTCCCGCCGCGCGGCGAAAGCTACGCCATGCTGCACGACCGCATCGCGCTCTGGCTCAAGACGGTGACGCAGGATCAGGTGGTTGTCAGCCATGGTGGCGTTGCCCGCGTGCTGATGGTGCTGCTGGCCGGCAAAGCCAGCGCTCAGGCGGCCGAAGAACCGATCTGGCAGGGCAAGCTGCTGGTCTTCCGCAACAAATCGGCCGAATGGGCTTAAGGCATTTTCGCGGCTGACCAGAACCGCCGAAGCAGATAAGCGTTTCGGCGGTTCTGGGCATCAGGCCCGGCGAGGCCTGCCGGCCTCGTCGAGCAGGGTCGCTTGCAGCGGCAGTGGATCGGGTCAGGTAACCGGGCCACCCTTGCGCTTGCAGCTTGCGCGGAACTTTTTACGGGGCGCGCCCTTCAGTCCCTGCTTGTCGGCGGCATCGGAGCAGGCCTTGGAAATGGCCGCCTTTTTGCTGGCATCGACCGTCGGCTTCTTGGCCATCGGGGTCGTCGGCGTGGCACTCGGCGCCATCTGTTCGGTCGGTGCAGCCGTCGCCGGTGGCGTGGCTTCAGGCGTGGTCTGTGCGGATGCTGCGCCGACACCCAAGGAAAGCGCCAGTGCAATTGCCGGAAGCAGGCCAAGATGGCGGACGTTCATGGTATTTCCTCCAGTATATTCGATTTCGGGTAGCGATTTCGATATCCAGCCCGACTCAGGCATGGAACCATGACATGGCCGAATTTTGACCTTCGTTTGAGAATTCAGCGGCGGCATCTGATCGAATCCTATTTCGATCCTGGATTATGCCTTGCTTATTCTGATCAGCTGCCCTGGCAATGAAGGAGTTTGTCGGACACCTTCGACCCTACAGGGACACGGTCGAAATTGAGTTTTGGCGCGAATGCTGTAGAAGGCGGCCATCATCCGTTCCCTGCGAGTTCCCATGTCCTTCAACAGCTTCGGCCATCTCTTCCGCGTTACCACCTATGGCGAGAGTCACGGCGTGGCGCTGGGCTGCGTGATCGATGGCTGTCCGCCGCGCCTGCCGATCAGCGAGGCAATGATCCAGGGCTTCCTCGACCGCCGCAAGCCGGGCCAGAGCCGCTTCACAACCCAGCGTCGCGAACCCGATGCCGTACGCATCCTTTCCGGCGTGATGGCGGACGAAGCGGGTGGGCAATTGCTGACCACGGGGACGCCGATCCATTTGATGATCGAGAATGTCGATCAGCGTTCGAAGGATTACGGGGAGATCAAGGACAAGTATCGCCCCGGCCACGCCGACTATGCCTATGACGTCAAATACGGCATTCGCGACTATCGCGGCGGCGGGCGATCCTCGGCACGCGAGACCGCAGCCCGCGTGGCGGCCGGAGCGGTGGCCCGGCAGGTCCTGCCCGGCGTGACCGTTCGCGGAGCACTCGTGCAGATGGGGCCGCACAAGATTGACCGCAGCCGCTGGGATTGGGAGGCGGTGGACACCAATCCCTTCTTCTGTCCGGATCCGGTCGCGGCTGTCTTCTTCGAGGAGTATCTCGACGGCATACGAAAGGCGGGTTCGTCGATCGGCGCGGTGATTGAGGTGGTGGCCGAAGGGGTGCAGCCCGGCCTCGGCGCTCCGATCTACGGCAAGCTCGATTCGGATCTGGCGGCGGCGATGATGAGCATCAATGCGGTCAAGGGCGTGGAGATCGGGGATGGCTTTGCCGCTGCCGAACTCGGGGGCGAGGCGAACGCCGACGAGATGCGCATGGGCAATGACGGCAGGCCGCTGTTCCTCTCCAACCATGCCGGCGGCATTCTCGGCGGCATCTCCACCGGCCAGCCCGTGGTGGTGCGCTTCGCCGTGAAGCCGACCTCTTCCATCCTGCAGGAGCGACGCACGGTGGATCGTTATGGCCACGACACCGATATCGTTACCAAGGGACGCCATGACCCCTGTGTCGGCATCCGGGCGGTGCCGGTGGGCGAGGCGATGATGGCCTGCGTGCTGGCGGACCATCTTCTGCGCCATCGCGGCCAGGTCGGCACGCCGGTTGCCTGGCCCTTCGAGAAATAACGGCGGGCGGGTTTGAAGACCCGCTCCCCAATTCAGCGCCCGATATCGTAGCCCTTGTCGCGCAGCTTCACGAGGGCCGCCTCGAGTTCGGGATCCATCGTGCCGGGCATGATGATCCTGGGCTGGACGATGAGATCGCCCGGACCGTCCTTGGCCTGCACGCCCTTGCCCTTGAGGCGGAAGGAGCGCAGCCCCGTGGTGCCGGCAGGCAAAGTGAGATCGACCGAGCCGTCCAGCGTCGGCACGCGTACCTTGGCGCCGAGAGCGGCCTCGTAGAGGGTCACGTTGACGTCGACGCGAACATTCCTGCCTTCGGCACGAAACGTCTCGTGCGGTGCCACGGCCACCGTAATCAGCGCATCGCCTGGCTCGCCGCCGAACGGGCTGGGCTCGCCCTGGCCCCTCAGGCGAATGGTCTTGCCTGGAGCGATGCCGGCCGGAATGGAGGCATCCACCATGCGGCCCGGCCCGAGCTCGACCCGTGTCTTGCCGCCCAACGCCCAGACCGTGAAGGGAATCTGGCCGGTGACCTGGATATCCTCGCCGCGGGGCGCCGAGCCGCGCGAACCGCCGCCGCGCTGGGCGCGTCCGCCGAACATCTCGCTGAGGATGTCGTCGAAACCGCCCGCAAAACCGCCGCCACCACTGCCGCCCCGACCACCGCCGAAATTGAACTCGAAGCCACCGGTGTCGCGCCCGAAGCCGCCGGGACCACCCGCAGCCTCGAAGCCCTGGAAGCGGGGCTTGCCCTCGGCGTCGATCTCGCCACGATCGAACTGGGCCCGCTTCTTTTCGTCGCCGACGATTTCATAGGCGCTGTTGACCTCGGCGAACTTCGCCGCGGCCTTGGCATCCTTGTTCTGATCGGGGTGGTACTGCTTGGCGAGTTTCCGGAAGGCCTTCTTGATCTCAGCCAAGCTTGCCGTCTTGGAAACGCCAAGGACGCTATAGGGGTCACGCATGTTTCAAAATCTCTCCCGCCGGCCCCCTGATGGGCAGCCCGCCACCGTGGCACAAGGCCCACGTGCGCCCAAGACATGGGATTTAATACGGGATTCCGCAATATGCTTGCACTGCGAAATCTCCGAAAAGGCGGTGAGTTCCAGCAATGACGGCTCAGGGGTCGTTTTTGACGCTTGATGGACGATCTCTTGTTCCAGCCTCCTGTTTTCGCGCGAATTCGGTATGCCGCGCTTGCCAAATTCCTTATGGAGGGCGGGAAAGGGCTGTAGACTGGGATTCGCCATGCCGATACGCGCCATACTCTTCGACAAGGACGGAACCCTGGTCGACTTCCATCTCACCTGGAGCGCTGCGGCCTATGCCGCCATGCAGCGCCTGAGCGGTGGCGACCCCGAGAAGATGGCTCGGCTGGTCGAGATCAACGATTACGACCTGACGAGCCACCGCATCCTGCCGCATTCGGTGCTGGTGGCCGAATCTTCGGCCGATTATGGGGTCGCCTGGGCTGAAGTGCTCGGGGAGGTCGCCGATACCGCCTTCTTCGAACAGATGGACCGCATCTTCATCGAGGAGGGCCTGAAACATGTCACGCCCATCGGTGATCCGCCCTGGCTCCTGTCCACCCTGAAGAGCCGAGGCTATCTGCTGGGCATCTGCACCAACGATTCCGAGGCGGGTGCCCGTGCGCACTGCGAGAAGCTCGGCCTGATGCCCTGGCTCGACGCCGTGCTCGGCTATGATTCGGGCCATGGCCGCAAGCCGGAGCCGGGTCCGGTGCTCGGCTTTGCCCAGGCGTTCGGGGTGAAGCCTCAGGAAATCGCCCTGGTCGGCGACTCCACCCATGACCTTCATGCCGTCAAGGCGGCCGGCGGCACGGCTATCGCCGTGCTCAGCGGTTTTGCCAAGCGGGAAGAACTCGCGCCGCATGCCGATCACGTCATCGACAGCGTGATGGACCTGCCCGATCTCCTGCAGTCGCTGGCGGGCGCGCCCTGATGCTGCGACGCCCGGCGCCTCCGCCGACCGGCTGGGCCCGTACCGCGCAGAGCTTGGCGGTCTTCGCCTTCGAGGTGGTGCTGATCTCCCTGGTGCTGCTGCGCTTCCATCTCGCCCCGCTCAAGGCCGGTTTTGCCGCCCTGTGCGCGGGACTGCTGGCAGCCTGCGCCGCCTTGCTCTGCGCCGTGGTCGCCTTCCAGGTGATCTGGCGCAAGGGCGAGCGAGGTTTCGGCAGAGCCTTCAGTGCCTTCCTGCTTGCCATCCTGGTGCTCGGGCCCGCAGCGATCGCCACCAGCCTTGCCCTCAGCGTGCCCGGAATCGTCGATGTCAGCACCGATCCCGAGGATCCTCCGCCCCTGGCCCATGCTACCCGCACACGCACGGCGGACGCCAATTCCACCGCCTATGCGGCGGGGCTGGCGGCGTATCAGCGCGAGGCCTTGCCGCAGGTCCAGTCGATTCTCCTCGACGTGCCGCCGGACGATATCCGCAAGATCGCGCTTCGCCTGATGCGGGAGAGGCGCTGGCAGGTCGTGGGTGATCTGCGCTTCGGCGAGATGGCCGCGCGTATCCGCCTGCCGGACAGCATCCGCGAGGATGGCGATCCCGTGGACGCCGACGCGATGGGAGGCCCGACCGCGGGTTCGGCCTCCACGCAGAGGCGCTTTGGCGATCGTATCGAGGCGGTCGCCTCATCCACCATTCTGGGTACTGTCGACGACATTGCGCTGCGCATCCGGAGCGAGGGCGGCAAGACGCGCATCGACATGCGCTCGGCTGCTCGCTACGGCTCCTATGATTTCGGAGCCAACGCCAAGCATGTGCAGAGTTTCATGGCCGAGTTGCGCGATCGGGCGCTGACGCCGGATCAGGCGAGCCAGTAGCGGCCCGCCATGGAAGGGGCCCCCTCGGTGGCGACCTTGCCGCGCTGGACCAGGTCTTCGAGATGGGCGAAGAGGTTGAGGGCCGCCGCTCCCTGCAACCCGGCCGGCAGCCCCGCATAGACCCTGGCGGTCAAGGGCGTGATCGGCGCAGGGCCTTCGCCGAGGGCCTGCAGGATCGAAGCCTCGCGCATGCGGCGATGCTGGATCATCGCTCGCACGAAGCGCTGGGGCTGTTCGACCGGGCCGCCATGGCCAGGGAAATAGCGTGCCTCCGGCCTGCCGAGAAGTTTCTCCAGCGAGGCCATGTAGTCTCCCATCGAGCCGTCGGGTGGGGCGACGATGCTGGTGGACCAGGCCATGACATGGTCGCCCGACAACAGCACCTTGTCCGCTTCCAGCGAAAAGGCGAGATGGTTGGCGCAGTGGCCGGGCGTCGCCAGTGCCGTCAACGGCCAGTCCGGCGGACCGAAACGATCGCCTTCGGCCAGGACAATGTCGGGCTGGAAGGCGAGGTCGCCGGCGGCATCGAGCAGATTGATCTCGCCGTCATGCAGGGGGCGGGCGCTGCGATGCGGGCCGGCGCCGTAGGTGGGCGCGCCGGTGGCCGATACCAGCGCCGACACGCCCGGCGAGTGGTCGCGGTGGGTGTGAGTGACGGCAATCGCCACCACTTCCTCGTCGTGCACGGCTGCCAGCAGGGCAGCGGCGTGACCAGGATCGTCCGGTCCGGGGTCGATGATCGCGACCTTGCCGCGTCCGACGATATAGGAACAGGTACCGGTAAAGGTGAAGGCACCGCCATTGGGAGCCAGGATGCGGCGGACACCCGGCGACAATTCCTCGAGGATGCCCGGCGGCGGCGCCTCGCGGTTGTAAGGTATGTCTTCGCCCATAGGAATTTCCAGTATCGGTAAAATTTGTCCGGTGCGGCAAGGGCCTATCGGTCCGGCCGCCGATATCGCCTCTTGCGTACAAACGTCCTTTGGATGAAACTCATTGCGTACTGGTGTGGAATGGATCTGGTCATCCGGCCAGATCGGGACTGGGAGCGTAAGATGGCGCAGAGCGGCACCGTCAAGTTCTTCAACACCCAAAAAGGCTATGGCTTCATAACGCCTGACGATGGTGGACGCGACATCTTTGTTCACATCACCGCAGTCGAAAGTTCCGGTCTGGGTACATTGTCTGAAGGCCAGAAGATCTCCTTCGATGTCGAGCCCGACAAGAAGGGCAAGGGACCGAAGGCCGTCAATCTGGTGAAAGCCTGATCGGTATTTCCGCGCTTGCGGCTGAAATGCGGTAATGGATGGATGAGCGCTTGCAGGCGCTCATGATTCCAGCAGCTGGATTTCGGCTTCATCATGCAATTGCGCTCCTCGCCTCCTTCGCCCTTCGGTCGGAAGGTCAAGATCGCCGCCCACTATCTCGGCCTGTTCGATCGCATCACCGTGGTCCCGGCGGATACCAATGATCCGCAGGATAGCCTGCGCGAGCAGAACCCGCTCGGCAAGATCCCGGTGTTGATCCTGGATGACGGGACCATCCTCTACGACAGCCGGGTCATTCTCGACTATCTCGACCACCTCGCAGGAGGCGGGCGGATCATGCCGCAGGGCCCGGAACGCTATGAGGTGCTGACCCGTCAGGCCCTGGCGGACGGCATCATGGATGCCTCCCTGCTCCAGGTCTATGAAGCGAGGATACGTCCCGAGGACCAGCGCAGTGCCAAATGGCTCGATATCCAGGCCGGCAAGGTCGCGCGCGGCCTGGCTCAATTCGAGGCACGGGCAGGGGCCTTCGACCCGGCACTGGACGCGGGAAGCATCGCACTGGCCTGCGCGCTCGGCTATCTCGATTTGCGCTTTGCCGGAACCTGGCGGCAGCATCATCCCAAGCTGCAAGCCTGGTTGGCCGCCTTCGAGGCGGAAATCCCGGCTTTCGGCCTGACGCGTCCGCAGTGAGGCGATGGGCCTGAATGGTGGCCCCTATCGCTTCCGCCCGGCAGCCGTGGGCGACCTGCCCTTGCTGGCGGCCTGGCTGCGCGAGCCCGAAGTGGCCTGCTGGTGGCAGGATGCGGACAAGCAGCTGGAATTGCTCAGGGAGGACCTCGCCGATCCGCGCATGGTAATGCGGATCGTCAGCTTCGAAGCGCGACCCTTTGCCTATGTCCAGGACTATGAAGTCCACGCTTGGGAACAGCCGCATCTGGCCGCTTTTCCGGTCGGCACACGCGGCATCGATACGTTCATCGGGGATCCCGCCATGCTCGGTCGTGGCCACGGCCCGGCCTATCTGCGCCTGTTGGCACAGCATTTGCGGGCAGAGGGGGCGCCGATGGTCGTCGTCGATCCCGACCCTGCCAATCGGCGAGCACAGGCGGCCTATGCCAAAGCGGGCTTTCAGGCGCGAGACCTGGTGGCAACCGAGGATGGCCCGGCTAGGTTGATGGTGTTCGTCTGAAAGCCTGATCGGATGCCAAAGCGTTTTGCGATTTGGTGGAATCACCAAGAATCGCAAAGAAGCTCTGGCCAATCCTCAGGATTGGCTTGGGTACAAGGAGTTAGAGCAAATAAGCGTTCACGCTCGAACGCGCCTTGCTCTAGCGCTGTGGCGCCTCTTCACGCTGGCGTGCTTCCCAGGCAGTGCGCAAAACCGCGCTTTCGCCCTCGAAACGCTCCTCCATGACCTCGCAATGGCGAATGCGGTCGGCCCTGAAGCTGCGGAAATCCCGGCGCAGCTCGCACCAGGCTACGACATGCATCACCTCGACATAGTAGACCATGGCGATCGGGCGGACGATCCGCCGGCTTTCCCGTCCCTCGACGTCGGCATAGTGCAGCAGCAATTTGCGTTCGTCGCGAATGGCCAGGCGAATGGCGGCAAGGTCGATGCTGATCGGCTCGGGATGGATCCATTGCGGCACGAAGAGGCTGGTCTTGTCGATCGGCTCGCGGTTGGCAACCGGCAGGACGGTGGCGATCTTGGCGCGGATCGAGCCTGCTGCCGCTTTGAGCGCACGGTCGTCGGTGCGCTCCAGCAGTCCGAGCGCGACCACGAGGGCCTCGACTTCCTCGATCGACAGCATCAGCGGCGGCAGGTCGTAGCCGGAGCGCATGACATAGCCGATGCCGGCTTCGCCATAGATGGGCACCGACAGGGCCTGGAGCGAGGCGATGTCGCGATAGATGGTACGTTTGGCGACTTCGAGCTGCGCCGCGATCGCCTCGGCGGTTACCGGCTTCTTGGCGACGCGCAGCAACTGGATGATCTCGAACAGGCGTGTGGTGCGGCGCATGGGCAACAAGCCATTGATTGCGGTCTGTGCAGAGACTGCTGACAGATTCTTGGCAGCAGGGTTCTGCTTCAATCGGCATCTGTCAATCGGCATCAGCCGTATCGGAGATTGCCATGTCCATCGAAGGGAGCATGCCGGCCGCATTCACCCCGCGCCATCTCGGTGTGGCGCTGGTGACGGCCTCCGCCATCCTGTGGAGTTCGGCCGGCTATTTCACCCGAGCGGTACCCCTCGACATTGCCGCCCTGCTGTTCTGGCGTGGCCTGTTCGGTGCAGCCACCAGCCTCGCCTTCATCCTGGCGCTGGAAGGCCGCAACACCTGGCGCAGCTTCAGGGCGATGGGATGGGTCGGCCTGGGCTTCTGCCTGCTGTCCAGCCTGGGCATGGCCTGTTTCGTGGCATCGCTGCGACTCACCAGCGTCGCCCATGTCTCGATCATCTACGCGACGGTGCCCTTCGTGGCGGCGGGCCTGGCCTGGCTGGTGATGCGCGAACGGGCTTCAGCGGCGGTGCTGGTCGCCAGCCTGTTCGCGGTCGTAGGTGTGGCGCTGACCGTGGCCGGCGGCGGCGGGCAGGGGAGCCTGATCGGCGATGCCCTCGCACTGGCAATGACGGTGCTGGTGGCCGCCTTCGTGGTGATGCGGCGGCGCTTTCCCGATGTGCCACTGGTGCCGGCTGCCTGCCTGTCGGCGCTGGTGCCGGCCCTCATCAGCGCGCCTCTGATGTCGAGCTGGCCGGCGAATGCTGATGAAGTTGTCTTGCTGGTGGCATTCGGCGTGAGCAATATGGGCCTGGCTCTGGTCTGCTTTACCATCGGCGCGAAGTTCATTCCGGCAGCCCAGACGGCGCTGATCGGCGCCTTGGAGACGCCCCTTGCGCCCCTGTGGGTCTGGCTTGCTTTCGGAGAAGCGCCGGGAACGGCGGCCCTGGCCGGCGGCGGTGTGGTTCTCCTTGCCGTGGTGGGCAGCATGATCTGGGAAGGCCGGATATCGACCATCAAGGCCGGCTGACGATCATCGAACGAAAAAGGCCCGGCGTTGTGCCGGGCCTTTTCGGAGCGCTGTCTTCTGAACGGATCAGAAGTGATAGTTCACGCCCAGCTTGATGTCGCTGCCGCCATAGCCGGCCTTGACGATACCGCTGCGGATGTCGAAGTCATCCTTGCCGTAGCTGGTATAGTTGTATTCAGCCCGGACCGACACTTCCGGGGTCACGCGATATTCGGCACCGAAGCCGGCGGTCCAGCCGACCTGCCACTGCGAATCCTTGGCGCCGAAGCGGTTGATCTCGACATCGCCGAAGGCAAGGCCCGCCTTGATATAGGGCAGGAAGTCACCCATGGCGTAGCCGATGCGGGGCGTGATCGAGCCGTTGAAGCCGTAGGTGCCCTTGTGGCCGTCATATTTGTCGGTGATGTCGGCGTAGTTCAGCGAGCCTTCGAGGCCGATCACGATCGGATCGTACTGCATGTTGTAGCCGGCCTGGACACCGCCGGTGAAGCCGCTGGCCTCGTTCAGGCGGACGCCGCGATCGGCATCGAAGTCACCGGAAAAGCCGTAGCCGAGATTGATACCGGCATAGAAGCCCGTCCAGGTCACATTGGAGGCCGGTGCCTGATAGGCCGGAGCGGGCTCCTGATAGGGCGGAATGTCGGCCGCGAAGGCGGACCCGGTGATCAGCGTCAATGCTGTGGCGAGAAGAAGCTTTTTCATCGTGAACTCCTGGAACTCATACACGCGATGACGCCGGTATCCCCAACCCATCGAACAATCATGCGACCGTGTTACGTGAAGACTATTAAGAGAAAGTTGCCTGATGGGTTTATTAAGTAGATTTAACAAGGCGACATTATGGCAATAACTTAAATTATATTTGAAATGATTTGTTAACTATAATGTATGTTCTAAAGATTGCCTTAGGGTAATTCAAAATTTATTATAGTTAATGAGAATTTAATTTCATGAATTCTGGTGTTGTCGGAATGATTTTTCATTCCCATCCGGCGGCATAGGGCGCGGGCGCATTGGCAAAATCGGAATGAACCGTGCCCAAATCATAGTTGAACGCCGTCGCGCGGGCCGACCAGCGATTATTCTGGGCGCCGCCGCAGGCCAGATCATCACCCCGGCCGGAGGTGAGGCCGGGCAGAAGACAGAGGCCTGCCGGGCGTGCAGTGCGCATGGGCGAGCGATTCTTGCCACTCTCTCCCGAGGGATTGGCCGGGATGGAGCCGACGATGTCGACATCGTCATAGCCAGCCGTCGGGCGGGCCGGCTTGGCAGCGGCCTGCGGAGCGACGCCCGCCAGCACCGGCGCCTTGGTTACGGCAATGAAGCGACCGGTCCACACCAGCGACAGGGCGGAGGGCGCCCCAGGCACAGCCTCGCCGGCCTGCGCTGCTCCAATGAGGGGCTGCCAGGCCAGGATCGCGCAAGTGAGGAAAGTGACCTTCAGCATCGTGTCCCAGTGTTGCCTGTTCCAGTGCCAAAGCGTCTTGCGATTGAAGGGAGCTACCACGAATCACAAAGACGCGTCGAACCAAAGAGCTGGAGCAAAAAACGTTCAGCCATGGGCGTGCCTTGCTCCAGTGCTGGCATGGGCCAGTCCGTCACTTGAACACTGTCCAGTGGTTGATCGACGTTAACGCTGGGCAGCAATCTGCCTGCATCGTAAACGCAGTATGAAGACAAGCCTGCGGAAGGAATGGAGAAAATGGTGGAAAAGGCTCGTGCGCAACGCGCTTTGGTGACCGGCGCCGCCAAGCGTATCGGTCGGAGCATCGCGCTTGGGCTGGCCCAGGCCGGATATGATGTCGCGCTCCATTGCAATCGTTCGCGCGCGGAAGCGGAGGATGCGGCGGCGCAAATTGCGGCCATGGGACGCAGGACCTGTATCGTCGTGGGTGATCTGGCCGCGGGTGACAAGGTAAGTGCAATCGTCGAGGAGGCGCGCGCCGGCATCGGCGTCCTCGATCTGCTGGTGAATTCGGCCTCGATGTTCGAGCCCGACGGCATCGGCAGTCTCCAGGCGCAGATCTGGAACCGGCAATTCGCCGTCAACGCCCAGGCCCCGATCTTTCTCGCCCAGGCCTTTGCGGCCCAGGTCGACCCGCTTGCCTACGACCCCTCCATCGTCAATCTGATCGACCAGCGCGTGCTGCATCCCCGGCCGGACTATGTGTCCTATTATCTCAGCAAATCCGTGCTGCATGTCGCCACGCAGACCCTGGCCCAGGCCCTGGCGCCGCATATCCGAGTCAACGGCATCGGACCCGGCCCAACCCTGCAGGCCGCCTCGCAGACACCCGAGGAATTCGCGGCCGAGGCGGCCGGCACGCCGCTCGGCCATGGCAGTGCCGTGGAGGATATCGTGGAGGCCGTGCTCTATCTGGCCCGTGCGCGTAGCGTCAGCGGCCAGATGATCGCCGTCGATGGCGGCCAGCATCTGGCCTGGACTGAGTAAATCCGGGCGGAACAGCCCGCGGCAGGCCGAGGATGGTAGCAATTTCACCGGTGTTTTGCGTGCCCTCTCGCCAGCGCGCTTCCCGCGTCCTATTTATCAGCCATGATCGACTCGCCTGCTCCCGCCGAAACCGAGGAAGCCTCCTCCTCCGTCGACCTTGCCTTCGACGAGAAAGCCGTGCCGTCTTCGCTGCGGGCGGGAACCGCGGTCATCCATGCCTTCTGGAAGACGTTGCCCAATGCGCCGGGGGTCTATCGCATGATCGATGCGGAAGGCACGGTGCTCTATGTCGGCAAGGCGCATTCGCTCAAGAAGCGGGTGGCGAGCTATGCCCGTGGCATTGCGCCGACGGCGCGTATCGCCCGCATGATCGCCGAGACGGCGGCGATGGAGTTCGTCACCACCCAGACGGAAACCGAAGCCCTGCTGCTTGAGATCAACCTAATCAAGAGCCTGAAGCCGCGTTTCAACGTGCTGCTGCGCGACGACAAGTCCTTTCCCTATATCCTGCTGACGGGTGACCATCCTGCACCCCAACTGACCAAGCATCGCGGCGCGCGCACGCGCAAGGGTGATTATTTCGGCCCCTTCGCCAGCGTCCTGGCCGTCAACCGCACGATGAATGCCCTGGAGCGTGCCTTTCTCATCCGATCCTGTACGGATTCGGTGTTCTCCACCCGCACGCGCCCCTGTTTGCTGCACCAGATCAAGCGCTGCTCGGCTCCCTGTACCGGCGAGATCTCCATCGAGGATTATGCCGGCCTGGTCAGCGAGGCGCGCGCCTTCCTGACCGGCAAGTCCAAGGCCATCAAGGAAGCGATGGCGCATGAAATGGAGCAAGCCGCCGAGACCCTGGAGTTCGAGCGCGCCGCCCGTTATCGCGACAGGCTCGCGGCACTTTCGGCCATCCAGTCGACGCAGGGCATCAATCCGCGTTCGATCGAGGAAGCGGACGTCTTTGCCGTGCACGAGCAGGCCGGCCAGTTCTGCATCGAGGTCTTCTTCTTCCGCACCGGCCAGAACTGGGGCAACCGGGCCTATTTTCCCAAGGCCGACCGTACGCTCAGCGAGGCCGAAGTGCTCGATGCCTTTCTCGGCCAGTTCTACGACGACAAGCCGGTGCCCAAGCTCGTGCTGCTTTCGCATGAGGTCGAGGGCGGGGAGATCCTGCGTGAGGCGCTGTCGCTGCGGGCCGGCCATCGTATCGAGATCGCGACGCCGAAGCGGGGAGAGAAGCGCGATCTCGTCGAACATGCCCTCACCAATGCCCGCGAGGCCCTCGGGCGGCGCCTGGCCGAATCCTCCTCGCAGCTCAAACTGCTGGAAGGTGTCGCCGAGGCCTTCAGCCTCGAGGAGGCGCCGCGCCGCATCGAGGTCTATGACAACTCCCACATCATGGGCACCAACGCCGTTGGCGGCATGATCGTGGCTGGACGCGAAGGCTTCGCCAAGACGCATTATCGCAAGTTCAACATCAAATCGACGGAGATCACGCCGGGCGACGATTACGGCATGATGCGCGAAGTGCTGGAACGACGCTTTTCCCGCCTGATCAAGGAGACACCCAAGGACGAGCCGGGCGAGGCGGCGGAGCCGGACGATGTCGTGATGCCGACCTGGCCCGACCTCGTGCTCATCGACGGCGGTGCCGGCCAGTTGCAGGTGGCTCGCGAGGTTTTCGCCGACCTCGGTGTCGAGGATGTCGCGCTGGTCGGCGTCGCCAAGGGTGTCGATCGCGATGCCGGCCGGGAGACCTTCATCGTCGAGGGCAAGCCCCCCTTCAAGCTCGCCCCGCGCGATCCCGTGCTCTATTTCGTGCAGCGCCTGCGTGACGAAGCCCACCGCTTCGCCATCGGTGCCCATCGCCAGAAGCGCTCCAAATCGCTGAAGGAAGGAGGGCTCCAGGAAATCGGCGGCATCGGCCCGCAGCGCAAACGTGCGCTGCTGCGGCATTTCGGCACTCTCAAGGCGATCGAACGGGCTTCGATGGCCGATCTCGAAGGCTGTCCGGGCATCGATCAGGCGACCGCCCGCAAGGTCTACGACTTCTTCCACGACAAGGCATCTTAAACCCGGTTGACGGCGCGGCCCGCGCCATGTTCCTTCAAGCCATGACATCACCTGCGCCCACCAAGCGGACCTCACCGCTCTCCCTGCCGAACATCCTCACCTATGGCCGGATCGCGGCGGTGCCGGTGGTCGTGGCCTGCCTGTTCTGGCCGGAGGTCATCTGGGTACGCTGGGTCGCCTTCGGGGCGTTCGCGCTGGCGGCGGTGACGGACTATTTCGATGGCTATCTTGCCAGGGCCTGGGGGCAGCAATCTTCGCTCGGACGCATGCTCGATCCGATCGCCGACAAGCTCTTGGTATCGTCCTGCCTGCTCATGCTGGCGGCGACGGGAACCATTACCACCGACAATTTGTCCGTGTGGGCGGCGATCGTCATCCTGTGCCGCGAGATCCTGGTTTCCGGCTTGAGGGAGTTCCTGGCCGAATTGCGGGTTTCCGTGCCGGTAACGCGGCTGGCCAAATGGAAGACCACCGTCCAGCTCCTGGCGATCGGTTTCCTGCTGGCGGGGCCCGCCGGCGATGCCGTCCTGCCGGGCTGTACCATCATCGGCCTGGTGCTGCTGTGGGTTTCGGCTGTGGTGACGCTCTATACGGGGTATGATTACTTCCGCAGCGGCGTGCAGCATCTCCTCGAAGATGCGTAATAAGGCTGGAGGACGCGCGATGAAGCTGATCTATTTCGCCTGGCTGCGCGAGCGCATCGGCGTGCCGGAAGAGGAAGTCGACCTGCCGGCCGAGGTCAGGACGGTCGAGGATCTGATGCAGTTCCTGTCCGAGCGCAGCGAAGCCCATGCCCACGCCTTCGAGAACCGCAAGATCGTGCGGGCGGCGATCGATCGGCGCCATGTCAAGCCGGCCGCACCGATTGCCGGTGCGGGTGAGGTTGCCTTCTTCCCGCCCATGACGGGCGGCTGAGCCGGCGGGAGCTGATACGGTGAGCGTTCGTCTGCAGCGCGAGGATTTCGACGTTTCGGCCGAGGTTGCCGCCTTGTCCCGCGGGCGGACCGATATCGGTGCCGTGGTCAATTTCATCGGCATCTGCCGGGCGGGGCCGGACGACGACCGTATCAGCGCCATGACGCTCGATCATTATCCCGAGATGGCCCAGGCCGAGCTCGAGCGGATCGAGGCGGAAGCGCGCGAGCGCTGGCCCCTGCAGGGCGTTGCCATCATCCATCGCCATGGCAGGCTGGTGCCGGGCGACAATATCGTGCTGGTGGTGACGGCCTCGATGCATCGCCAGGCTGCCTTCGAGGCTGCTTCCTTCCTGATGGACTATCTCAAGACCCGCGCCCCCTTCTGGAAGAAGGAAGAGCGTGCCTCCGGCACCGGCTGGGTCGCCGCCAAGGACGAGGACGACGCAGCCGTGGCGCGCTGGGCAACGAAGAAGCCTTGATGCGGTTCCCCTGATGCGTTCCCTTGGCGACAGACTTGGCCGCTTCCGGCGTGCCATTGCCGCCGTTGCGATGGACAGGAGAGATTTTCATGCCGGATGGATTGAGAAAGCTCGCGGGCGCCGCAGCGGTGGCGACCTTGCTATGCGGCGTCGCAGGAGCGGCCTCGGCCGATTCGGAACTGCGGCGTGCCCTGTCCCACGTTCCTGCCAAGGTCGCGATGGATCGCAACGGCATTGCCGCCAGCTTTGTCGGTCTGTCGGAATTACGCAAGCTCTATGCAGGGGATCCCGCCGCGATGCGGCTGCGGGTAAATTTGGGCGGCAGCGACACGGCAAAGGCATTCTTTTACAGCGACGAAGCGTCCTGGAAAGATAGTACCGGCTTGAAGCACGACGACATTGCCAGCTTTACTGAATATGGCACACCGCCACGGGCCGTCGTCATCTGGCGCTTCACGGAGCCCGCCATATCCGCTCCTTTCGTGGAGGGGCTCGCCAAGCGCGGCTTCAGCCAGGTCAACGGCATATGGCGCAATGGTGAGCCGATGAAGCTCGATTTCACCAAACGCAGCGTCACCAATCCTTTTTTCGGTCCTCTGGGGCGGGCATCGATGTTGGCGCCCTTCGCCAGTGGCGTGGCGCAATCGCCCGACCCCGGGGCTGCTGCCGAGGCAGGCGCCGTTTCAGTTAAGACCAGCCTCGCCGGTCTGGCGCCGGTTGAGGCCGCCCTCGATGCCATCGAGAAGGTGGCCGCCCAAGGCTCGGTCCTGCAGGCGATCGTGCTCACCCCGGCGATCTGGATGCAGGGGGACGATGTGCTGGACATGATGGCGACCTCACCCACGGTCGACAAGAAAGCGCTGGCGGACAAGATGGCTGAGCGGGCGAAGAGGCCGCCCACGCCCGTGTCCCTCGGTGTGGTGATCGCCGATGTCGAGACGAAGGAGCCGGCAGGCAGTGGCGTGGTGATCGCGCTGCCCTATGGCGATTGCGACACCGCCAGGGAGGGGGCGAGGATCTTTGCCGACAAGTGGAAGAATGCCGCCGGCCGGGATGGCCAGACCGGCGCCCAGCGGACCGGTCGGGAACCCGCGGTGACGGTGCATCAGGGAAAGGAGGCCTGTGTGGCCTTGCTCTCGCTGATGGGAGCGCCCGATGCCGAACGCGGCAATTCCGTTCTACGCTATATCACCGGCGCGATCTGGCAGCGCGATTTCAAGGCACTTCAGGGCGGATAGACTCGCAGGAAACAATGCAGCGAGCTCTCCACCGAGACGGCGAAGCGCTGCAGAAGCGAAATACACAGATTTTACTTTGTGTAAGGCCTCCTGAAGCGTTGCTCGATTCGCGGATTAATTGAAACGAAACCAGAATCTGTACAAATTGTCGCAGGCGGTCATCTTTCCAGCAACCAGCCGCCACTGAAAGTGGAAGTCGACAATGGAACAGATTCTTATCAACCTGGTAGCGGGCGCGCTCGGCGGCGCCGGCTCCGGCAAGGCTCTGCCGCAATTCGACATGGGCAATATCGGCAACATCATCGCCGGCCTGGTCGGCGGCGGCGTGCTCGGCCAGATCATCACCGCCGTTTGGCCGTCCGTGGCGGCCTCCATGCAGTCGGGGAATTTCGACATCGGCTCGATCGTCACCAACGTCATCGGTGGCGGTGCCGGTGGCGCGATCCTTCAGGTCATCGTCGGCGTGATCAAGAATTCGATGAGCAAATAGTCGCTGCGACCGGGCGGTACGACAGCTGCGTCATCGTGAGCATGATGAAGCGGTCTGGTTTCCCACGGCGGGGGACCGGACTGCTTCACGTCATCCGTGATGATCGATGCGTTCTCAGCGGGCCAGCGCCGAGGCGATATGGCTGGCATCCGCGTTCAGTGCGCTGCCGAGCAGCCAGACACCGATAATCAGGGCGAGACCGGCAAGCAGACCGGTGACGACATCGATCGTCACTCCAGCTATGTCGCCTTCTTCAAATCCGTCCTTCGCTGTAAACAATCCCGCCAAACGCATCGTACTGACTCCAACTCACCTTTCATTGTAACGCGGCGCAGTTAACGCCTCGTCTCTACTTGTAAGACTTATTGCGACTTTTCGGTGTTTATGTAGTGTCGAAATGCACGCCGTGGGCATGTTATTCGGCATTGCTGCTATGGGCGTGGAGCATAGCGGCGGCAGGCTCCGCCAGGAGCCTTAACCATTTGTTATTGCTTAATTTTTCGTGAAGGGTGGTGCGTGCCTGGCAGCAGGCCGTTCAGCCGCGCAGGAAGAGGCGATAGGCGTCGTTGGCGCTCTCGTCCTCATAGGGGTAGCCGAGCTCTCCCAAACGTTCGAAAAGGCGCGGCCGATCAGCCTCGGGAACCTGGATTCCAACCAACACGCGGCCATAATCGGCGCCGTGATTGCGGTAGTGGAACAGGGTGATGTTCCAGTCGAAGCCGACACCGTCGAGAAAGCGGAGCAGGGCGCCGGGACGTTCGGGAAACTCGAAGCGCAGCACCAATTCGTCCGTGAGACCGGGCGCCCGTCCTCCCACCATGTAGCGCACATGCAGCTTGGCGGTCTCGTCGGCGCTGATGTCGACGACGCCATAGCCGAGCCGCTCGAGCTGACCGACGATCTCGCTCTTCTGGCGCTTGGCATCGGCCAGCTTCAGGCCGACGAAGACATGGGCCTGGCTGCCGCCGGCATAGCGATAGTTGAACTCGGTGACGATGCGGTTGCCCAGCACGTCGATGAAGCGGCGATAGCTGCCCGTCTCCTCTGGGATGGTGACGGCGAGCAGGATCTCGCGAGCCTCGCCCACCTCGGCGCGTTCGGCGACATGCCGCAGGCGGTCGAAATTGAGGTTGGCGCCGCTGTTGACGGCGATCAGCGCGCCGCTTCTCTCAGGATTTGCCTGGGCATAGGCCTTCAGGCCTGCCAACGACAGGGCGCCGGCCGGTTCGGACAGCACCCGCATGTCCTCGAAAATGTCCTTGATTGCGGCGCACATGGCGTCGGTGTCGGCGACCAGGACGTCGTCCAGCAGTTCCCGGCAGATCCGGAAGGTCTCTTCACCTGCCTGGCGTACCGCGACACCGTCGGCGAACAGGCCGACACGATCAAGCACCACCCGCTCGTCGGCCTCGATGGCCGCCTTCATCGAGGCGGCGTCGACGGGCTCGACACCGATCACCTTCGTCTCCGGACGCAGGAACTTGACGTAGGAGGCGATGCCGGCGGCCAGGCCGCCGCCGCCGATCGGCACGAAAACCGCCTCGATCGGGTCGGGATGCTGGTGCAGGATCTCGACGCCCACGGTGCCCTGGCCGGCGATGACGTCACCATCGTCATAGGGATGCACGAAGGTGAGGCCGTGCTCGCGTTCGAGTTCCCTGGCATGGGCGTAGGCTTCGTCGAAGACGTCGCCCTTGAGCACGACCTTGCCGCCCCAATAGCGCACGGCGTCGACCTTGATGCGCGGGGTGGTGATCGGCATGACGATGGTGGCGGCGATGCCGAGTTTCGTTGCCGAAAGGGCGACGCCCTGGGCGTGGTTGCCGGCCGAAGCGCAGATCACGCCGGCGGCCTTGGCCTCCTGCGACAGGCGTGCGATGCGGTTATAGGCGCCACGGATCTTGAAGGAGAAGATCGGCTGGAGATCCTCGCGCTTGAGCAGGATTTCCGCATTCAGGCGCTGGCTGAGCCGCACCATCGGGTCCAGGGGCGTTCTCTGGGCCACGTCATAGACACGGGCATCGAGGATTCGGCGGACATATTCGATCACAACGCACCTGACTGTCGAAAGAGGGGAGCTGTTGAGCGCTCCCATGTAGAAAAGCCTGTCTGCTTCCATCTTTGAGGCGTTCGCATGGCGCTGTCACGTTTGATTTGCGCGCGCTGGCGGAGATAATGTCGCGCCCTTGCCCTCCTGAGACCTCATCATGGCCTGCCTGATCCGTCTGTTCTTCCTTGCCGCTGTCGTTCTGGCAGGCGCGTTGCCGGCCGGCGCAGCCCAGAAGGCGGCTCTGGTGATCGGCAACAGCGCCTATCGCTCGGTGACGCCTT